>JAGBXW010000003.1 GCA_017629095.1 Treponema sp. | reverse complement strand
TTATCTGAAATCTACGATGTAGATTTTGAGATTATGAATATTAACGAAAAGCCCCTGTGTATTTATTACTAGGGTGAAAATAAACCTGATGAATAAAAATCAGGTTTTTCTTTCGGCATAAAGTTAGTTTATGCTAATTATTTTTGGACATTTCCACCCAAGTGGTGGTGAATAGAGGAGTTATGTATATGAAAAAACTTTGTAGTTTTGTACTTGTTGTGGCCTTGGCTGCCAGTGTTTTTGCCATGGGAGGCAAGGATGCTGCCCCAGCTCTTTCGGGAAAAACCGTAACAGTAACTGGTTTAGATGGTAATCGTGCTGCCACCCAGGTTGAAGTTCCTTTTAATCCCCAGAGAGTTGCCATCTTAGATATGGCTGCCTTGGACATCCTTGATGCCTTGAATCTTGGAGATAGAGTAATTGGTATGGCTGGTACCACTTTGCCTTATTTGAATGCTTATGCTTCCAACAAGGACTTGGCTAATTTGGGCACCATCAAGGAGGCCGACCTAGAAGCTGCTATGGCAAGCGAGCCTGATATTATCTTTATTGGTGGCCGCCTTAGTGCTTCCTACGATATTTTAAGTGAAATTGCTCCTGTGGTGCAGCTGGCTGTTGATAGAAATCTTGGTGTTGTGGAAAGTGTTCGCAAAAATGCCACCACTATTGCTTCCATCTTTGGAAAAGAAGGCGAGGTGGAAAATCTTATGGCCACCTTTGACCAGCGGATTGCAGCTTTGGCAGATTTTGCTAAAGACAAGAATGCTGTTATTGGACTTTGTACCAGCGGTGGCTTTAATGTATTGGGAAATGACGGACGATGCTCCATCATTGGAACTGAAATCGGCTTTGAAAATATTGGTGCCAGCGATCTGACTTCTACCCACGGTAACGAAAGCTCCTTTGAACTTCTCGTTAAGTTGAATCCCCAGTACCTGTTTGTACTGGACCGAGACGCTGCAATTCAGGCTCAGGGTGCAAAGCTCGCTCAGGAAATCATTGAAAATCAGCTGGTTGTGCAAATTGACGCTTACAAGAACGGAAATATCGTATACTTGGAGAATCCTACCGTTTGGTATACTGCAGAAGGTGGAATTACTGCCTTGGACATTATGTTGCAGGATCTGGAAGGAGCTTTGCTGAAGTAATATTGATGTATCACACCTAAATTGAAGTAGTAGTATATTAAATCCCCACAGGTTCTTTGACTTGTGGGGATTTTTTTTGTGTGACTAAATCAGGGGAATTATTTTTTGATTAATTCCTTGAACATTCCATGACGCTTTTCATCTTGCATCAAGCGATTCAACTTGAACTGGGCATCTCGTGCGCCTTGGGCAACAGACATTTCTTTGAATTTCTGAAAGGAATTTTCTTGTAAAAGATGGGTATGGGGATGTTTTATGCGATGAGACTCTCGTTTTGCGTGATACTCAATATTTAGCTCTTTCAGTTTATTATCTACTAGTGTCGTAAAATCCTTTACTTGCTGCCGTGGAAGATCTGACTCCGTAAATTCGTAGTAAAAGTGATACACCGAATCCTGCAAATCTGCAAAACCCACAAAAAAGTTTACCGTAAGATTCATTTCTTTTTGTGCATGCTGAACGGCTTCCAAAAATTGTCGTTCGTGAAGTTTTTCGCCTGTCATGGAAATAATTCCGTTGATTTTTTGTACCATTTCGATATTGGGAAGTGTTCCATAAAATCCTGTTACTTCTACTAAGTCATTCATATTATATCGATACAATCCTGCATAGGTGGTAACGAACATGGCATATCGTTTTCCCTTTTGCAGTTGACTCATACGCAGAAAGGTTTGCTGGGAATGAGGTAAATGTAATTCTTCTTCTGGAACGAATTCCAGATAGTTCATGTGAGCAAAAATGGTAGTGGCTTTCCCCTCATCTAAAACTTTGCCAGGGCAACATTCTGTGGCAAAAAAACCGAATTCTTGGTGAAACATTTCTTCTGGGAAGGCATCTTTGAGCTTGTCCATGTACACATAGGTGTTTCCGCATTTCCATGTGGATAGAACTTGTAGATTTGGCCAATAGTGTTTTGGCTGCAGAATTCCGTATTTTTCTTTGAGAGCTCGAAGTTCTGCTGCTCGCTGAGGATTTGGTTTGAGTCCAGAAGAAATTGTTTGTCTAAATTCTTCTTCGATGTTTAGATTGGAAGACAAGGTTCCTTTTTCAATGTCGGTAACATAATCCTCGAACATATCGTTGACGCTCTGTTGCAATTCCACGATGGTGGATGGATTTGGTGTTACAAGAATACGGATATCTCGCTCTAGCCCCATACGAACAATACAATAGTATCGGGCTCGGTGATCATTGATGGCGTACACATCATCATGTTCTGCATAAATAGCTTTGATGAATTGAGGTAGGTCTCGACGAACGATTCCTGACACAGAACCACA
Organism: Treponema sp.; assembly: GCA_017629095.1. Classification (GTDB taxonomy): domain Bacteria; phylum Spirochaetota; class Spirochaetia; order Treponematales; family Treponemataceae; genus Treponema_F. The sequence continues at coordinate 35,051 of JAGBXW010000003.1, read as the reverse complement.
AATGGTTCCATCTGGAGCATAATCTTCTATCACCTTGCCTACAATGGAAGTCCCTGCATCATCAAAAACACTGGGACGATATTTGTATGCAGAGTAGAGCCATATTTTTGAAATTTTACTGTAGACATTTTTATAGTATCGATTTGTAATGGGAATCCACTTTGGGTTTTTTGTAGTGCCACTGGTAGTTGCATACATCATTGGTTTCCCTGGGAACAATACGTTTGACTCTCCATTTTTATGACGCTCAATAAAAGGTGCTAAATCCTCATATTCTGCTGGTGGAACATTTTCTTGCCACCGTTTAAATAATTCTTCTGGAGTTTTAGCTGCGAGAATATAACTAAACTTATGAAGTTTTCCCCATTCAGAGTCTTTTGCATAGCGTAGTATTCCACGCAAAGTTTGCTCTTCAGTTAATGCACAATTTTTAGCAGCTTTATTTACTCCCATCATGAGAATTTTACCAACAGTACCTAAAGCCAAGCGAACTTTCCAAGAGCCCTTCATTTTTGCCATTGAAATCTCCTTATTCTGACAATTATACAAAAAATGTCAAAAAAGTTAAAGATGATTTTGATTTTTTACCAAACTTTTATCAGGAGTAAGGAGCCTTGTCCCACGGTAATTTCAGTAACCTGTCCTGGTAGTACTTGATTACTGATGGCGTATTGGTAGGTACAGCTAATTTCAGCCTTGTCCAGAGGATATACGGCATTTTTTATGGTTACTTCCTTTGCAAGACCGCTGATGTTCAGCAGGGAAAAATAGCTAAAATCCGCTGAAACGGAAACTGGTGTGTTACCTACAATTTCCATCTGGGAAAAATTATCTAGGAGTTGTGCATGCACTCCCTGCTGGTGAAGATACAGCAAAATGGACAGGTTTCCTAAGCTATGATCCAGTCGCTGGCCTACCACACCAAGGAGTAAAAAATCGGTAAAACCACGGTGGAGAGCTTCTTTTACTGCAAACCAGGTGTCTGTGTCGTCCTTTTCCCGTGGTAGATGAATTACTTGGCAGGGAAAGTCTGAGACAGAAACGTCCTTTTCCAATTGGTAGGAATCAAAATCTCCCACGATTAAGTTTGGGGATATCGCTTGTCCACAGCACTCTTCGAGCTGCCTTTGGTGTAAAAGTCCACCGTCACAGTAAATATAAAAATCCTTGTCTGGCTGCAAGTAGGAAGCTATTTTGTCGTAATTTCCTATAGCTGCAGCCCCAATGATTACTGCCCGTTGCTGATTTTTCACGCTTCCAGTGGATTCCATAATTCCCCCTTGCATTTTCCTTCCTGTATTGTAGAACAAGTTTCTGCCCTTGTTAAGGGGGAGTGGAGGGGATCGCTCACCACTGAAGGGGCCCCTCAGCTCTCCTGTGGAAGATTTTCCTCTGGAAGACTTTCCTCTTTTTTCACTTTTATTGGTGGTTCAGGACGCTCCACCAGTTTTTTCTTTTCCACCAGCTTTATCTTACCGTCTCTGTTACGAATGAGCCGAAATTTCCCGCCCTGTAAATAGTGTTTTCGCCACTTAGAGACTATTTCCATGCCTCGTAGCTTAAAGGTGACGGCTGTTTTTAGGTCGGAGGCATCGTGAAGCTGTTGCCAATACAAAACTTCCAGCTTGAATTGGAGCGGATGAGGACTTTGTTCTGTTTTCTGGGTGGTGTTAGGAAGGTCGCCGTTTTTTTTGTAATAGGCAACCCACTGAATGAGGGCTCCACGAGAAACCTGATACTCCCGAGCAATGTGACGAATTCCTCCTTCGCCTTTTATATATGCCTGTACTGCTGCAAGTTTTTGCTCCTGGGAATATTTCGAATTCATGATTTCTCCGTTACCTTAAAGTGTAGGTTAGGGTAATGGGAGAAAGCAAATCTGTTGTCAGGATTTTATTGGAGGCTGTTTAGTGGGTAGTACTTTGATTCACCACCTGAATAAATTCATCTTGGAGGTTTTTTGTGAGACTTTTTGTAAGAAAATCCTTTTCTAGCCGAAGAAAGGCGGTGCGACTAATATTTCGTGCCCCAAATCGAGCCAAATTAGAGGTGTATACCTGGGAATCAATGAGTTGACCACCACAATTACGAAAGGCTTGTACAAAGTGGGCAAAGGCTGACTTTGACGTATCTGGTTCCAGAGAAAACATAGATTCACCAAAGAAAATCTGTCCCACACGGACACCGTACAATCCACCCACCAGCTGCTCTTCTTTCCACACCTCCACGGAATGTGCCACTCCCCAGTCAAAAAGCTGGCAGTACACATCAATCATGGCGGGGCCAATCCAGGTGCCATCTTGGTCTGGTCGCTTTACCTGAGCGCAACTAGTAATAACCTGTTGAAAGGCCTTATCCATGGTGTAGTGATAGGGACTGTGATGCAGAAATCGCTTCAGGCGTTTGGGCAGGTGAAATTCCTGTGGAAAAAGTACAAATCTTGGGTCAGGAGACCACCATACCACGGGCTCTCCTGCCTCCTGATTAAACCAGGGAAAAATGCCCTGTAAATAGGCTGAATACAGCATGTCCCGTGTAAGTTCGTGGGTAATGGCAACAACACCTTGGTGGGCCTCTTCTGGGTGGGGAAAGATAATGGGTTGAAAATTCCTCTGGCTAGAAAGTGTTTCCATGATGTGCATGATACAAATTTCTTTTAGAAGGAGCAAGGAATTCTTGAAAGAAATTACAATCCCATGGTAAATGAAAAAAAAGGACAGCTCCCAAGGTCGGAAAACCTTAAGAACTGTCCAAGATCTAGTTTGGAGGGGTATATGGTTAAATATGAATATCCTTCTGAAGCCAATCTAGTACTTCTGGTACTGTGGCGAAGTGGCCTTCCAGAACACCAGTTTGGGAGAGTTGGGTGTTTTTCTGAGCCTGAATCTTTAACATGAGAGAAGAACCTTCTGCAAAGCCAAATGCCTTACAGCCTGCTTCTACAAAGGCCTTTGTCATTACTACGAGCTGTCCACCTTCACTTGGTCCAACGGGGCCCATTTCGGAACAATCAGCAATATATGCCCAACCAGTAGCTTTCCACGGGGCTGCATGACGTAAAACCGTTTCCATGAGCCATTTCAAATCATCAACATTTGTCTGGCCCTTTCCAGAAGAAAGAATAATCTTTCGTCCTGCAATCACTTCTACGGTTTGTGTTCCATGTGTTTCTTTCATATCTTGACTCCTTAACGCTGAATTGCAGGTCAAGGCGCATTAACTGTAATGTGTAAAGCAAGTTAATCGTCTTAGGCTGCTTCCTTATATTGTACCCCCATAAATCAAATCTGTCAAATTTGATTTATGGGGAATACTACGAAATGGGGCCTTTCTTGACATTTATAGCAGGATTGTGTGTAATAGTTCCTTCAAAAGGAAGATTTCATGGAAATTCAATTATCAGATCACTTTACCTACAAAAAATTGTTTCGTTATGTACTCCCATCTGTGCTGATGATGCTGTTTACTTCCACCTATAGCATTGTGGACGGACTTTTTGTGTCAAACTTTGTGGGAAAAACAGCCTTTGCTGCAGTGAATCTGATTATGCCCCTGTTGCTGGGGGTGAGTTCTGTGGGCTTTATGCTGGGGACTGGTGGTAGTGCCATTGTTTCCATGACCTTGGGCCAGGGAAAGAGACAGCTGGCTCACCGCTATTTTTCCATGATTGTGTATGCCACCTTTGTTCTGGGCTGTGGCTTTGCGGTGATGGGATTTTTTCTTTCTCCTCATATTGCCCGCCGTTTGGGAGCTGAGGGAGATTTGCTGAGCTATTGTATCACCTACGGACGAATTCTTTTTGCAGCAATTCCCCTTTACATGATGCAAACCATGTTCCAGAGCTTTTTTGTGGTGGCAGAAAAGCCTGGCTACAACTTAAAGATAACTATGGCAGCTGGCCTTACCAATATTGTATTGGATTTTGTCTTTATCAAGCTATTTGCTTGGGGTGTAGCAGGTGCTGCTTTTGCCACGGTTATTGGCTATGGGGTAGGCTCTATCATTCCCTTGGTATATTTCTTGCGCCCTCACAACTCAAGTCTCTTGCATTTGGGAAAGACTGAATTCTACGGGCGGATTTTTGTTAAAACCTGTACCAATGGTTCCTCCGAGATGGTAAGCAATCTGTCTGCCTCGGTGGTGGGCTTTTTGTACAATCTCCAGTTGATGAAGTATGCCGGTGAAGATGGGGTTGCTGCCTACGGTGTACTGATGTATGCAGGCTTTATCTTTGTGTCCTTGTTTATTGGGTACGCCATTGGCTCAAGTCCCATTGTAAGCTATCATTACGGGGCAAAAAATCAAAGTGAGCTCCACAATATGTTTGGCAAGGGACTCCTGTTGATGCTGGTGGGTGGTGCAGTGCTTGTGGCTATTGGGCAGATTTTTGCCCGTCCTTTGGTGGCTTTGTTTACTGGTTATGATAAGGAATTGATGCTCATGACCTTGCGAGGTGGAAGAATCAGTCTTTTTTCTTTTATTTTTACTGGTATCAATATTTGGGGTTCCAGCTTTTTTACTGCCTTGAACAACGGACTTGTTTCTGCCCTTATTTCCTTCCTGCGTACCTTGGTGTTTCAGGTGGCAACCATATTGATTTTGCCCTTGTTTTTTGGACTTACTGGAATTTGGTGTGCCATGGTGGCAGCGGATTTGTTAGCAGCCCTTGTAACGATGGTGTTCTTGATTGCATTACGCAGGAGATACGGGTACTAAGATACAATGGGAGCGAGAATGGATATGCATGTAGAGCCTTTTGATTCAAAAAACATACCAGAGCTTGTCCGTTGGGTAAGTCCTCTCTGGTCCATGATGGACTGGGATACTAATATGTCCATGATGGACTTTGACACTAATATGTCCAATAAGATAAAGGGAAGGAAGCTGAATTTAGATGTGGAGTTTATTGTTCGACACAATATCTTTTACAATGAATTTGCCTTTCAGCTTGTTCAAGAGAAAGAACTGCAAGCAGTGGCCTTTGCTGCCCGGAAAGATGAAGAAAACCATGCTCTCCAGTGGCTGGAAGAAAATAGTGGAACTCTTTCTGCAAAGGAAGCGGAGAGCCTGCAACGGGTAGTGGTGTATCTTGAACAGATGGATGCTAAAACCTGTAGCTTTATGGAAAAGGATGATATTCGCCTTAGTCTTTTTGCCAGTAGTCAGCGGGGATGTGGCAGCTTGATTTTATCCCAGCTAGAAGCAGTCCTTAGAAGGGCAGGCTTTAAATCCCTGTATTTGTGGACAGATAGCGATTGCAATCATCAGTGGTATCCAAACCATGGCTTTACCTTGGTGGAGGCTGAGGGTAACGAAACTTTTTCCACACCAGACAAAAACTTTATGACCTATATTTTTAAAAAGAAGCTGTAAAAGCAAGGAGTTTGAAAAAACAGCCTTTTGGAAAAACCGAGTTTTGAAAAAAACAGAGTTTTGCAAAAACTCCTCGCTTTTATAAAACTATACTTTGAAGGCTCGCTCTACTGGTAGGGCACAGACAATGCCGTTAGCATCACTTCGTACACCATGGGCTTTGTTTACTGCATCCATAATCTTTGTGGCAATGTTTGATGCCGCTAAAATCATGATGATTTCCCGTTCCGCCATAACGTCTTGTATACCAAACTGAGACATAATTCCAGTTTCTGCAAGGCGAGAGCGAATGATGGTGCCACCCATAGCTCCTGCTCCACGAGCAGTATGCATAACTTCATCGGTACAGCCTTGGTTTACAGAAATCAATATCAGCTGGTGGTGGTATTCGTTTCTCATTTCTTCTTCATCCTCTCCTTTCTGGATTTGTTTTTCTGGGGTAGTGCGGACAATCATTTCCGCAGTAAGACGATTAATGGCAGAAAGCTTTAACTCCATCATCAATCCACGATATCTGCTGGAGCCAAGGTTTCCGCGGAGAATTGTTGTTAGTGCGGTAACTTCCTGTTTGGGAGCAAGGCTCAGAATCACATCCTTATCATTGCTGCCTAATCCCAAAATATCCATCATTTCTGAAGGTGCCGTTCCAAAGCCCATGGTTTGGGTATGAAAGTGAATGTCACGCTGAGTTAACATTTCCATGTAGGATTTTCCCTTTCCACGTTCCAAGATGGAAAGAATCAATACCATGGGATTTTCTTCTGTTGCACTCATTTGGTCACCTCCTTGTAGTAAATCATGTCGTCTTCAATCTGCAATAGCTGACTGTGGGCTTGTTGCTGGAGTTTTTTCTGCTTTATTCTGCCCAGTAATCCCATTACCTGGATAGTGATAAGAGGTGTCATAGCAACCATTGCCACGATTCCAAAGGCATCGGTCATGACGTTGCCACCAGCAGCCTCACAGGCTCCGATGGCAAAGGGAAGGATAAATGTGGAGGTCATGGGCCCGCTAGCAACTCCACCGGAGTCAAAGGCGATACCAGTGTAAATTGGTGGTACAAAGAAGGTGATAACTAAGGAAATAACATATCCTACAATTAAGATGGGAAGAATGGGGATGCCTGTTAAAACTCTCAGCATGGAAATACCTACTGAACAGGCAACACCGATAGACAGGGCAATACCGATGGCATTTTGTCCAATAGCGCCGTTGGTGACCTCTGCAACCTGCTTTTTCAAAGAGTGAACGGCAGGCTCGGCAGAAACAACAAAATATCCCATTAGGGCACCAGCTGGAATTAAAAGGAATTTTGTACGAGAAGCAGCAATTCCTGCTCCAATAAGGCGGCCTGCTGGCATAAAGCCAATATTTGCTCCCGCCAAAAAAAGAACCAGTCCTATATAGGTGTAAGCGCATCCTACAATGATTCGCATCATCTGGTGTTTGCTGAAGCTTCGAGTAATGAGCTGGAATAACACTAAACATCCAAAAATTGGTGCCAAGGCTTTGAGTACTTCTTCTGCGTAGTGGGGAAAAGCTTGAGCAAAGAGCAGAAAAGCTCCCTTTGTATCATGGGCAATAATCAGCTGGGTTTCGGTAGTGGTGGCTGCAGGCTGAAAGGTAATACTGAGAATCAAAACTGACAGAATGGGACCAACGCTACATAATGCAACTAAACCAAAGCTGTTTTCGTGGGCATTTTTTGCATGGCTCATCATGGCCATACCTGCACCCAAGGCCATAATGAAGGGGACTGTGATGGGGCCTGTGGTAACACCACCAGAGTCAAAGGCTGCGGGGATAAAGTCATCGGGGGCAAAGAAGGCTAAAACAATAACGATGATATAAAAGATAATCAATAATCGAGACAGGGGAATACCTGTGCGAGTTCGTACCATGGAGATGGTTAAAAAGATACCCACCCCAATACCTACAGACATGATTAATGTCATGTTGGGAACAGAAGGAACTTGTTCTGCCAATACGGTGAGATCTGGCTCAGCAATGGTGATGATGACTCCCAGCACAAAACACAGGATTACTGGAATGAAAATGTGTTTTGACTTTCCGATTTTAGCACCAATACCATCTCCCAGTGGTTGCATGGAAATTTCTGAACCAATGGTAAAAAGGCTCATGCCTAAAATCAATGTGAGCGTTCCAAAGAGAAACAATACCAAGACCCCAGTTTCTAGTGGGGCAATGGATATACTCAGCACAAGCACGATGGCAAAAATCGGCAACACCGAGCTGATGGCTTCTTTCATGGCCTTACTCAACAGGTTCAATGAGGATTCTCCTAAATATAGATTGGGATAAAAAAAAATAACCGATGGCCTATGTCCATAATTGGAAAACCATCGGTTATAATGTATAAAATTTATGACAATTCGACAAGAATCAAGTTGATGATTGGTGGAAATTCACGAAATATTAAAACTTTGTGAGTTTCCCCATACTCTTATACATTTGCCTGAATCAAGTCCAAAATCTGGCGAGCATTCTTCTTTCCAAAGGATGACTCTCCATCATTGATAATCATGCAAGGAACGCTCATTACCTGGTACTTATCTCGTAGGTCGGGAAAGTGGTTCAGGTCGTAGATCTCTGCTGAAATGTTATCGTTAAGAGCTGCCAAACGCTGAGCTGCTGTTACCAAGTCAGGGCACATCGTACAAGACAGGGAAATAAGAATCTTAATATCCACTGGCTTTGCAATGGCCTGAGCCTCTGTCATTACGTCGGCATCAAGCTGCTGTCCAGGACCAGCGGCATTGTACAAGCCCAACACAAAAGAGGTGAACTCGTGGCCACCGGGAACTCCGTGGAATGCCAATCCTGTCCAAGTGCCATCTTCACGACAAATACGAACACAGGGCTTGTGCTGCAGGTCACTGGAAGTAGTACGAACTTCAAGCTTTGCAGTGAGCTTTGCCAGCTCTTCCATGTAATTTTCCAGTTCCTGAGATACTGGTCTGTCGTCCAAGTGCAATTCCAGAATCAAGTTGTTTTCCATGCGAGAGAACACAGTGTTCAGCTGGGTCAACATTTCTGGAGTGAACAAGTCGCTTTTGTGGCCACTTACTTCAGCTGGGGCTTCATCAGCCTCTGGAGCACTGTGACTTGGAGCTGTTGCTACTTGTGGCTGCTCAGGCTTGATTCCTGTTTTTCGCTGCATGGCTGCGGCATATTTTTCAAGCTCTGTTGCGGCCAAGGCTCCATCCCCAACAGCAGTTACCACCTGACGAAGGTTCTTGATGCGAACGTCACCTGCGGCATAGAGACCAGCTACATTTGTCTGCATATTTTCATCGGTAATCACATAGCCTTGTTCATTGAGCTCTGCAATTCCCTTTACCAACTCAGTGGCTGGCTCGTATCCTGCAAACACAAAGACACCGATATTGTCGCCTGAATCTGCCTTGTATTCCGTTACCTCACCAGTTTTGTTATTGCGGTAGCGGATAGCACGGAGTACGGAATCTCCCATAACTTCTTCTACTTCTGTATTGGTAAGAACGGTAATTTTTTCGTGGGATTTTGCTTCGTCAGCAACGGATTTTGCACAGCCAAAGTCGTCTTTTCTGATAAGGATATTTACGTGACGAGCGTATTTAGTTAAGAAGACACTTTCTTCTGCGGCAGCAAATCCACCACCAACAACAAAGACTTCCTTGCCAGTAAAGAATTCACCATCACAGGTTGCACAATAGGCTACACCGTGGCCCTTGAATTCAGCTTCCCCCTTGAATCCAATCATGCGGGGACGGGCACCAGTGGCCAAAAGAATACCGAAGCACTTAAGCTCTCCTTTGGTAGTAAAGACGCTTTTCAGGTCTCCCTCCACGGAAATCCGTTCTACTTCGGCCAGCATAAATTCGGCACCAAAATTCTGTGCCTGTTTTCTCATTGTTTCAGTAAGGGCAGCACCGCTGGTATGTTCCACTCCGGGGTAGTTTACCACTTCGGATGTGATGGTAATCTGCCCGCCAAAGTTGTCCTTCTCAATAACAAGAACCCTGTACTTGGCACGGGCCAAATACAGGGCTGTTGTGAGACCAGCAGGACCGCCACCGATAACAACTACGTCGTAGATAGTATCGTTGCGGTCACTCATTATTACAGGGCTCCTACCAAGTCCAAGCTGGGCTTGAGAGTCTCAGCACCTGGCTGCCACTTTGCAGGACAAACCTGGTCACCGTTCTTTGCTACGAACTGGCTAGCCTGTACCTTGCGGAGCAACTCTTCTGCGTTGCGTCCTACGTTACCAGCGTTTACTTCGTAAGCAACAATCTTTCCTTCAGGATTCAATACGAAGGTTCCGCGCTCTGCCAAACCATTTCCCTCGATGTAAACTTCGAAGTCCTTAGCAAGAACGTGAGTGGGGTCAGCAAGCATGGTGTACTGAATTGCCTTAATTGTCTTGGAAGTATCTGCCCAAGCCTTGTGTACGAAGTGAGTGTCTGTAGAAACAGAGTAAACTTCGCAACCAATCTTCTGGAACTCAGCATACTTGTTCTGCAAGTCTTCCAACTCTGTAGGACATACGAAGGTGAAGTCAGCAGGATAGAAGAAGAATACAGACCACTTCCCCAAAACATCCTTCTTGGAAACAGTCTTGAAAGCACCACTCTGGTATGCTTCTACAGTAAAATCAGCAATTTCTTTGTTAATCAATGACATAGTAATATACTCCTAGTAAAAAATTGATTGCAAGAGTTAGCATAATGCAATCACTTTGTACATAATACAAATTTGTAATCATCATGTCAATTAAATTTCTTCTAAATTCTTAAAATTTAAGGAGGAGGAGGCGGAGAAAAAAAATCCAAGAACAATCTTTCGTTCCCTTCCATACTATGGTTGTGTTGGAGTCGTTTGTAGCTTTCCCGCCGCCAGATGCACGACATGTTCCAAAAGAATTATGATTGCGAAAAATCATCTCAAGGAGTATCATGTATGTTATGAACACATTCAAAACAATTCAGCCAGAAGAACTTTCTGCAAATGCCTTTTCCACCATCGGAAAAGATTGGATGCTGATTACCGCCGAAATTGACGGTAAGGTAAATACCATGACTGCTTCTTGGGGTGGACTTGGAGTGATGTGGCATAAGAATGCTGCCTTTATCTTCATTCGTCCTCAGCGTTACACTAAGGAGTTTGTGGATGCCTCCTCTCATCTTTCCCTTTGTGTACTAGATGAAAATTTCCGCAAGGAATTAACCTATCTTGGTACTGTTTCGGGGCGTGATGAGGCCAAGATAGAAAAGGCTGGTCTTACTGTTTGCCATGAAGATGGCGTCCCCTATTTTGACCAGTCCAAGATTGTCTTGGTTTGTCGTAAACTCTTTTGTCAACAACTGGATCCAAACTGCTTTGTAGACACCACCATCGAACCAAAGGTTTATCCCAATAAAGATTACCATTACATGTATGTTTGTGAGGTGGAAAAGGTCTTAGTTCGTTAAAAAATTACAAGAGAAATGATTTTGATAATGATTAAAAGTATATCGATATAATATTTTCGAAAATTATCGAATAATTTCGCTTTTTTTTCTTGCATTTTTAAACAAGCAGTGATAAACTGGTGAAAGATATAATTATTATTTCTTGGCGAATATTTCGAGTGAATCGCAAATATAGGAGGTAAGAAGATATGAATATTCTTGTTTGTATCAAACAAGTTCCGGACACAACAGAGATTAAAATCGATCCGGTAAAAAACACCCTTATCCGTGATGGTGTACCCAGCATTGTGAACCCATTTGACACATATGCTCTCGAGTCTGCTGCACGCATTAAGGACAACAATCCTGATGCAAAGATTGTAGTCGTTACTATGGGTCCCCCTCAGGCAGAAAAAGCTTTGAGAGAGTGTCTTGCTATTGCTGCTGATAAGGCTTATTTGGTTACAGACCGCAAGTTCGGTGGTTCCGATACTTTGGCAACAAGCTATGTTCTTCGCAAGACAGTAGAAAAGCTCGAAGGCTTAGAAGGAAAGTTTGATGCAATCTTCTGCGGAAAGCAGGCTATCGACGGTGATACAGGACAGGTTGGTCCAGAACTTGCTGAGTGGCTCGACATTCCTCAGGTTACAAACTGTTGGGAAGTTGAAGTTGCTGGTGATAGCATGAAGGCTAAGAAGCAGACCGATGAGGGCTTTGAAATTATCGGAGTTAAGATGCCCTGTCTTATCACCTATACACAGCCAGCTTGGGAAGTTCGTACACCTAACATTAAGAGAAAGTTGGCTTCCAACAAGGCTGAGGTTCCACAGATTTCTGTAGCTGATCTTGCTGATGTTGAAGAAGTTCGTCTCGGATTGAATGGTTCTCCTACAAAGGTTAAGAAGAGCTTTGTACCTCCTAAGAGAGAAGGCGGAATCAAGATTGAAGAAGAGACACCAGAAGAAGGTGCAAAGAAGCTGTTCAAGATGTTGAACGATGCCAGCATTATCTAAGGAAGGAGAGAATAGAGTATGAAGTGCAATAAAACTAACGATCTTTGGGTAATTGTTGAGACAAACGAGGACGGATCCGCAAAGAATGTTGGCTTGGAGTTGTTGACTCCTGGTAGAATGATGGCCCAGAAGCAGGGTGGAAAGCTTGTTGCTCTTGTTATTGGTTACAATGTTGATGCTGCTGTTAAGGCTGTTCAGGAACATGGTGCTGATCAGATCATCGTTGTTGATGACGAAGTATACAAGAAGTATACAACTGATGCTTACACAATTGCTGTTTGCGAATTGATGAAGAAGTATGCTCCTTTGAGTGCAATGTTGGGAGCAACAAATAATGGTCGTGACTTAGGTCCTCGTATCAACGCTCGTTTGGATACAGGTCTTGTTGCTGACTGTACAGCACTTGATGTAGACCAGCTTGAAGATGGCTCCACTATCGTTGCATGGACTCGCCCTGCATTCGGTGGTAACTTGATGGCTACCATTAAGTGTCCTGATCACACTCCTCAGATGGGAACTGTTCGTCCTGGTGTATTCAAGAGAGAGTTGGTTGGTGGAAATGCAGAAATTATCCGTGAAGAAGTAAAGGTTTCTCCCGATCAGATTCGTACCCAGGTGCTTGAGATTTTGGCTGATATGTCCGATAATAAGGTGGACTTGGAAGGTGCTGAAATCATCGTTTCTGGTGGACGTGGTGTTGGTTCCGCAGATGGCTTTGCTATTATCCGTGAGTTGGCTCAGGAACTCAAGGCTGAAGTTGGAGCATCTCGTGCAGCTGTTGATTCTGGGTGGATTCCTTATGCTCACCAGGTTGGACAGACAGGAAAGACTGTTTCTCCCAAGTTGTACATTGCTTGTGGTATCTCTGGTGCTATCCAGCACTTGGCAGGTATCAGCGGTGCAGACTGCGTAGTTGCTATCAACAAGGATCCTGAGGCTCCTATCTTCAACCGTGCAGATTATGGTGTTGTAGGAAACCTCTTCGATGTATTGCCTGTATTGATTGCAGAAATCAAAAAGGCTCGTGGCTAATTAGTGCATAATACCCCTCTTCGGAGGGGAATTGAATAAAATTCCATAAGGAGGAAAAAGATGGATTTTAAGTTCAGTGAAGATGAGCAGAGTATTGTTGATTTGATCACAAAGTATGCTGCTGAGAAGGTTGCACCTCGTGCTGCTGAAGTAGACGAGAAAGAAGAATTCCCTGTTGACACATGGAAGGAATTGGCCGAAATGGGTATGTTCGGTGTTCCATTCGATGAGAAGTACAGCGGTGCCGGTATGACCTTCTTGACATACATTGTTGTATGTGAAAAGCTTGCTGAGGTTTGTGGAACAACATCCGTTATGGTTGCTGCTCATACTTCTCTTTGTGCATGGCCTATTAGCTACTTCGGAACAGAAGAGCAGAAGATGAAGTACTTGACAAAGTTGGCTTCTGGAGAGAGCTTGGGTGCTTTCGGTTTGACAGAGCCTAATGCTGGTTCTGATGCTGGTGGAACAGAAACTACTGCTGTTGATAAGGGAGATCACTGGTTGCTCAACGGTTCCAAGATCTTCATCACCAACGCTGGTTATGCTGATATCTTCGTTATCTTTGCTGCTACTGACAAGTCCAAGGGAACACGTGGTGGAATCACTGCTTTCATCGTAGAGAGAAGCGATGCAGGTTTCACAGTAGGTGCTCACGAGAAGAAGATGGGTATCCGTGGTTCTTCTACTTGCCAGTTGTTCCTGGAAGACTGCAAAATCCCCAAGGATCGCTTGCTGGGTGAAGTTGGAGAAGGATTCAAGATTGCTATGAAGACCTTGGATGGTGGACGTGTAAGTATCGGTGCTCAGGCTCTCGGTATTGCACAGGGTGCTATCAACGAGTGTATCAAGTATGTTAAGGAGCGCGTACAGTTCGGTAAGCGTATCAGCCAGTTCCAGAACACTCAGTTCGAATTGGCAGATATGCAGACTAAGGTTAACGCTGCTCGCTTCTTGTTGTACAAGGCAGCTCAGGGTAAGGAAGACAACGATCCAGATTATGGATTCTATTCCGCACAGGCTAAGCTCTTCGCATCTGAAGTTGCTAGCGATGTAACACGCCGCTGCTTGCAGTTGGTTGGTGGTATGGGTTATACCCGCGAGTTCCCCTTCGAGCGCTTCATGCGTGATGCTAAGATCACTGAGATCTACGAAGGAACATCAGAAGTACAGAAGATCGTTATTTCTGCAAAGATGGGTGTTAACTAATTTATACCAAAAAATTAAGATAACATCTTAATAATTCACCCTGCCATTTGGCAGGGTGTTTTTTTAGTATTAAATTGATAAGCATATAAACTAGAATAAAAACAATAATTTCGAATAATTAATTTTGGGGAAGTTTGGGTAGTGTCAATTTTGAAATTAAACTGCTGATCAGATTAAGAACTTTTTTTTCACTTTGTGGAAGTTGTTTGAGCATTGAAAGAACTTCATCTCTGTGAGCTTCTGCTTTTTTTATTGTTTTTTCAAAACCTTTAGCTTGCATAATCAAGTTATCCAACATAGATAAATCTTCATTGGAAAGAATTCCTGAACGAGCTTTTTCAATAAGTTCTTTCATTGGCTCTTGGTATTGAGGCAGTTCTAGTGTGTATATAACTGGTAAAGTGAGTACTCCTTCTTGGAAATCCAGACGCATAGATTTAGCATCACCCATGTCTTGTAAACTAAAATCCAAAAGATCATCTCGTATTTGAAAAAGATATCCTAAATGAAGCCCAATCTTGCCCATAAGTTCAACAATATCAGGGGAGCATCCACTTTCAAGTCCACCAATTTTACAAACTGTTACGAACATTGAAGTTGTTTTACCGTAGATATTTTTATAGTATTCATCCTGTGTAACATCAAATTTATATCTACAAGCTGCTTGATTAATTTCTCCTTTACACATATCTTGAATTGTTTGTGCCAGAAGCATACCTGAATCACGCAAATTATCTCTCAAAATAATTAATAAAGTTTGACTCAGAATTAAATCACCTGCATAGACGGCCATATCTTTACCATATTTTGCCTGTATGGTGGGATTTCCTCTACGTAAAACAGAATCATCTACAATGTCATCATGGATAAGTGAGGCCATATGGATAAATTCTGCAAGAGATGAAAGTCGAAAAAGTCTTTGCTGATTTTGTAAATAGTTAGGGCCTAATTTTGCCATTAACAAAAGCAAACTTGGTCGTACGCCTTTACCTCTACTGTTCATAACGTCTGTAATAATCTCTCCTACTGTTCCAGTAAGCCAATTCTCTGGTAACATGGCTTCCATATCAGAGGAAACATGTGATAATTCAGTTTTTAGTTCAGGTAAGGCGGTAAAGAACATGAAAAAAGTCTCCATTACTGTACTGATAGCAGTTTAATTATGAGAATATGAATAAGAATCGAAACTGGATAACATATACCTACAGCAGTTGCAACGACAACCATATTTAAAACATCTGGTATTTTTGTCGAGTTTAAACGAGGACCAGTATATATCGTAACAAACCTTTTTCTTAAAAGTATAATCATAAGGATGACAATTGGACAGCCAAAGTAATACCAAAAAATACTGGAAAATAGCATTGAAAGAATCCAGAGTAATGTAAAAAGTGCCGCTACAGAATGTATTTTATCTCTTCCTAAAACAATAGGAAGGGTACGTCTTCCAACAATTTTGTCCCGTTCAATATCACATGTATTGTTTACTAACATAAATTGAGAAACAATAAGCATCATGGGGATAGATTTTATTAAAATAGTCCAATCAATATATCCTGTTAGACTTGTAAATACACCAAGTGAAATAAGACCACCCATTACAAAACCTGCGACAATTTCACCTATGGGTAAGTAAGAGACAGAAAATTTGCCTCCTGAATAGGTAAGTACTGAAATAGCACCAATAACACCGATGATTAGGGGAATAATATTAGTTTTATAAATAATATATATTCCGAGAAGGCCACCAATAAAAAGACAAAGAAAACCGAGCCAAAGGATTGGCTTGGGATTTTGGATTTGATTGAAAGCCAGAGGAGAATCTGTCTCTCCAAAAATATTATCTTTTGTATCGTTACCTTGAACATAATCAAAATAATCGTTTATTAAATTAATGCTTGCGTTAAATAAAACTGGAATCAAAAGAGAACAGAGAACCAAGGGTATCGATAATGATACCCCGGTTTCTATTGCCAAAAATAGACCAAGAACAGCAGGTGCAAGTGCTGAAAGAAAAATTGCACCTGGTGTACAACAATCAATAATAATAGCTAGGGTTAATTTCCCCGATGCAGTCTGCTGTTCTTTTTCCATATTAGCCCTTACGGAACTGTACTCCCTTGCCACCTTTGGGGTGTTCCCACTTCTTGACAACTTTTCCGCCACTTACAACACGGCAAGTTCCACATTCCAAGCATCCTTCGTGATTGAACTTCAATGTTCCATCATCTTCAAGACGATACAGGTGTGCAGGACAAGCTAATACAACCTTGCGTACTTCGTTCTTGTCTGCATGCTGCTTATCTACATCAATGTGACTCCAGCTCATGTCAGCATTGAACTTATTCAAACCTAACTTATCATCAATTGACATTGCCATTACATTGCCCCCATTGCGCTCATTCCGTCTTTAAGAAGGTTCATCAAACCTACATCCTTAAGTGCTGCCATAGCCTTTTTCTTGAACTTAACAGGCTCCTGACCATACATAATGAACAAGTCGCTCATAATCTTGTCTGCCAAAGCAGGATACTGTGTGAAGATGCGGTGGTTTTCAATAAACTTAGGCATCTTGCGGAAGTGCATCATATCTTTCATGATGAAGCTGTTGTCCAAAGCTGTCTTGTACTGGGACAAGGTCTTTGCACTGTAGTCTCCAGCTTCCTTAGCCTTGATAATAGTCTCAGCGGCCAAGCGTCCAGATTCGATACAAAGGTCCATACCACGAATAGTGAAACCGAGGTTCATTACCAATGCAGCTGCATCACCAGCAACCAATACATTGTCGCGGTACAGTGTAGGAATCATGTCATACCCACCTTCTGTTACCAAGTGAGCTGCATATTCTACAACTTCACCATCTTTGATAAGAGGCTGTACAACAGGGTGGTTCTTAAGGCGTTCAACCATATCGCGTGGTGCAATGTCATTGCGTCCGATTTCTGCGATAGTTGTTACGATACCGAGTGAAACACTGTCCTGGTTTGTGTAAAGGAATCCACCACCGATGCTACCACCAGTTGTGTCTCCTGCGAAAAGCCAAGCCATACCGTCTCCGTCAGCTACACCGAAACGATCGTTAATCTTCTGCTTTCCGAGTTTGATAACTTCTTTTACACCAACAGCAACCTGAGAAGGCTCAAGTTCTTTTTTCATTCCCAACTGCTGTGCCAACAAGGAGTTTACACCGTCTGCCAAAAGTACTACGTCAGCAGTCATTTCATCGCCGTCAGCAATAATTCCGCAAACCTTTCCGTCCTTAACAAGAACTTCATCAACACGGATACCAGTTACATACTCAGCACCAGCTTCTTCTGCTTTTCCAGCCAACCAAGGGTCAAACTCTGCACGCAATACAGCATAAGTAGCCTTTCCCTGCTCTCCAAGCTTTTCTGCAGCGTATTCAAATGTTGTAGCACTGTCAGCAGTCAACATAGAAATACGTTCTTTGATGATTCGGCGTCCTAAGGGTGCTTCCTTTGCAAAGTCTGGGAAAATTCTTTCCAGACTGTGGCTATACATACGTCCACCTGTAACGTTCTTACCACCAATGGTCTCACTTCGTTCGACGACCAGAACTCCAAGTCCGGCTTTGGCCAACAGATATGCTGCTGTATTACCTGCAAGACCAGCACCAACCACGATAACGTCAAAATCGCTCATGATTCCTTCCTTTGTGTTATCATTTCTTTAACACGACTAAATTATAATTATATCGCAGTATCAATAACTGTGTAAGCCACCCATCAAAAATGACACTCCAAGAAGTGTAAATAAGACGCAGGCAAACCCAATGATTGACAAGTAGCAACCCTTATGACCTCTCCAAGTGGGCTTGGAGTGCAAGTGCATGTAGACTGCATAGATAATCCAAGTAATTAATGCCCAAGTTTCCTTAGGATCCCAGCTCCACCATGCTCCCCATGCATCTTCTGCCCAAATTGAACCTGTAACAATGAGCAGTGTCAGAAAAATGAAGCCCACAACTACTGAATTAAACATCAGTTTTTCTAACAGTGATGCACGTGCAGCCTTTTCTGCAGGGAGTCCACCTTCTGGAACCTTGCGTGGAATAGCAAATACATAAAATATCGCCAATCCAAAATCAACAGCAAAAGCTGCATAGGCAATAATAGCGGTCAATACGTGAATCACACGCCAACGGCTTTGTAATGCTGGCATAAGTGGTGCCGCAGCATCAGACAAAGCAAAACTAACACCCAAAAGCACTGTTGCAACGGCTAAAATAAAAGCCGCAACAGCATTGAGTTTAATTTTAACAAGCCAGAAGACAGAAAAAACTAAAAGAACAAAGGAAAAAAGCAATAGAAATTCGTAAACACTATTTACTGGTAGTCTTCCTGTTTGACTTGTTCTGACAATAAGTTGCACCAACATTAATGCTGCTGCACCACTGCTGATTACAATGGTAAGCTTATGCAACCAATCCTTCTTCAGCCATATATTCATAATTACGGCTGTAGTGGTCATAATCGCCAATGAAAATGCGAAATAGCCTACATTGTCAACTAATGTTATCATATAATCTCTCCTTTGGAAAGTGAAATATATCCATAAATTGTGATTATTTCTAGGAACAAATTAGATTTATGTTTTCAATTTCTTCTTTTACCAAGAAGATACAACAGCAGTAATCCAACACAAAGTAGCAAGAATCCACAAAAAATAATGGGGATTCCAGGGTCATATTTCATTTGAAGACCACTATAGTATCGGTAGCCATCAAAGGTGATGGACAAGGGGGCTTGAATGATACTTGTTTCTCCTACGGCCAAGGTATCTATGGCTATAGGTTCGTCTCCTTCTTGAAGTACCCAAATAACTCTAGGGTTGTCATCACGATGGCTTTTCATTTGAGCAATTCCCTGTTCCTCATCGTAGTCAGGATAAAAGGCAACACCTAAAGTGGTGGTTCCATGGGAATCTTCTCCTAAAACAATCCAATCCTCATCTTTAATTCTCAATTGAGTACTTGCTTGGCCTGTACTAAGGGTTACAAGAATTTCCCAGCCAAAAGACTGTTGCAAAATAGAAACACCATTATATTTACCAGGGGAATTCACTTGGATTTCCATGGGAATGGGATCTAGTTTTGGTTTTTTAATGGTGACAGAACTTCTGTATTGTTTAGGAGAAATATTGTCATCATAGTAATCAACAGAAAAATCGTCAAGGGTGAGGGTAAAGCCTCCACTCTTTCCTGCAACGGTAACTGTTTCTCCTACTGGAATTTCATAATAGATCTCATGCTTGGAAATGAGGC
Source organism: Treponema sp. (assembly GCA_017629095.1). Lineage (GTDB taxonomy): Bacteria > Spirochaetota > Spirochaetia > Treponematales > Treponemataceae > Treponema_F. Next base: position 15,687 of record JAGBXW010000003.1, on the reverse strand, counting down.
TAAAAGCGATCCCCACCAAGATGATACAAAGTCCAATGTGAAGAATGGGGGAACCCCAGATTCCAAGTGAAAATTTCTTTTTAGAGATTTTAATGGCGATAGAAATTCGTTCATAGGTACAAATGAACAAATTGATGGCAAATGCAATACCAAAAAAATAAAATATCGGTGAACTGAATACGTGATGGAACCCTAGGATTGTAACAATAGTAGCTCCAAAGGATCCAAAAAGATTTGTATAATGACTTTTATCCAGATTTTGTGGGATAATTGTAGCAATTACACAAAGGATAGCAATAACAGCCAATAGAATAATGGCCAAACGAATTGATGATATAAATCGGTAAAATTTATTCTTTGTCATATTTATATATGCTTGTGTATGGAAAATAAGACTGACCATGAATTTATGTCCATGGTCAGCCTGATTACCAACTAACTCCTAAAAGTTATTAGTTATTCGCGGATCATATCCAAGTTGGTAGGTACGTTCTTGTAAGTCATATACTCGTTTTCACCGTTCAAGGTGTTCAAGAACAATACAATCTTGTTAACTGTATCGTCGCTTGGCTCTGCGGTAGGAGTATTGAAACGGAACATTGTGCGTACAGCATCTTCGAGAGTTACGTGTGTACCATCGTGCATATAAGGTGCAGTCTTGGCAACGTTTCTCAAGTTAGGTACCTTGAACTTGTAGCGGTCATCTTCGATACCAGTGAATCCAAAGAGACCCTGGTCATCTCCGTTCTGCTCTGTTCCACGCTCTGCATAGTAAACAGCTGCATCAACTACAGTTCCCAACTTTTCAAAGCTCTGTCCACCCATGCTGGCACCAACGTGACAAGTTGCACAGTAGTTCTTCTTGAACAATTCATATCCCTGAACTTCTTCAGAAGTAAGGGCTGTCTTGTCTCCCAAGAGGTACTTGTCGAAGGGGCTGTTAGGAGTAACCAAGAGGCGCTCGAACTCAGCGATAGCATCTGTAACAGTGTTCTGAGTAATTCCTTCTGCACCGTAGATAGCTGCAAAGCGAGCTACCAAGTCGGGCTGAGTTCTCAGGTATGCTACAATGTCATCCCAGTTTTCGTATCCCATTTCGATGGGGTTAGCTGGAGGTCCCCCGGCCTGTCCCTGCAAGTCTGGAGCACGTCCATTCCAGAACTGCTGTACGTTAAATACTGCATTGTAAACGGAAGGAGCACTGATTCCACCAAACTGGCTTCCTACACCACGTGCAAAACGAGAGTTGTCCTGGCCTGCACTGTCCAAAGCGTGGCAAGATGCACAAGATACGGTGCTGTCGATGGAAAGACGAGTGTCGTGATACATGGCAAGACCCAACATAGCCTTTTCATTGTCTACATCGAACTTGGAAGGATCGGGCAGAGGCATAACAGGCTCGCTGATGAATGTGTCATTCATTGTCATGCTGTACTTGTTAGCAAAAGCTTCAACATGAGCAGTTCTCTTTTCACGAACCCAGTCGTACACAATCTGCTGTTCCTTTGAATTCAGGTCTGCACCCCAGTGAACAATGGTGTACTGAATAACAGGCATGTCATTGTTCAATGTTGCCTGTTCCAACTTGGCTACGTCAGCGATATTAACTGTTTCGCCACTGTTGATTTGGTTTACAACCTTTTCGAGATCGATTGAACGATAACCGTTGGTCATATCCTTTTCGAACAGTCCAGTAAATCCAGGCAGCTTCTGATACCAGAAGGCATCAGGCTCAGCGGCGTGACATTGTAGACAGCCGTTGTTTTCAATTACTTGTACAAACTGAGCGTCAAGCTCTGTGGCAGTGATTCCTCTACCACTCAGCATGATACCAGCATATACAGCAATGAATGCTACCAGCACGACAGGAATGATGATAAGAATTTTCTTGTTTTTCATCATTTACTCCTCCATCCAATATGTTAAATGGGCAAGCCCATCTTGTGTGCGATTTTATTAAAATATCGTTAAGATTAAAATATTTATTCATTTTACATCAAAACTAAAATATGTCAATAAAATTTTATAATTATTTTAACTTTGTATTGATTGTAAACTATCTGACAATCTACATTTCACTCGGAAAATAATTATTGTCTTGTGTAAGTTTTTAAAATAGTGGATAATATAAGTATGCGTAAATTTCTTTTTATTACAATAGTTTTATCATTAGCTTTTTCTATTTTTGCTCAAACTGCCCAAAATGATTTTGATGAAGTAAAAATACAAAAATTGTATCGGTTGCCGGATAATCTGCCAAAACCAGATGAAGCTCATATCTTGCAAAATATTCTTGCTGGAACTGAAAGCGGATTGTACAAGATTATTGGAAATGATACACCAGAACCGCTGTGGACTGAAGCAAGAGTCACTCAAATTGTAGAAACTGTTGTAAATGGGCAGCAGGTTTGGTTTTTTGTTACTGGAAAAGGGCTTTTACGCAGTGATGATTTGCAGTCATTTTCTTTGATTGGTTCCATGTCTGGATTGCCCATGTTGACGGTAAAAGAATACCTTAATGGTGAAGTTCGACTTGTTCAAAAAGCAAAAGAAATAAAGGATTTAGCTGTTCATCCGCAAAATCACGATATTTTAGTGGCAACTACTGATAATGCCGTGTATTTAAGTAAGGATCACGGAAATACATGGAAAAATCTTGGTTTTAGTGCTAAAACTGCCGGGGCAAAGGCTATTGCTGTGGCTGATATGCGGATTGCAGGAAAAAAGAATAGTGATGGCAGTCCTACTCAAGAGTTGACAGTATTTTTGTCTCATCCCATTTATGGTTTGTCTTATATTCATCCTGATAGGGCAAATCGAAAGTGGACCGATATTACAAAGGGTTTTTCGGCTATGCCTACTCAAGGGCAACCTGATGAATTGGCTGATATTTTACCTGTAGTAAAGTTAGATGAAGAAGGGTATGCTGTAACTGAAATATATATTTCTCAAACATTTATGCCAAATATCTTCCAATTAAACTGGGAGAAAAAGCAGGCAATTAAAATTTACGCTGGCACTGAGCCTGCAGATACCATTGACGGTCTTGGTTGGACAGGTTCCAACTTAATTTATACTAGTCCTGGAAAAATTTCTCTATTCAATGTAGCTGCAGGTAAGAATGTTGGTATTCCTTCAGATTATTTTTCTTGGAAGGCATCTTTGGTAAAGGTGCCTGAACCTGTGTACACAGCTTATATCCCCAAAAATCGTACTGGCTTTAGTACCAGTCTTGTGTTGAATGAGTTATGGCTTTTGAAACCAGAAAAGGTGTATGCACCTTATACTTCTGAAAAATTGACTCAAATTAAATCCCTCTATCTGCCTGCAAACCAAGGCCGAACAAAGTCTGGACAGGATGAAATTATTAAAACGTTAAAAGACAACAAATTGAATAGTATTGTAATCGATATGAAAGATGATTACGGTTTATTGCGATACAATACGCAAGATCCACTGGTTAAAGAAAAGGGCTTTGTGAGCCAATATGCGGTGGACTTGGATCAGTTTGTGGAGCGGTTTAAAAGTGAAGATATTTATCTTATTGCTCGAATCGTAGTGTTTAAAGACAAGCATCTTTCTCAGTATGATGGAGGAAAGTATGCTGTGTGGAATAAATCTTCTCAAAGTCGCTGGGTGGGTACTAAAGGTGAAAAGGAGATTACTGACGAAGAAGGTAATGTAACTGGTACTGAAACCCTCTATTACGATGAGCATTGGGTTGACCCTTATTGTCATGAGGTGTGGGAATACAATGTGGCAGTAGCCAAGGAGTTGATTCGTCGTGGTTTTGATGAGGTGCAGTTTGACTATATCCGTTTCCCCACTGATGGAACCAATTTGTGGCAGGCATCTTACCGGTGGCAGGATAAGGGGATGGATAAGGAAAGTGCTTTGATTTCTTTCTTGTCCTATGCACGACAAAATATTGAGGCTCCCATCGGAATTGACATTTATGGTGCTAATGGGTGGTATCGCAGTGGAGCCCGTACTGGTCAGGATGTGGAGCTCTTGTCTGAATATGTGGATGTAATTTGTCCCATGTTCTATCCCAGTCACTTTGAGCAACCATTTTTGGCCCATGCACCTGCAGCAGAGCGACCTTATCGAATTTACTTTTTTGGAACGTATCGTAATTCCATTATTGCACGGAACAAAAGTGTGATTCGTCCTTGGACTCAAGCTTTTTATCTTGGAGTTTCCTACGATAAGAAATATTATAACGCAGATTATGTACAGCGTCAGATTTATGGCGTGCGAGATGCGGCAAATCACGGATACATGTACTGGAATAATATTGGGCGCTATGATGATATTCGTCCAGACGTAACAGATACAGAACCGTATCCCTGGGAGCTAGATGAAGCTAATGCAAAATTTAGGAAACCTGCTCTTTCTGGAACAATGGAATAGTGATGAATATAGAAGCTTTGTATGATTGGGGACTGGAGGTAATTCGCTGGGTACAGCAGTTTCAGTCTCCCTTCCTCACCTTGATAATGCAGGTGATTTCATTTTTTAGTACTCCAGCCTTTTACTTTGGTGTCGTTCTCCTATTGTATTGGTGCCTTGACAGTTGTGCTGGATTTAAACTGGGAGTAGGTATTATTTTTTCTGGAGCCTTGAATACTGCTATTAAGGAAGTATTGCAAGTGCCTCGTCCATTTATTCGTGATAGCTCAGTTTTTGTGGTGGAGGAATCTGGTTTTTCCACTCCCTCTGGCCACTCTCAAGGTGCTGCAACCTTTTATCCCCTGTTTGCCAAATTTGTTTTAGGAGCAAGAAAATGCAGACATTGCAAGTTTGGTAAAAAATGTGGTGGACGACGAAAATTGCCTCTGTGTGTGCTGGTACGACTCTGTGTTGCAGCGGGATTTCCTCTGTTGATTGGAGTGAGTCGCATTTACCTTGGAGTTCATTATCCTAGCGATGTTCTTTTGGGCCTTTCCTTGGGATTTTTGACTTCTGTGGGAATGATCTTGTTCTGGAAGCCTGTGGTTAAAATTATTTCAACCTGGCGGGTAAGCCTACAAGTGCTTTTGGTGGCTGTTGTGGTTTTCCTTTTGAATCATTTTTCTGGGAGTCATACCTCTTTGAATGGAGCCTTATTGGGTTTTCTTGTGGGAAGAATCTTTTGGAATAAAAAAGCCCTGTTTTGGTCAGCAACAGGAACTCCCGTACAACGGTTGCTCCGTCTCCCCTTGGGATTGGTGGCTACTGGTGTAGTCTTTGGGGCTTTGGAATTGGTAAAAAATCTTGCAGGTCAGTTAGCTTCTAGTTTGGAATTGCAGTTGTTGTTGAAATTCATTCAGTTTGCTAGCACAGGTTTTGTGGTGGTGTATCTTTGTCCTTTACTTTTTATTCGCTTTGGTCTTGCAATGGTGCAATCAGAAGGGAAAAAGAATGATGGTGCATCTTGTTCTACAGGAGATTGCCAGTGAGTGCTACTGCCTACACCCCAGAAGAACCAATCGCAGCTATTGCCACGGCTTTGGCCCCTGCCGCCTTGGGGATCGTCCGCTGTACTGGAACTGGCGTTATAGAGCTTTTGTCAAAGGTGTTTTCTCGTCCTAAAGCTTTGATATCGGCGGCGGGAAATACCATCGTATATGGTTGGATAGTGGAGCCAGGGGATGAAGCTGGCAAAAAAGATTATCAGTCTATTGACCAGGTGTTGGTGTCTGTGTTCCGAGGTCCTCGCAGCTTTACTGGGGAGGATATGGTGGAAATTAGCTGCCACGGTGGCCCTGGTATGGTGACAGAAATCTTTCGCTTGCTTACAAACCATGGTTTTAGAGCAGCCCTGCCGGGAGAATTTACCTTTCGTTCCTTTATCAATGGTAAGGCTGATTTAACACGCTCCGAGGCTGTTCACGAAATTATTGCTGCCAAAACCGATACAAGTCGCAGTCGTGCAGCAGGTCGTTTGGCAGGAGGTTTATTCCAGGAGCTAGATGCCATTAAACAGCTCCTTCGTGAAACCTTGGCGGCTCTTGAGGCTGAAATCGAATATCCCGAGGATGAGGAAGCCATTGCCGACGCCTTTGATAGCCGTCAGCTGGAAGCCGCCCGCCGTCGTTTGGAGTCCTTGTGTAATTCCTGGGCCAGTGAAAAGCTCTATCAAGATGGGGTGCGGGTGGTGTTGTGTGGTAGAACAAATGCGGGAAAATCAAGCTTGTTTAACACGCTGCTGAAGGAGGACCGCTCCATTGTTTCCGACATTCACGGTACAACTCGTGACTGGATTGAAAGCTGGGTTTCCTTTGCTGGTATTCCTGCTCGACTTTTTGACACTGCAGGTTTACGGGAAAGTGATGACGAGGTGGAGCGACACGGAATCCAACGAACCCAGGATTTGACTGCAGAAGCCCAGCTGATTCTGTACTTGGTAGATGCTTCTGTGGGACTGGTGGAAGAAGACAAGGTTTTTTTGTCAAAGTGGAGTCAGCGTGAAAAAGCAGCTCGCCCTCCTTTGCTGCTGGTGTTGAACAAATGGGATAAGGTATCTGATCCAACTTCACCTGAATTTGAGCTTGGACTCAAACTTGAGGAGTTTTCGCTAGATGGAATCATTCGGCTTAGTGCCAGAACTGGTGCAGGAACAGCACAGCTGGTGGAGATGGTAAAGGATGTGATTTCCTGTGATTTCAGCTCTCCTGCTTCTGGTCAAGTGGGCTTAGGAACAGAGCGACAAAAAATCTGTGCCCAAGAGGCTTTGGAAGCCGTTATTCACGGATTAGAAGTGGCTCATGATGGCTACACCTTGGACGCTGTGGTGCAGGATGTGGAGGAAGCCCTTGCTGCCCTTGGTGAAATTACTGGAGAAGTAACCACCGAGGACATTTTGGACACGGTGTTTAGTAAGTTTTGTCTTGGTAAGTAAATCTTGCCTTTACCAAAAAAGGAATGGCAATCAAGCCAGAAAGGAGATTTGCCAAGGGCTGGCTCAGCTCCAATCCAGTAATGCCAAAAAATCGAGGTAGAATAAAAATCAGAGGCAAGAAGAAAATTCCCTGTCTGCAGCTAGAAAGAAAGATACTTTGCTTGTTTTTTCCAGTAACTTGTAGCAGCATATTTGTTACCACTGACAGCGGTAGAAAAGGCAGGGACAGGGCATAAAATCGAATGGCCCGAGTGCCCACCTGTACCACCTCCTGAGCCTTTTGAAAAAGCTGGACGGTATGGCGGGCAAAGAAAAATAGCAGTAGTGCAAACAGCAGCTGAATCAAGGTACTTACGAACAAGGTGAAATAGTAGGACTTGCGTACCCGATCAAATTGCTTAGCTCCAAAGCAAAAGCCCGCCACTGGCTGAAAGCCCTGTCCAATACCAAACATCACGGAAATAACCACTAAAAACACTCGGCTGGTAATGGAAATACCTGCCACTGCAGCATCTCCATAGGCACTGGCGTGAATGTTCAACAACACGTTGGCCACTACCACCAGGCTTTGTCGTAGGAGAGAAGCTCCGCCACTGGCACAAATCTTTGGGAAAAATCGTGGTAGGGCGGCGGGCAACAACCGAAGATTGATTCGTGCCAGCTCCTTGTGGGAAAGATAGATGGAAAGCAGCAACACAAAGCTCACTGCTTGGCTGATGCAGGTTGCCACCGCAGCTCCACCAATCCCCATCTTTAGCTTAAAAATAAAAATCGGCTCTAGAATAATGTTTAGAATGCCACCTGTGGACAATCCTATCATGGAGAGTTTTGCTTTTCCTTGGGAACGTAGCAGGATATTCAGCACAAAGGCTCCACACATCACTGGGGCTGCAATTAAAATGTAGTGAGCAAATTCCTCTGCAAAGGGCAGGATAGTGGCGGTGGCGCCCAAAACCTTCATCAATTCAGTTTTTAGTCGCAGTCCCACAACCAAAAGAAGAAGCCCTCCTGCCAGTGACGAAAAAAAGGCCACAGTGGCAAGGCTTTCTGCTTCTTGTACCTTTCCTTCTCCCAGCTTGCGGGAAATAAGGCTTCCTGCACCCATACCCAGCATAAATCCCAAGGCCTGAATGGTGGTCATGATGGAAAAAACGATTCCCACCGCTGCACTGGCACTGGTTCCCAGCTCAGACACGAAAAACATATCTGCAATGCCATACACGGAAGTAACCAGCATGGTGATGACAGTGGGAATGGCCATTTTTGCCACAAGCTGAGGAATGGGCATGGTGAGCATGTAGGAAAGATCTTGAGATGAGAGTTCAGCATGGGAAGGGGTACTCATGCTTTAAATGTAGTAGGCTTTAAGGCTCCGTGCAAATGTCATGTTGAAGGTGATTGCTAGAACACCAGCAATCCCACAACAGCTCCACCTGCAATCAAGACAATGGGATGGAGCTTTGTTTTCAGTAGCAATACAAAGGACACCGCTGCAATGGCAAAGCTCGGCAGGCTTCGTGCCCATTCTGTTGAAAGCATGCCATTTTTCAAAGCCATGTTCAAAGCGGCGTAGAGGGTAATTCCTACTACAAAGGGCTTTAATCCTGTCATCATGCCACGGAAATACACTGATTTTGCCACAGCCTTGAAGAAAAAGGCCACAATCAATACTAAAATCAAGCTGGGAAGCATAACTCCCAAGGCGGCTGCCAGTACACCGGGAAGACCTGCCAGTTCATGACCAAAGGCTATGGCAAGGTTAATTCCCACGGGGCCGGGAGCAACTCCTGCAATGGCTGCTGTGTTGGCAATAACCTGAGGTGATAACTCAAAGCCTCTGGCTAAAAGTTCTTGTTCCACCAAGGGAATCATGGTGTAGCCACCGCCAAAGGAAAAGAAGCCCAGCTTAAAGAAAATCAAGAACAAGGTTAGTGCCATCGTCGTCTCCGTGCAAAGGTAATAATCAATCCAGTTACAATTCCTAGGGCCACCACTGCTGGCAGAGGTAAAGCTGGCAGAAAGAGACAAAGGGCAAGGCTTATGGCGGTAAGAATCAGGTAGGGTGGTGCCTCGTAGGCTGTCTTTCCAATGCGGTATGAAGCATAGGCGATGAGAGCCACCACCACAGGACGGATGCCATCCATGGCTTTTTGCACTGCTGGTAGGTCACTGATATTGGAAAATAAGGTCATGAGTGTAAAGATGATGATGAGGCAGGGGAGAACGCTGGCTATGGCTCCCACAAAGGCTCCCAGAATTCCCCCGCTAGTGTAGCCAATGAAGATTGCTACATTTAATCCTACGGCTCCCGGCAGTCCTCCAGAAATGGATACAATGTCGGTAAAGGTTTGCTGATCCATCAGCTGCAGCTTTCCTACAATCTCCCGTTCCACCAAGGGAATCATAGAATAACCGCCACCAAAGGCAATAAAGCCCAATTTGAAAAAGCACAAAAACAATTGCAGTTGCACCTTCATAAAAGCCTCCAAACTTAAATCAGTATAAAATCTTTTTCCTTCTCATGCAAGATTGCCGTTGCAGGATGTATTTTTCTTGTGCTATTTATTGTTTTATGATAGAATTACAATGTGGCAACTCTATATATAGTGGGTACCCCCATAGGCAATCTTAGTGATATTACGTATCGTGCTTTGGAAACATTCAAAACAGTGGATGTTATCGCTTGTGAGGATACACGTCACACCTTGCAGCTGTTGAATCATTTTGAGATCAAGAAGCCCTTAATTTCTTGTAGGGCTCAAAACGAGCAGACTGCTGCTCAAAAAATAGTGCATTTATTGGATGAAGGGCAGAATGTTGCTTATGCCAGTGATGCAGGTACTCCAGGAATCAGTGATCCTGGGGCGGTGCTGGTGGATGTAGCTCGTGCTGCAGGCCATACAATCGTTCCAATTCCTGGGGCTTGTGCCTTTGTATCTCTGGCTAGTGTGGCTGGATCTGGTGGAAAAAGTCTGCTGTTTGAAGGCTTTTTATCTCCAAAACCAGGACGAAGGCGTTCTCGGCTACGGGAGTTGATGGCTACTGGCTTTGCCTTCGTTTTGTACGAATCTCCCTTCAGAATCGTTAAACTTTTGGCGGATATTGCCGATATTCAATGTGAGCGTCGCATTGTAGTTGGCCGAGAGCTTACGAAATTGCACGAAGAAATTGTGGAGGGGACCGCGGCAGAAGTTCTTGAGGACTTTGCCGGACGCAGCAAAATACTGGGAGAATTTGCTGTGTTTGTTTCGGGCACTAAGGATGCCCAATTTCTAGATGAAGATACCGAAGGAGTCGGTAGAGGCAGGTCAAAGTGATTATTGATAAGATTGGAGGAATTAATCCTCTGAGCAATGTGCAGGGTTCCCAGCGTGTCTCTGCAAGATCCTCTGTTTTTATGGGAGAGGATTCTATCTCCGTATCTCGCGAGGCTCAGGAGATGGCTGAAGCATATTACCTTTCTGAGGTTGTAGCCGAAACACCTGATGTTCGCAGTGATTTGGTAGAGCAGATTAAAATTAAAATTCAAGATCCAATGTATTTGAGTGATGCCGTTATTGATTCTACAGTAGACAAAATCATGGCATCCTTCTTTGGAGCCTAATCCCCTTCGACAGGGATTATAAAAAGGGCTGTCTCGAAAGTACATCAATGCTTTCTGGGGCAGTCTTTTTTTTATACTACGTAAGGAGTTTGTATGGCTGATTTGCAGTTTAAAGTATCACCCAATATTGTGCTGGGAACATATATTTCATCTCGTTTGGGACTGTACGCCAAGGAATGGGGCGACCGATACATGGTGATTGTAGATCCCGTGCTGAAGGAAGTACGGAATATGGACACCCTCTATGATTCCCTTGCTACCCGATATATCAATTATTTTACCTTTGATGAAGTTGATTTTTCTTCTGATTCTGAAACTGTAAGACGAGCCTTGGTTTTGGCACGGGATGCCCGTGTTCAGGGAGTTATTGCTATTGGTGGCTCTGCAGTTTTGAGCATTGCCCGAACGGTTTGTGCCCTGTTCAATGAGTCTCGTGTAATCTACGACTTTTTTGATGGGGAAATTATATCTGCAGAGCCTTTACCACTGATTGCCGTGCCTTCTACCATTAGAAGTCCCTTCCTCTTTACCGAATATGTTCCCCTTATTGATGCTCGGAGCCGTCAGCTACGAGTGTTGAAGGTACAGAATACCCTGTGTAAGTTGGCCCTCTTTGACCCCAATCTCCATGTTTCTCTTTCCAATAATCAGATGAAGGCCATTGCCTTGGAAACCTTGGGAATTGCTGTGGAGGCATATCTTTCACAAAAGGCCAATTTCTTTTCTGATATGTTTGCAGAAAAGGCCATAGAGCTTTTGGGAAGCTACATGAATGCCTCAGAAGGTGAGGTTTCTGCCTGTTCTCCAGAGGTGCTGCTGTCTAACGGTGGCTGTCTTGCTTCTTTGGCCATAACCTCTAGCTCTGTGGGACCTGCTACCTTGATGGGACTTGCAGTGTGCGCTCGATATAAAATCTCTCGTTCTTTGCCTGCCTCTATCCTCTTTCCCTACATGCTGGAGGATGTGGCTGCCTTCAAGCGGGATAAGATTGTTCGTGTAGCCCAGATTTTGGGGATTCAGGAAGATGGCTCTACTGACAAGGATAAGGTGGTGGCCTTGCTGGCAGAACGAATCCGTCATTGGATTGCTCTTGCCAACCTGCCTGCCCGCCTTAAGGATTTGTCCTTGACTTTGGAGCAATTTACCATTGCTGCAGAGGACGCCGGCCAGCTGGAATTGATGAGTGGTATGCCCTGTTCCATGGGAACCGATGATTTGTTCAACCTGATGAAACGGGCCTTTTAGTTCAGTCTGCCATGATTGCGCCTGATAAACTGAACCACCTGCGGGGCGGCCAAAAACGACGGAAGCTTGCCCTGTGCTTTGGTGCCTTGGAACGTGATATTGCAGGAATTGCCGAGGCTGGCTGTGGCTATAGCTTCCCTTCCTTGTCTCGCAGCGATTATGTGGCAAAGCTAGCCTCCATTGTACTGGAGGATCCCCAGCTTCCAGAGGCTACCGCCAAGGAACTACAAGCTTTGCTGGCCGCCAATCCCATAGATGAACGGAGGGTTTGTAATTGTGCTCGCAATGCATTGTTGGCCATTATCGGAACCTTTCCAGCTGAGTGGGATTTGATTATTGCACCCCATCGCAGCGAAGCTCCTGTTTCCAGAGACTTTTATCCTGGCCTCTACGTGTATGCAGAGGATATCCGCTCACCCTTCAATCTAGGGTCAATTTTTAGAACGGCAGAAGCCATGGGAGCCCAAGGTGTTTTCCTTTCCCCTGGCTGCTGCGATCCGCTGCATCCTAGAGCTATTCGTTCTGGCATGGGCTGTATAGAAGCATTGCCGTGGCAGCGATTGTCATTGGAGGAATTACCCCAGGATTTGCCTGTTTTTGTACTGGAAACCGGGGGAACTGCCATTGATGAATTTGATTTTCCCCAGCAAGGTATAGTGATTATTGGTTCTGAGGAGCTGGGAGTAAGTCCAGAGGCTTTGAATCGGGCTACCTATGGCCGAGTTACCATTCCCATGAAGGGCATGAAGGCTTCCTTGAATGTAGGTGTGGCCTTTGGAATTTTGATGCAAGCTTGGGTGAAATCCTTAGAGTAGAATTAAAAAATCCTTTCTTTCCCCTAATCAGTCTTTGGGGTATCAATTTCCTTGAAAAGCTGTTGAAAGTGTTTTTCCTCTGTAATACCAAAGCTACTGAGAACGTTTGTATCCAAGAGACGGAAATCCATCCGTTGGTTTTGATAATGGCTCAGGCAATTTGCTAAATACACAATTTCTACAATGGGTCTGTGACATTCTGGTGCAGAAGAAGGTGAATGGTGGAATTCAATGGCAGCAGTAATCACCTCTGGAAAATTCCATTTTGTGGTAATGAGGGCACCGATTTCTGCATGGTTGGCACCGCCGATGATTTTTTCGTATACCCGTGGTGGAATATGCTTGGTGTGGCAAAAATCCAGAAGCTTTTGGATGGTTTCTGGGTGAGCTGTCTCAAAGAGAATCTTTCCAATGTCGTGGAGTAAACCACAGACGTAGGCATCGGAGATAATTTTTTTGTTGGTACTGTAAAATTTGTATGCCAATGCCAGTGCATAATGGGCTACGTCCTGAGAATGGCTCCACAAAAGCTTTTTCCCCTTGGTAACAGGAATTAGATTCTGCAAGCTTCCGATGGCGTAAATCAAGTTGCGTATTCCTCTCAAACCCACCATCTTTACGGATTCTTCAATGTTGGAAGGTGTGTGCTTCATCCGAAAGGAAGCGCAGTTTACAAATTTTAGCAGGTCGGCGGAAAGGGTTACGTCCTGCTGAATCAAGTCGATGATTTCTCCCATCTCCGAGGTAGGGTCGTCCAGCAAGTGGCTGATTTTGCTGATGTTTTCAGGAAGCTGGGGAATATTCTGGAGGTTTTCTGCAATTTCCTTTGAAATAGCGGAAATATATTTATATTCATCCATATTTTTCGGCAGTTAGATTCTAATGTCGGTAAAATCCTCCTGGGCAATAAACTTGAGGTTTTCATCGGGATTACCGAATTTCTGCAGCATGAGGGTGATGCTGTTAAAACCTAGGCCAGCTCCTTCCTGCTCATTTGTATGGGAAAAGATTTGTGCGGGATTCTGAGATTCCAAGGCACGGGTAATTCTGTCATGAATCCGCTTGTATTCAAAAACCGTCAGCTTGGTATTGTTTGCCACCTCCATGTACAAGGATTCTTCCTTTACCAGCAATGTCATGGTCATGCTCAGTCCATGTTCTTCCTGGCAACCTTGATAATGGCTCTGATTGGTGATGAAATCCGTCTTAAAGGTTTCCATACCGCAGTCGTAATCTTTCGGATTGAATATATCTAGATGCTGCTCATGAAAATAAATCCGCTTGGCATTGGCTCGCTGGCTATTGTCTATTAATTCTGCAAGGCAGTATACAATGTAGTCAGTCATAGCATCCTGCCGTATTTGATGAAGCACTGTCACCACTATTTTTTGCAGGTAATGCTTCATTTCTGGGGTGAGATGATACACTGTTACCGATATGGGAATTTCTTTTTGAATCATGTCCTGAATGATTTGAGGATTCAATAATCGTAACTCTTGCTCGGTTAAGTATTCTTCCACAGACACTCCAATTATTTTGAAAGACTAACAATTTTACTGTTCTAGCATACCATAAAAAAAGCTATATGAAAATAAAGGTTGAGTTAGTTTTCAATTTATTTTATGATATGTTCATGACCGATTCTGTAATAATTGACTTATTGGTGTTGAGCCTCTTGCTGGCAGTGAACTTCAGGCTTTTTTTTATGACCAGAGGTCAGCGGGATGTGGTGGTGCTTCTTGCTCCAGTGGCCTTGTGCATCTGTCTGTTGGGCTTGTTTGCCTGGGATTTGTCCCTGCCTAAGGCCTTGATTCTTCTTCTTGCGTTTTTTGTTTCGCTGAAAATTTTCATAGCTTATGGCGTTTTTGCAGCAAGCTCTATGTGGACTACTTTAGTCCTGTACTGTGGCTTGTTTCCATTGTGAACATCCTCTTGATTGTGGCCTTGGGAGTTCTGGTGTTTCTCCTTCGCCCCTTGCCAGTGGATCCTGACTTGCAAGTTACCCAGCGAACCATAGCTCTCAGTGGCTCGGTGCGTTCCGGTTTGACTCCCCGCAAAGGCTTTTTTGACACTGCCGACGTAATGATGGTGCAGTACAAGCCAGCTCAGGAAAACTCTCCCTGGTCTGAACGTGGCGCTCGGTTGGAAAATCCCACAGGCTTTCAGGAGATACTTCCCAGCTTGCCCTTGGTTTTGTGGGTTACTGATGGACGAAGCTCTGTAAGCCGAGTGGAGCCTGTAGCAGCAACCCTGGCTTCCTTGGGCTACGAGGTAGTGGTGGCAGATTTTAACCGCCAGCTGATTGAAACCGCTGTACTACGTGTTCAGGGCTTGTTCTTTCCCCATAAAATCACAGAACGGCAGGCAACGCTGCAGCAGGAATCTTCCTTTCAGTATAGTGCCCTCATAGATTATTTTGGAGGAGAACGGGGGCTTGCTGGCAGAAAGGTGGTGCTGCTGGCAGACGGATACACGGGAGAAGGGGCAAAGTCTACTAATGAGATGCACAGCTTTGTATCTGGCTTTTTCATTATCAACGGAGATGATTCTCTGGGCAATCACAACCCCATTCCTGACTGGACCAATGGCTTTGGCCCTGTGGTGGAAACTGCACCTTGGATTCCCGTTGTGATGAAGCACAAGTCTTTGCTGGAGAGCCGAGATGAGTCACGATTTTATTCCATTGCGGCTGCCCATAAAAGCCACCATTTTTTTTCCACATTATTTGCTACCAAGGAGGAATTGTAGCATGACATTGCAGCAACTTGATGAATATTTTAGAAGCTTCTTGAATATGGAGCAGTACCGCGGGGATCCTTCTTTGAATGGAATTCAAGTGGAAAATCGTGATCCTGCCACTACAGAAATTACTAAGGTGGCCTTTGCGGTGGATGCTTGTCAAGAAACCATTGAACGGGCTGCCGCTGCTGGGGCACAGCTTTTGTTTGTGCACCATGGTTTTTTCTGGGGGCAGTGCCAGACTATTACCGGCGCTCACGGCAAGCGAATCAGAACCCTCTTGGACAATGATATGGCGCTGTATGCCTGTCATATTCCCTTAGACGCCAACGCCCTGGTGGGCAACAACTATGGGCTGGCTCAACGGTTGGAGCTGCAATCCTTGGAGCCCTTTGGAGACT
>JAGBXW010000023.1 GCA_017629095.1 Treponema sp. | reverse complement strand
GTGTTGTGTTGTGTTGTGTTGTGTTCAGGGATTGTACTGCAGAAGCAGTTTTAGTCAAGAGGTTTCCTGTGAACAAGCCAACTTTTTTTACGCCAAGATACAATTTTTACACTCCAATACACTGGTTGCCCAGCAAAGCCGAGGCACCAAAAATAAAATTTCTATAGCAAATATTATCATGCAATTTTTTTATTTGTCTAGGTTTTTGGGGAAGGAAAACACCGCTTCCGTGTAGAGGGTTGTCCTTCCCCTAAAAGAAAACCATCAGGAACAACAGCTTCGGCCGTTTACTTCTCCTGGCACTGGCACGGGGTATTCTCCGTCAAAGCAGCCCTTACAATAGCCGTAGGTTTTACCATTCAGCTCCTTCATGGCCTCAAACATACCTTCCAAGGAAATAAAGGCCAAGGAATCGGCACCGATTTCCTTGCAAACCTCATCTGTGCTATGTTCAGCAGAAATCAAGTCAGCACGGCTTGGTGTATCAATTCCAAAGTAGCAGGGGAATTTTACTGGTGGAGAAGAAACTCTAAAGTGAACCTCCTTAGCTCCAGCCCGACGCAAAATTTGAATCAAGCGACGGCAAGTGGTTCCACGCACGATAGAGTCGTCAATAATCACAACACGCTTTCCCTTCACGTCACTTTGCATGGCATTAAGCTTTACAAAAACGAGATTTTCACGCTCTGCCTGGGTGGGAGCAATAAAGGTACGACCAATATACTTGTTCTTTACAATTCCCATGGCATAGGGAATTCCTGCCTCTGCAGCATATCCCATGGCGGCACCCAATCCTGAATCAGGTACACCAATAACAACATCAGCAGGAACGCCACTTTCACGAGCCAGCACTGCACCCATCTTTAAGCGGGCATCCTGAATGGAAATTCCATCCATAACGGAGTCTGGTCGAGCAAAGTACACGTATTCAAAGATACAAGTTCGCTTTGCTGTTCGCTCACCAAACTCAAAGGAAAGCACTCCATCCTCATTGATAATGACAATTTCACCAGGCTGAATATCACGAACAAAGGTTCCACCAACAGAGTCAATAGCACAGCTTTCACTAGCCAGCATCCAGCCACCTTCCAACTTACCAAGACAGAGGGGGCGAATACCATTGGGGTCACGAGCACCAATAAGGCTATTTTCTGTCATTACAGCCAAGGCAAAGGAACCCTTAATCATCTGAATGGTGTCAGTTAAGGCTCGCTCCAATCCCTTCTTGTAGCTTTTACCAATAAGCTTGTTGATAACTTCTGTATCACTGGCAGAAGTAAAGGTAGAACCAGTTTCTTCGAGTACTTCCTTTAATTGCTCGTAATTTGTCAAAGCACCATTGTGAGCTACGGCAATACCACCCAGCTTAAAATGACTTACAAAGGGCTGAGCATTTTCAATTTGTGCTGCGCCACTGGTGGAATACAAAACGTGTCCAACTGCAATCTGGCCAGCCATTTCATCCAATTTTTGGGCACTGAACACATCAGCTACCAAGCCAAGCCCCTTATGAGCCTCAATCTTTTCCCCATTGGAAACAGAAATACCTGCACATTCCTGGCCACGATGCTGAAGGGCATACAAACCATAATAAGCCATCTTTGCGGCATTAAAACTGTCTGTTCTATCCTTTTTATTCAAATAGATACCCAAGATTCCGCATTTTTCCTTGAGCTTATTCTCTTCTGTCTCTAAAAATACATCTTGATGTTCTAGATTCACTTCAGTAGTCTCCATTAATTTTATACAAATGATTATAACTCAATTCCAGAGCCACCATTTTCAGCAGCCTCGTCCATAAGCTTCTTTCTAAACTCCAGCAATTTGGTACGGAGTTCAGGATATTTAATTCCAAGAATTTCCACCGCAAGATAAGCAGCATTAGCAGCATTTCCAATTCCCACGGTAGCCACAGGAATTTGCTTTGGCATCTGCACTATGGAAAGGAGTGCATCCATTCCACCTAAACCATTGCTACCACTGGAAATACATTCCAAAGGAACGCCCACTACTGGCAACACCGTCATAGAAGCAATCACTCCAGGTAAGTGAGCCGCAAGCCCCGCACCAGCAATAATTACCTCGCAACCAGCAGCCTCTGCCTCTTGCAAACGCTGACGCAACAATTCTCCACTGCGATGAGCAGAAAGCACATAGGAACAATAGTCCACCCCGAATTCCTTGAGTACGGTGGCGGCTTTTTTCATTGTATCTGTGTCTGATTTTGACCCAAAAAAAATGGCAACCTTCATTTCAAAATAGTACCACGATTTACCGCTAGAATTCAAGAAAGGAAGGGGACTCCATGAAAAAAAATTAATTTTTATGTAAGATAGAGTGGAAGGAGAATGATATGCCTTATTACAATACGAATTTAGACAATATTCAACTGTATTATGAAGAACGTGGTTCTGGAGAGCCCATCGTTTTTGTTCACGGCTGGTCTGGCAGTGGGAAAACCCTCATGCCCATGGCGGAAATCCTCAAGGACAAATACCATTGCATCACCTATGATCACCGAGGTCTGGGGGCCTCCACCCGAGCAAACAAGGGATTGACTATTGCCCAGCTCGCACGAGATTTGAAGGAATTGATTGACTTTCTCGGTCTCAAAGATGTGACATTGGTGGGACACAGCATGGGAGCTGCTACTGTCTACAGTTATCTGGGACAATTTGGTTGCGAAAATTTGAAGCGCTGTGTCTTCATCGATATGTCACCCAAAACTTTGAATGACGATGAATGGAAATTCGGCTATCACGAAGAAGAATTATACGATTTGCCCAAACTCTTGGCTGACATGGAATTAATGAACCAAAACTTTGGCCTGTTCCAGCTGCGTTTTATGTCTGGTCTCGTCCCTGCAATCAAATCAGTGCCGGAAGCCCTTGCTCCAAATATGGCAGCAGGCTTGCTTGGGGTAAACGACTTGCAGATTCTCAAAAGCTTGTGGTTTTCTATGTTTATTGCAGACCATCGACCTTCTATGGAAAAGCTCACAGTACCAAGCCTGTACGTGTATCCTGAACAAGGATTATATCCCATGGGTGCCCCGGACTTTATTAAATCCCAGGCAAAGGCTCCCATGGAACTTGTTTCCATCCCCAATGCCGGCCACTTAATTCCCATGGTAAACCCCGTGGTAGTAGCCCAAGCAATTAGGGAGTTCCTAGAAAAAAATTAGGGAAAGCAAAAGCTTTCCCCACTATAATCCAAGGTATCAGCGAACTGGGATACCTTGGGTTGCCAAGGCATTTTTAATGCTTCCCACGGTGTATTCTCCTGAATGCACCATGGAGGCAATCAAGGCGGCATCAGCTTGCCCTTCCTTCAGTACCTGAGTCAAATGCTCTGGAATACCACCGCCACCAGAGGCCACCACTGGCACAGGAACCGCCTGACTAATCATACGAGTCAGCTCAATTTCATAGCCCGCCTTGGTACCGTCTGCATCGATGGAATTCAGCACGATTTCTCCCGCTCCCAGCTCCACCGCCTGCAAGGCCCATTCTCGTGCATCAAGCTCCGTGGCAGTACGTCCGCCGTTGATGTACACACGATAACCACTGGGCATAGAACTATCCTTTAAGGCATCCATTCCCAGCACAATACACTGGTTGCCAAAAACCCGAGCTCCCTGCCGAATCAAGTCGGGATTCTTTACTGCCTGAGAATTGAGACTCACCTTTTCTGCTCCCGCCAAAATGGTAGAACGAATATCCTCCAAAGAGCCGATTCCTCCACCAACACAGAAGGGAATAAAAACTTGGGAAGCAACACGGCTAATCAAATCAAGGATAGGTCCGCGTCCGTCGGCAGAAGCCATAATGTCGTAGAACACCAGCTCGTCCACACCCTGACGATAATATTCAGCAGCCATTTCCACTGGGTCACCAATATCCACGTTTCCCTGAAACTTAATGCCCTTGGTGGTGCGCCCTTCTTTTACATCAAGACAAACTACAATTCGTTTTTTCAACATGGTTATTGCTCCTCCCCACCAAAACAAAAGTTTTTTAACAGACACAAGCCTGGCTCTCCAGATTTTTCTGGGTGGAATTGCACTGCCACCAAGCTTCCCTTTCGTACTGCCGCAGGAACAACAATGCCATAATCAGCGGTAGCCAAAATCACCGACTCATCTTCTGGCTGAATCACATAAGAATGCACAAAGTAAAATGACTGGTTTTCATCAATTCCATCAAACAGCTGATCTTGCCTAGGATAATTCAAATTGTTCCAGCCCATGTGTGGCACTTTCAAAGGAAATGTATTATCGATAGAAGAAAAGTGCTTGATTTTTCCAGGAATGAGACCTAAACAAGGGGTGTTTCCTTCTTCTGAAAAATCAAAGATAATCTGGGAACCTAAGCAAATTCCCAAAACGGGAATATTTTGGGCCACCTTGTCCTTCAAAAAGGAGTCAAAGCCAGATTTTTTCAACTGCTCCATGGCATATTGGGCATCTCCCACTCCGGGAAAAATCAATTTACTGGCCCCCTCTAATCCCTCAGGACTAGTAGCCCGCACATATTCACAACCAAGCGCATCCAAGGCCCGTTCAACACTCTTAACATTACCTGCATTGTAATCGATGATTCCTATCATGGTGTCATTTTATCGCAAAAAGCAAACTCTGTGAATATAAAACTTTAACTATTCTTTAGTACTTGCATTCTGAATCAAATATGCTATACTATAGATTCGTGGAAATGACAGAAAACATGCAGCAAGAAGATTTTACTCAAGTCAATATCGATGAGTTCTTCGAATCAGATGAAAAACAAGAGGATTTTTCCACCGAACTTGTTGTACTTTCTGAAAGCGAAGCCGCCGTTCTCGCAAAATTGATTCATTTTCTCAAGGATGATGATCCAAATACCTTGTTGGGGATCATGGAGCGTTTTGCTGATATGGAACGCTTGGTAGCCAACATTACCCATTTCCCCTCACTTTTAGAACGACAAATTATTATGGGTGAAACTCGCACCCAGCACACCCTCATAGAAGGCTTGCTTGCTCACAGAGACGGAGACAAGATGCTCCACCTCCCTTCAAAAGCCATTTTGGGTAAGGGATTCTTGGTGACCAAGTATCACACCTTTATTTCCATGTACCGTATTGCAGTAAATGCAGGAATGCCCCACAAGGATGCACAAGAAGTCTACAAAGCTGCCAGCATCATTCTTTTTACCATCATGGCAGAAGACGTGTATTTGGACTTGCTAGATGAACAAACCCTGCCCTTGGATATACGCCAAGAAATTGCTTATTCTTTGATTGTGTTGTGGGAACATCGATACGATCACACCGTTTATGATGCAGCCCCCGTTTTGCAAGCTGTTTGGGAAGCCCGAAGAAATCTAGCTCCAGCGTTTGGAACCATGGTAGGAACAAGTGAACTTTTGCTGATTTCCATTCAGATGGATGAAAATTGGACTGCCTTTTTGCGAGAAAAGCTCAGTGACAAAGATGTTTCCCAAGCCATGGAAGAATTTTTGTTTGGATTGTCTTACGAGCAGATTCAAACCCTTCGGACAATTCTTCGGGAACGGGGAATCGCAGCCATTGGCCGTGATGAAATATCCACCTTCTTGGAACAAGAAATCAAAATTGACGTGGCTTCGGATTTAAGAGACTTTTACATGCAATATACGGTACGCCGTGACAATGCCCGTGTACGTAAGCGGCTCCAGATTCCTGGCCCTCATCATACATTGGAAGATCATTACATGAGGTTTATTTTAGAAAGGAATAAGGAGAAACAACAAGATGTCTCAGAGTAAAAAAACACCCTTTCGATTTGGGGAAAAGATTCGTACCGTGCGGGAACGAAAGGGATATACCCTCAAGGTTGTGGCACAGCGGGCTGGTGTCAGCGAAAGTCTCGTATCCCAAATTGAGCGAAACAAGGTGTCTCCCGCCATTGATACATTGCTGGTACTGGCAGATGTCCTTGATATAAACTTGGAGTTCCTCTTTGAAGAATATCGCCGAGAACGACCAGTGCAGATCATCCATTCCCAGGAACGACGCACCGTAGAAGAAGAATCGATTATTTATGAAGAATTAGCCAAGCCTACGGAAAATGATGGCAACCACTCCCTAGAATCTTACATTGTAAAAATTCCACCTAATAGCCAAACCCTTCGTGGCTCTTACGGTCACTTAGGACGGGAACTGGGATTTATTATTACGGGAAAGGGGCAACTTCACTACGAGTCAAAGGTGTACGATTTGGAAGAAGGTGACAGTGTTTCTTATTCTGCCTCATCTCCCCACACCTTGGTCAATGTAGGCGATGAAACATTAACCGCCCTGTGGGTGGTAACTCCACCACAGCGCTTTGTGTAAGTCCTTCAAGTTCATCACCGATTATACAAGCTCTTTTTGCATAAAAAAGGCTCCCCATGTACCACAGGGGAGCCTTTTTGTTTCCTCCAATTACAGGGAGGATTCTCTCAGGAACTTAGATTCTGGGGGGAATAACAGTTGCTACACCCTCAATTACAACCTCGCCATCCTGGTTCTTACAGATGGTGGACATAGTTGCAATGTCAAACTTTTCCTTTTCCTTGATTTCTGTAACTTCCAACTCAACGGTCAAGGTGTCATCAATGCGAACGGCCTTCTTGAACTTCAAGTCCTGGCTCAAGTAGGTTGTTCCAACACCGGGCATACCCATACCAATAGCAGCAGAAATAATACCTGCACCAATCATTCCGTGAGCAATGCGTCCCTTGAACATGGTGTTCTTTGCATACTCATCGTCCAAGTGCAATGGGTTCTTGTCTCCACTTACTTCAGCAAATGAAAAAACATCTTCATTGCTTACCTTCTTGCTAAAAGTATAGGTGTCACCTACCTTAATTCCTAAAGCCATTGTAATCCTCCATAAATGAAAAATTCAGTAACAAAAACTGTTACAACTATATAAAAATCTATCAGCAAAACGATAATTTTGCAATGATAAAAGTTATAAAACCACCAGAATTACAAACTCAGCCTTAAGGCAACAGTCTTTTCTGGTGGTTCTGACCTTATACAATACCCAGCATTCCCAATACAACAACAGCAACTGTTGCAATACAAGGAATTACAACAGTAACCATACCGATGTCTGCATAAGATTTCTTGTGATTCATACCAGTTACGGCCAACAGAGTAATAACAGCTCCACAGTGTGGCAGAGAGTCAAGACCACCAGAAGCAATAGAAGCAACACGGTGCAAAGCTCCGGGGTGAATTCCCAGCTGTGCAGCCAATGTCATATACTGAGCACCTAAGGCTTCCAAAGCAATACCCATACCACCAGATGAAGAACCAGTAGCACCTGCCAGCAAGGTTACGGACAGAGCCTCTGAAATCAGAGGGCTTGCTTTGATTCCCAGAACCATCTCGGTCAAGGTAGCAAAACCAGGAACAGCCTTAACTACAGCACCGAAACCAACAACAGCAGAAGTGTTCATGATGGCAGAAACAGATCCATTGGCACCAGCATTGATTGCACCCAAAATTGCTTTCATATGTTTGAAATTCAAAACTGCAGCCAAAAGGATACCACACAACAAAGCTACAATAATTGCATAGGTAGAAGCCATGTCTGCGGGGAAAGCTACAACACGAGGTAGAACATTCAATACGAGAACTACCACTACAAGAGGAATAAGGGCAACCAATGCATTAGGCTCATCTTTGTGAGAAGAGTCTTCAATAACATCAGTTGGCTCATCAAAACCTTCACCAGCGGCCACCATCTTTTTGGCTCGGTACTGGAGCCAGATGATACCACCCACCATCATAATCAAACCACCAATGATTCCCAAAATGGGACCAGACATGGCATTGGTACCAAAATAACGAGTGGGGATAATATTGTTCAGCTGGGGGTTTCCAGGGAATGCAGTCATGGAGAAGGTAAAGGCTCCACAAGCAATACAACCGGGAATCAGACGGCGAGGGAGATTTGCCTCTCTGAACAGTGAAACAGCGATGGGATAAATGGCGAATACTACAACGAACAAGGAGATACCACCATAAACCAACAAACCGCAGCTAATAACTACTGCAATAATTGCACGATGGGCACCGATAAGCTTGGACAACCGGCGAGCAAGAGAATGGGCGGAACCAGTTACCTCCATAATCTTACCGAACATAGCTCCCAATAAGAACATAGGGAACCAAGACTTTACGAAGCCAACCAAACCAGACATATAATCGCCAGTATAGGCAGCCAACAAGTCTAAGCCACCAAAAATAGCGACAACCAAGGCTGCCACAGGAGCAACCCACATCATAGACTGTCCTTTGTAAGCCAAGACAATAAGCAGGACAAGTCCTAATAACATTCCAAGCATTTATTCCTCCTTAAAAAATCCTACAACTTCAATCCCATCAAATCATCACGGAAAATCCGCTGATCCATGGTCTTTACATCCTTCACGATTGGTTTGAATTCCATCTGATCCAAAACATCTTTCTGCAAGTCAATACCAGGTGCAATTTCAATCAACTCAACACCTTCTGGTGTCAGCTTGAATACGGCACGCTCAGTGATATAAAGAACAGGCTGACCTTTTTCCTGGGCATAGGCACCAGAGAATGTTACCTGCTCAACTTCACTGATAAGTTTCTTGCTCTTACCTTCCTGATCAATGTTCAGCTTGCCATCTGTTACAGAAATCTTTAAGCCACCTGCGGTAAAGGTTCCACAATAGATAACCTTTCGTGCGTTCTGGGTAATGTTGATGAATCCACCACAACCAGCAATCTTTGGACCAAACTTTGATACGTTAATGTTTCCATGGACGTCCATCTGAGCCAGTCCCAAGAAGGCAACATCCAATCCACCACCATCGTAGAAGTCAAACTGAGCAGGCTGCTCAAGAACACAGTCTGGGTTAGTGGTAACACCGAAGTCTCCACCACCAGCAGGAATTCCACCGATAGTACCGGACTCAGTGGTAAGTACCATTCCTGACAATCCTTCTTCGGCAGCAATGCTGGCAACACCTTCTGGCATACCAATTCCCAAGTTTACAACAGCGTCAGGAATTAATTCCATGGCTGCACGACGAGCAATAATCTTTCGCTCACTTAATGGCAGAGGAGCCAAGGAATCTACTGGAACACGAGTTTCTCCACTGTAGGCAGGGTTGTAATATGTACCAAAGGTCTGACGATGATTTTCTTCAGAAGCCACAACAATAGCATCTACGTAGATTCCAGGAATCTTTACCAAACGAGCATCCAAGGAACCATACTCTACAATCTGCTTAACCTGAACGATAACCTTTCCGCCAGAGTTCTTTGCAGCCTGAGCAATGGCCAAGGTTTCTGCCAAAGCACCTTCGTGCTCCATGGTACAGTTACCCTGAGTATCTGCATAAGTTGCACGGATAATACCTACATTAATGGGGAAGGCCTTGTACAAGAGCCGTTCTTCACCTTCAATATTTACAACCTTTACAAGGTCAATATCTTTTTTAGAAATATCATTGATTTTACCCCCTTCCAAGCGAGGGTCGGCAAAGGTTTTTAGTCCAACGTGGGTCAAAACACCCATTTTTCCAGCAGCAATGTCTCGGAACAAATGAGAAATTACACCCTGAGGCAAATTGTAGGCAGAAAGCTTGTTTTCCAATGCCAGTTTCTGCAACCGAGGAACCAATCCCCAGTGTCCACCAACAATACGCTTTACCAAGCCTTCTTCACCAAGATGATTGAGTCCCTTCTCTTTACCATCACCCTGGCCAGCTGCATACACAACAGTCAAATCCTTAGGATGGGCTGTCTCCAAGAAGGATGCTTGAATCCCTGCTGTAACTTCCTCGGCATGAACAGCTCCAACAAAGCCGCCAAAAGCAACGGTGTCGCCATCCTTGATTAATTTTACAGCATCCTGAACACTGGTCAATTTACTCATTTACCCTTACCTCCTTAGTGGTCACATCAAGAGTATCTTAAAATCACAACAAACTACTATCATGATAAACCACAATGACTGGCAAGTAAAATGGAATTTTTACACAAGTGTCATGAAAAAAAATCATAACAAACAGAACTCTTTTTTATAAATTATGAGTCGCTATACTTTCTGACAAAGTCCTGCACCACTCGAATGGCAGAGGAAACGTACTTATCCTTGCGAACCACCATGGCAATATCCCAAGGGAAATCTGGTTCACAGAGTTCCACCAATTGAATTGACTTTGAATGAAAGTGAGACAAAATAGGATAGGGTAAAATTGCCACACCGTAATTTAACTCACACATTCTGGCAACCATATCCCACTGGGAACTCAAGAGCTTAAAACGAGGTTGAAATCCAGCTTCATTGCACAGGGAAACAATTCGATTGTAAAGCATATAGGAAGAATCTAAAGACAACATAGGTTCATTTTTTAACTCTTGGAAACGCACCTTTGATCGCTTTGCAAAGGGATGCTCCTTGTTTACTACCAATACATTTTTACTTTCAAAAAGCACATGAACATCGTAATTTCCACTAGCTATAGGAAGAATCACAATACCAATATCTATTTCACCAGCATCAACTTTTTCTTTTACGATATTAGCACCAATTTCTATTACATCTAAACGGATGGAAGGATAGGCTTTTTCAAACTCAGAGATAACATCAGCAAAATAGACGGTACCTATAACTGGGGGAATGCCAACTCGCACTACACCACCAGTAAAAATTGCAGTAGAATCCCTCAGATAATTTAAGGAATCCTCAACTTTTTCCAAGGTTTCAGATCCCAAGGTAAATAAAACTTCTCCGTGGGAAGTGAGTCGGAAAACATTGGCAGTTCTATCTATGAGAGGAACTCCCAAATCTTCCTCTAAGGCTCGAATCCCCTTACTCAAGGTGGACTGATCCATGTAAAGTTTTTGTGCCGTTTTAGTAAAATGTTTAACTTTTGCCAATTCTATGAACCAAGACAGATGTTTCAAATTCATAGCGTTATTCTATCATAGCATAAAACTGAATACTAGCCTTAATTCCACAAGTTCTGGGGATTTACACCTTTTCCATTCTTGTAAACAGCAAAGTGAAGGTGTGGTCCCGTACTCAATCCTGTGCTACCAACAGTACCAATCTTTGTGGTGGTGTACACATAGTTTCCCCGCTTTGTAGTGATACTGTGCATATGTCCATACAAGGTTTGATATCCTGAGTGGTGACGAATGACCACGTAATTTCCATAGGTATTGTTATAACCGGCCTCAATGACGGTTCCTTCCAGGGCAGCATATATTGCAGTACCTGTATTGGCAGCCATATCGATTCCGCCATGAAAGGTTCGTGTTCCGTTAAAAGGATTTTTTCGCCAGCCATAATATGATGAAAAGTAGTAGCGCCCTTTCAAGGGTCTTTGGAACAAGTCTCCATTAATTTCTTGTCGAGTAACCCAATCAAGCTCTGCATCAGGCAAAAAGAGTGTGGTTCCAGCAGAAAGCCCCGCTTCCAAGGTAACATTATTCACTTGGGAACATTTATCTTTGGCAATTTCATACTTAGTAGCAATTTCTTCTAGGGTTTCCCCGTCTTCGCGAACCGTGTAGAGAATACCAGACATAGATGGAATCTTAAGATATTGTCCAGGTTGGATTAAACGGGTTTTTCTGATGTTATTTACACTAATGAGGGTGTCTTGAGTAAGCCCAAATTCCTTGGCAATAACACCAATCATATCACCTTGTTTAATTCTATAGGCTGTGTAAGAAAGTCCATTTGCATTTTCCAGAAAATCCTCCCCAGACTCTACATTCGCTATATCTTCTGCAAAGGGAAAGCTTTCAGTACTGGATAAAACCGGAATCACGGGACTATCATATCCACCTTGACCAGCTACCAATTGTGGCTCAAAAACGGGATACACCAACACACCCACACTAAATACAATTAAAAGACAACATCCAATGCCAAGATATTTTACTATCAAGTTATTTTTCATAGCTTTCTGCCTAACCTTTCTTGTTCAGTCCTACCAAATATGTTTCAAAGGATTCAGTGCGACAGGCTTCTGGCTTAAATCCCCGTGCAGAGGTAAAAATCTGCCGCATGGATTTAAGGAGTTGTTGCTGGTCACCACCTTGAAAAATCTTCACTACAAAATTACCACCTGGCTTTAACATGGTCTGAGCATAAAAAATTGCTAATTCCACCAAGCCTGTAGACCGAGCTGTATCTACGGTTTTATTACCAGTAGTAGCAGGGGCAGCGTCACAAATGACAGAATCATAGGGGCCCAAATCACGAGCCTGGGTTCTCACCCCTTCGTCGTACAAATCACCCTGAATAAAGGTAAGATTGCTGCCTACAACATCTTTTGCCAATGGTTTCAAATCGATGGAAGTAAGATGGCCTGTTCCATTTAAAGTTCTGAGGGCAAAAACAGTCCAACTCCCTGGAGCTGCCCCAAGGTCAAGAACAGAGGAATTTTTCTTTAACAAGCCGAACTTTTCGTCCAACTCTTTCAATTTATACACAGATCTGGCAGGATACCCTTCAGAAAAGGCCTTCTTTGACCAGAAATCAGGTTTTTCATAACTATTCGCAGCCATAAGACTTCCACATTGTCAATAAATTATTTCATATGTATTGTCTGCCTATATTACAGAAGATAGCCCTGATAATCAACAGAGATAAACAATATTTCCTAGGTTTTCAGAATTGTTAAGTTCTGTTATACTCAAAGTATGGAATACGACTTTACCCAAGAATTGCAGAAAATTGAAGCTGTTTTAGAAAAAGCTCTTCCAGATGATGCAGGTGTTGCTTGGTGCCAGCAACAATTTGGAACCATTTCACCAGCTGTTACAGCACAACATATTGCCCCTCTTTTGACCCCCTGTACACGATTAATGCATCTTGGAGGAAAGCGGTGGCGTCCCCTACTCCAAATTCTCTGTGCCCAAGCAATGGCTGGCACTGACACTCCTCCAGAAGTCGCTTACCAGCTTACTCCCTTAGTGGAATTTGTTCACACTGCAAGTCTTATTCATGACGACATAGAAGATGCTGCAGACACACGCCGAGGAGCTCCAGCAGCCCACATCACCTACGGACTGGACACCGCCTTGAATGCAGGAGCGTGGTTGTATTTTGTTGCTCCCGCTTGCATTCAGTCCAGTGGTTTGGATTTAGAAACACAGCTTCTTTTGAACCAGTTGTATCACCAGGAATTACGTCGTCTCCATCTGGGCCAGGCCATGGATATTGCTTGGCACCGCAACAATGAAACTATTCCTTCTCAGGAAGAATACACCGCCATGGTCCGAATGAAAACAGGAACCCTTGCTTCTCTTGCGGCCCAAGTGGGAATTATTTCAGGAGGAGGAAGCATCAGTCAGGCTCAGGAAGTTGGTCGTATTGCCTCTGACATTGGCATTGGTTTTCAGGTACTGGACGATGTCATCAACCTCACCAGCGGCAACGTGGGCAAAAAACGAGGAGATGATATTGTAGAAGGAAAGAAAAGCCTTCCCATTCTGCTCCATCTTGAAAAAAATCCCCAAGACTTGGAAGAACTCACTGATTTTTTTGCCAGAGCACGAATCCAAGGAGTAGATTCTCCTGCTGTGGAGCAAGCTATTTCCATGGTAACAGATAGTGGTGCCATAGAAGAAGCGGCAACATTGGCACGGACACTCATTCAAAGTGCAGGCAACTGGGTGGAAGAATTATTCCCCAACACTGTAGCAGCAAAGAAAATTAGCTGGCTTTTTAACAATATGCTGAAGGTTGCCATTGGCTAAAAAAGCCATACCTCAGAGACGGGAGGAATACTTATGAAAGAAAATCCAGAAATTCTTAATTCACAAGCCATTGAATTGGCCTCCCATGGACAATATGTGGAAGCTATCGCCTGCTTTAAAAGAGCCATTACCATAGCTCGAGATAATTCCTTGCTCTGGTATAACCTCGGAATAACCTATCGTGATGCAGGCATGATGCAATTGGCAAAGGATGCATTGCTTACTGCACACAAGATAAATGAAGAGGATCAAGATATCATTGAAACCTTGGCCCACACCTACTATATCTCAGGAGAATTAGAAGAAGCTCTCACCCTTTGTGCCAAAGGCTTGGAGTTGAATATCCGAAATGCCCACCTTTGGAACAATAGCGGGGTCATCTTTTTTACACAGGGAGATTATGATAGTGCCTGCGAGGCCTTTGAACATGCAGTGACCATTGACCCAAACTACTACGATGCTGTATTCAATCTACGGGACACCTATCAGGAACTGGGAAATCTCAGTGCAGCAGCAGAATGCGATGCCCGACTAAAAAACATCAAACAGGGAGATTTTTATGCGTGATAAAGCTTGTATTATTAAATATGAAAAGGGAATAGCCACTGTCATCCCCCTTCTAAGTGACACTTGTATAAATTGCAATAGCCCAACCTGTTCAAAGCGTGGAACTCCATTCCAAGCTTCAAATCCACAAAACTTTACGTTAAAATCAGGCGATATTGTCAAAATTGAAGCTCCTGCTACAACACAAATTGCCCAAGGATTTCTTTCCTTGATTCTACCAATTTTAAGTGCTATAGCAGGATATTTTCTTGCAGAACCTGTTGCCCAACTTTTTGGAGTTGCAGTAACAGAATCAATGCGAACAGCAGGAGTTCTTATACTACTGGCTCTTTCTACAGGGATTATCTTTATTTTATCAAAGACCCTGCTTAAACTTTCTAAGCCACAAGTTACGGGAATCATTCATTCCATTGAAACAGTACAATTGGAATCCTGTCCCCTGTAATACTTCTCTTACTGATACTGATTTGCTAGACTGCTAATTTCTTGAGCCATGTTTTGCAAAGAAACTTGCCGCTGTACACCACCCATTTCAAAGGCTACCTTGGGCATACCATATACAATACAAGATTCCTCGTTTTGTCCCAAGGTATGCGCTCCCTGCCTGCGCATTTCTGCCAACTGAGCAGCACCATCACTTCCCATCCCTGTCATAATGACACCAAGGGCTCGATTCTGGTACACACTAGCTACGGACTCAAACAATACGTCTGCAGAAGGACGATGACCATTACGCTGGGGAGCATCAGATAATCGGACAACAGCAGCCAAAGAACGACGCTCCACATAAATATGGTAATTTCCTGGTGCGATTAAAATACGACCGCTCTTTATCAAATCCCCATCCTTGGCTTCTTTAACTTCCAAGGGGCAAATGGTGTTCAAGCTATTTGCAAATTCCTCCGTAAAACCAGCAGGCATGTGCTGGACTACAAGAATAGGCTGCTTTAAATTAGGATCAATCTTCTGAAAAACCTCACGCAAGGCATTTGGCCCACCAGTGGAAATTCCAATGGCAATAATCTCTATTTTGCCGGGCTCTCGTAATGGAGTGACAATAGAAGGCTCTTTTTTTTGCCGAGCAGTAGAAAATACGGTGTTAAAGGTATTTACAATGTAGCTCGTAGGAGATTCAGGCTTTTGTTCCTGAGCTGAAGGAGCCACACCCTTTTCTACTACCGGCTTTTTTTCCAAGGCAGGATATAAATTAGCAATGCGACGTGGTGGCGTTACAACTCTTCCCTTCTTCTTGGCATACGTTCCACCATAAGAAATGAGTAATTCTGCCAATCGGGTAGCAGTTGAAGACAAGTCAGAAAGACCAGTTCCTCCTGGTTTTGTCAAGAAATCACTGGCACCTAACTCAAGGCATTGCATAGTAACTGCAGCACCTTCAGTAGTAAGGCTAGAAAGCATGATGACAGGAATATCTATTCCCTGTCGTTTTCGCTCCTTGAGGAAATCTAAGCCGTTCATCACCGGCATTTCTATATCTAAAACAATAACATCTGGTCTGCACCCAGGAATATGTTGCAAAGCAAATTGACCATTCATGGCCTTACCTGCAATCACTAACCCAGGAGTCTGTTCAATAATTTTAGAGATGATATTTCGCATTAAAGCAGAATCATCTACAATCAGCACTCTAACATCAGAGGAATCCATGCTCACTCCTACTGGGATTTAAAATTTACAGGTTTTTCTGGTACAAACATGCCCAGTTAGTCTTTAGGAATTCAAACTTTGTTTTCATTCCAAAAAGAGACTCAGAATGACCGATATATAAATAAGAGCGAGGAGCCATTGCATCCCAGAAATGGTTAATAACCTCTAACTGAGCAGCTTCATCAAAATAAATCAAAACATTGCGACAGAATACAATATCCAAGTTGCGAGCAGTTGGCATATTCTTGAGATTATGGTAGTCAAAGCGGATAGTACTCATAACATCTGCATTTACCTGATACCCTTCAGGTGTTTTAGTAAAGAAACGCTGCAAGTATTTATCGGGAACTCCAGTAATGCGAGATGTGGGATAAAATCCCTGTTTACCAACCATCAAGGACTTGAGAGAAATATCAGAAGCCATAATTTCAAAACTATAGGGAGGAGGAAGGATATCCTTCAGAATCATAGCAATGGTATAAGGCTCTTCTCCCGTTGAACAACCCGCACTCCAAATACGAATTTTCTTATCAGGTGAATTCTTCTTGAATTCCATAAGATGAGGAATTACATAATGTTGGAAGGCATCAAAATGAGGCTGATTTCTGAAAAATCGAGTCAAATTCGTAGTAACAGAATCCAACAATAACTTCATTTCTTCTTTGTCAGAAGTAATGAGCTTGTAATACTCTTGAACAGTGGGCATCCCTTTGTCCCGAAGCCGTTCCTTTAGACGACTGTCCAAAATAGAACGGTTTGTCTCAGAAAAGGTTATGCCACTTTCAGCATAAATCACCTTACGGAATAAATCAAATTCAGTATTTGTAAGAAGTTCACTCATAGTTCCATTCTATAGCGGTTGTAAAAATATGTAAAGTGAAAACTCTCCACAACATATCATTCCACCCCTATACTTCCTTCCGATATTTTAGTTGTTGTAACAACCCCTTGCATCCAGCAGAAACATCTTCGTAGGTTTCGTCGAAATTTCCTGTGTACCAAGGGTCAGCTATATCATCGGCAATTCCTGCATAGGACAATAGTTTTGAGAATTTTTCCCACAAGTCAGGAGAAGCCATGCGCTCCAAATTCCGCATATTGGCATTATCCATTCCAATGATGTAATCAAAAGAATGGAAATCATCTTGAGTAATCTGACGTGCCTGATGATTTCCCACAGGCACACCCACAGCCCGCAATTTTACTACAGTACCAGGATGCACTCCATGGCCTTCTTCTTCCCGACTTGTTCCTGCAGAATCAATAAAAACCTTGTCTGCCAAGCCAGCTTTTTTTACCAAATCCTTCATTACAAATTCCGCCATGGTAGAACGGCAAATATTTCCATGACATACAAACAAAATACGAACCATAATTTTATAAAACTCCAATAAATGATAATCGTAGGAATCAGATTTATTATAGTAAAATTATGATTTTTTTGCAAAAAATTTTATTGTCATGTTTTTTTCAGTTTGTTATAATACCCCCGTTGTAAAATTTGTTTCTAAAACATCACCTAGAAGGGGATCTTCACAATGAAAACACTTTATGAGGGCAAGACAAAGAACGTCATGTTGGATGAGGCCACTAATGTAGTCCATCTTTTTTTCAAAGACAGTGCCACTGGCGAGAATGGAGTTTTTGATCCAGGTTCAAACTCTGTAGGAGGCAGTGTAGAAGGCAAGGGTAAGGTGGGCCTAGCTGTTTCCAAGTATTTCTTTGAATTGATGGAAAAAAATGGTATTCCCACCCACTACTTAGGCTCCGATTTGGAACAGGGCTTGATGAAGGTTCGAAACTTAACAGTTCCAAAGCTGGAATTTGTTCTTCGCTACTTTACTGCTGGTTCCATGTGTCGTCGTTTTGACCTAGAACAGGGAATTCCCTTTGAGCCACCCTACTGTGAAGTTACCCTCAAAAGCGATGCTCAGGGTGACCCTTTGATTACCGAACGCCTTTGTATCATGAAGGGAATGTTAAAGGAAGGACAGTTTGATCAGGCACTGGAAATTCTCGTGAAGGTTGGAGAGGTACTGAAGAAGGAACTAGCCGCTATGAACTTGCAGCTTATTGACTTCAAGATTGAAGTTGGTTACGACGAAGAGGGCAAGATTTACGTGGCAGACGAAATCACTCCCGACATCTGGCGCGTTAAGGATGAGAATGGCAACATTCCCAACCAGATTGATTGTGCCAAGATGATTCTGGCCAAGATTCAGTAAATTGAAATAAAGCAAAGAGGCTGTCTTGAAAGTTCAAGGCTTTCAAGACAGTTTTTTTGTACCATTGAGAAATCGCAAATTCTACAAAAACTCAAAAAGTCATCTATAGCCATCATTTTTTTAATAATTTTCAATTTTTTTTATTTTCAATTAAGGGAAAACCTCCGTTTATCAGATATAATTATTTTTATAATTGTTTTTGAATTTTTGTTACTGATTTCTATATCATATATAATGATACAAAAAGGAAAGCGACATTTATTTTGAAAACAGAGGAGGAACCACATGAAAATCAAGAATTTATTTTCTGCATCAATTATTATTTCTATTGCTATGTCTACAATTGTTATTGTTACGATTTTGATGATCGTATCCTCTAACAAACACCTTGAACATGCATTACAATATGAATTACAAGCCTTTGAGCTTGCAAGCGAAATGGAAGAAAGCTCGGAAGACTTAACAAATTACATCAGACTTTATGCCATGACTGGCAACACCGCTTATCGCACTGCTTATAACAAGGTACTTGATATTCGAAATGGAAAAGTAGCCAATGCCGATGGTGTAAAAAAAGCATTTTCCGACAAGGTTACGGAGATGGAATTAACCTACGAGGAGAATAATTACATACTCAAATCCCAGGACTTATCCAACAACTTGGCTATTTTGGAAACAGAAGTAATGAATTTCTTGGACAATTATCTGCGGTTACATCCTGATGCAGACTTAGGTAACTCTGCAGACCCAGACGTTCTTGCCAACCAAGCACGTCTCTTTTCTGCAGAATACACCAACCAAACTGATACTATCATGGAGCCTATCGAAAAATTCAAGCAGACTTTATTGGCTCGTGCAGAATTAGAAAAAATAGATGCAGAACATACCGCCAGTGAAGCCACTGTTATTGGGCTTATAGTATTGATTGTGTACGTTGTTTTCATTGTCTTGGCATTGTTCTTTGCCATGGCCTATATTTTAAGAAGCCTTGGTTCTGAACCAGAAATACTGAAAAATCTCCTGGCAAGAGTTGAAAATGGTGATTTAACTGTAAACTTTATGGAAGGCTCTGCTAAAAAATATCCTAATAGCTTAAGTGGCAGTATTCAGGCTTCTTTAAGCAAAATTGCTGCTGTTATGCAGGATACCGTAAGCATGCTTGTTTTAGTTACCCAACAAAGTGACA
This sequence comes from Treponema sp., assembly GCA_017629095.1. Lineage (GTDB taxonomy): Bacteria > Spirochaetota > Spirochaetia > Treponematales > Treponemataceae > Treponema_F. The sequence continues at coordinate 9,834 of JAGBXW010000023.1, read as the reverse complement.
CCATGTATTCTTCTAGCCAAGAACTGGCAATTGGTGTAGAACGACTAGCTTCTTCCACCCAGAAAATCTCTGAAAACATGAGAGACATTGCTGAAGGTGCCCGCCAAACAGCAGACAATGCCAGTGAAACACGATTTATTGCGGGACAAACTGTTTCTGACAGCCGAGAAGGCGGAGAGGCAGTAAGCAATACAGTAAGTGCCATGAACGACATTGCCATGAAGGTAAGTATTATTGAAGATATTGCAGATCAGACCAACTTACTGGCCTTGAATGCAGCTATTGAAGCAGCTCGTGCGGGAGAGGCTGGAAAGGGATTTGCTGTTGTAGCTGGAGAGGTACGAAAACTAGCTGAACGAAGTAGCATTGCTGCAAATGAAATCAATGATATGACAACCGACAGTGTGGCCATTGTAGATCGAGCTGGCAAATTGATTGCTGGTGTTGTACCTAACATCGAAAAAACTGGCCGCCTTATTGAAGAAATTGCTGCTGCCAGCCAAAATCAAGATGCAGGAATGCAGCGAATTCAAGATGCTATCCACGAAATGGAATCCGCTGCAGAAGAAAATACTTCTGCTTCTACCCAGCTTTCTGAAATCGCCCAGATGTTGCACCAACATGCAGCAGATTTGATGGATAAAATTGCCTTCTTTAAGGTGGAAAACTAGGAAGATAAAAATGTCTTCAAATTATTTCGGGAAAATGTCACTGCTATTGTCATAAAGACAAAACAGTAATTTTTCTAACTGGTAAAAATAACCGGTACGAATAAACGAAAAGCCAACTGACTAAAGTGAAGTGTACTTCAAATCAGTTGGCTTTTTTTACAGAAACTTATTGTGAAAAGTTTTTATTGGAGCCTTTTTGCAAGGCCCCGCAAAGACTAAAAAGTTAAAACTCCATCTTCTAGCACCCGATGCCGACTTCCATCGGTGTACACAAAGTCAATAGTGGGATTCTTTATTACTCCATCCAAGTGAATCAGAGCATGGGCATCGTTGTCGTAGTTTTCACCAATGGCGATATGGCAGGTACGAAAGGCCTTTTCATCTTCCAACATATTTCCGGTAATGGTGGCAGCGGGATTCAAGCCGATTCCCAGCTCCCCAATGTTCCGTGCATTTCGGCAGTACAACTGGGCATCTTCAGCAGAAAGACGCCCATCCCTTCCCATAGCAAGGGCTTCTTCTTCAGCCTTTGTAATCGTTTCCTGGAGCTTTTGAGCCTCATCTCCCCCGCTGATATTAGTAATAAACCCACCAGCTACATCCACCACAATGGGAGTTTTTATGGCCACGCAACCAGCATTCACCGACATGGAACCATCGTACACAATCCGTCCACAGCAGCCCTGATCTTTTCCGTCTCCCACCACGGGACTAATGAACACCTCGCCAGCAGGTACATTGCCACCAGTTCCAGGCAGGCTAAAATCGCCATCATCAGAAAAGGGCTTTCGACCAGCCACGGGAATCACCAAATCAGTTCCAGCAGGAGCCTTTATTTCAACAGAAACTACATCTTGGTACAGATCACACAAAGTCTTGCACCGTTGCTGCAACTGCTGATAATCAATACCAACAGTGCGAGCAAACATATCCAAGGTGATTCCAGGAGTCCAAGCCGAACGCAGGGTCTTTTTTCCATAAAGCAAATAGTCAAAGATGTGGTCAAAGGAATTGCCCTCCTCATCCTTGTAGGGATTGGAGATGGCAGCCACATCCTTACCTAACTTGTTGTGGGAAATAGAAAAACACACGTCAGGTTCAGTCTTTAAAGCTGCAATGACACTTTCATCAGCAGCATCCATGGAGCTTTTGGCAGGCTGTGTCACCATGGATACCTTTGCACCAACTGCTTCACAGGCATCATATAAAGCTTGGGAAATAAACTCAGCTTGAGCCACATCAAATGAAATCACCTGATTCTTCCAGCCGATAGTAGGTTGCTCCACCACTCGGTTGGTAATAATCAGCACCCGCTCATCGGGACGAATCTTGCAAACTTCTTCTACCACACATTTGGCAGAGAGTTTAATTTGTTCAAATAAATCTTCCCGTACATCTTCCATTGTTTTCCTCCATAAAAAATAAAACCAGGCGACACCTGTCACCTGGTCCTCACCTTATCGTTGCTCCATTCCTGTGTATGTCTTGTGACCACACACAGCCTTGTAGGCAGGACGAATAATCTTTCCTTCGTTGGCCAACTCTTCAATTCGGTGAGCAGACCATCCAGCAATACGTGCAGTGGCAAACAAGGGGGTATACAAGGCAGGAGGCAAGTCTAGCATTTTGTACACAAAGCCAGAATAGAAGTCGATGTTGGCACTAACACCCTTGTACATCTTTCTTCTGTGGCTAATTACTTCTGGAGCAAGAACTTCCACCTTAGAATAGAAGTCGTACTCTTCCTCCGCTCCCTTGGAACGAGCCAATTCTTCCACAAATTCTCGTAAAATCAAAGAACGAGGGTCAGACAAAGAATACACTGCGTGACCAATACCGTATACAAGACCGCTTTTGTCAAAAGCATCTTTGTCTAGCAAGCGCTCCACGTAATTACGGATTTCATCATCATCCTTCCAGTCCTTGATGTTAGCCTTCATATTTTCGAACATCTGTACAACCTTGATATTGGCACCACCATGACGGGGACCTTTCAAGGAACACAAAGATGCAGCCATGGCAGAATAGGTATCTGTTCCAGAAGAAGTTACCACGTGGTTTGTAAAGGTTGAGTTGTTTCCTCCACCATGCTCTGCGTGTAAGGTCAAAGCGAGATCAAGAATCTTTGCTTCTAGTTCGGTAAAACTAGAATCTGGTCGCAACATGTGGAGAATATTCTGAGCAATAGATAACTCTGGTTCAGGAGTGTGAATAATCAAACTCTGTTTGTTGTAATAATAAGCATAGGACTGAAAACCGTACACCATCAAACTGGGAAATTGAGCAATCAACTGCAAACATTGACGTAATACATTGGGAATGGAAATATCCTCTGGATTGGCATCATAGGTGTACAGGGTGAGAATACTGGTAGCCAGCTGGTTCATCATGTCCTGACCAGGAGCATTCATAATGGTGTTTCTCAGGAATTCATCAGGTAGGCTCATAAAACTTCCCAACACCTGCCGAAATTCAGCATATTCTTCTTGAGTAGGAAGATGACCCATAATCAGCAAGAAACAAATTTCCTCAAAGCCAAACCGCTTGTCTTTCAAAAAACCGTTTACCAAGTCGCGGATATCATAGCCTCTATAGAACAGACGACCTTCACAGGGAATCAAGTCACCCTCTTCTATTCGGTATGCCATTACTTCGGAAATTTCTGTAAGACCTGCCAACACACCTTTTCCGCTAATGTCACGGAGGCCCCGTTTTACCTCATATTTTGTATACAAAGACGAATCCACAATACTGCTAGCACGAGCAGCCTCACTGTATTGCGCAATTTTTTGTTCTAAATCCATTTCCATTCTCCAAAATCATTTATTTACACAACCTTATAAATATAAACAATAAATTTTTGTCAGTCAAATAGGAAAAGAAAAGTTTATGCCAATTGCACGCTAAAAAAAAGCAAATCCCCATCATTTGGGCTTTTTCAAACAGCTTTATTCCTTGAAGTCTTTTAAGTTATAGTTTAATTTCAGTTTGACAATCTAGCTTAGTTATGGTAACTTGTATACAAAGCAATTCTATACTTTCGTAAGGAGTTAAATGTGAGCAACATTGTGTTGTATGTTGCCCTCCCTGTTGTAGGAATTGTTCTTGGATGGACTATTCGCTGGCTGTATGCCAGATTTCAACTCTCTGCGTCCGAACAAAGAGCGGAACGTATTAAACAGGATGCGATAAAAGAAGCAGAAGCACAGAAGAAAGAAATTTTATTAGAAGCGAAAGACCAACTCATTCGGGAACAAAAGCAACAGGATCGGGAGCACCGTGAACGTAGGGCTAACCTTGACAAGATTGAGCAAAAATTGGAACGACGTGAAGAAATCCTTGAAAAGCGCAAAATCGATATGGACAAGTGCGAGCAGGGATTTGTAGAGAGGGAGCAAAGAATTTCCCAAAGGGAAAATGAACTTGCAGGAGAAGAGGAGCGATACCGACAGGAATTGGAGCGGATTTCTGGTTTAACAAGCCAGGAAGCGAAAAACCTGATTATCCAGAACTTGGAAAATGAGGCCCGCCACGATGCCCAAGCCCTGTTGAATAAGATTGAGCAAGAAGCTCAGCTTTCAGCAGAAAAGAAGGCTCGAGATATCCTCGTTTCCACAATCCAGCGTATTGCAACGGAAACTACCAGTGAGGTAACGGTTTCTACCGTATCTCTTCCCAGTGACGAAATGAAGGGACGGATTATTGGACGAGAAGGTCGCAATATTCGTGCCTTGGAAACACTGACTGGTGTGGACATCATCATTGACGACACACCAGAGGCTGTGGTCATCTCTTGCTTTGACCCAGTACGCAAGGAAATTGCAAAGATTGCCTTGGAGCGACTGATTACTGACGGACGGATTCACCCCGCCCGTATTGAAGAGGTAGTTCAAAAGGTAACAAAGGAAATCCAGCAGAAGATTTACGAAGAGGGCGAAAAGGTTCTCTTTGATTTAGGTATCCACAACATGAGCCAAAACGGAATTAGAGCCCTTGGTCGCTTGTATTTCCGTACTAGCTATGGACAGAACGTACTGTACCATTCCAAGGAAGTGGCTCTCATTGCTGGCATGTTGGCTGGAGAGTTAGGTTGTAACCGAGAATTGGCCAAACGTGGTGCCCTGCTCCATGATATTGGTAAGGGTGCGGAAAGTGATTCCGACCAGAACCACGCCGAAATCGGTATGGATATGGCACGAAAGATGGGAGAGCATCCAGTTGTTGTAAATGCAGTTGGTTCTCACCATAACGACATTGAGCAGACTAGCATTGAGTCTGTTATCGTGCAGATTGCAGATGCTATTTCTGCTGCACGCCCCGGTGCCCGGCGTGAAACCGTAGACAACTACGTTAAGCGGTTGGAAAACTTGGAGGCCATTGCCGAAAAGTTCAACGGAGTACAAAAAGCCTACGCCATTCAAGCTGGTCGTGAGCTGCGTATTCTGGTAAACAACGAAAAGATTCCTGACCAAGAAGTAAAGGAGCTGGCTCGAAAAATTGCAAAGCAAATTGAGTCAGACCTGCGGTATCCTGGCCGAATAAAGATTACCATGATTCGAGAAACTCGTATTGTGGATTACGCTCGCTAAAACATTGCAAGCAAAAAGAAAAAGCCTTGAGTTGAAGATAGACTTCAATTCAAGGCTTTTTTATTGGAATAGCAGTTGCAAGTTATCGATACAAGAGCTTGAAGTAAATAGAAAGTGTATGATCGGCAGTATTACCACCGCGGGGAACATAACGCCAGCTGCCACCAAGCATAGGGAGCAAGCCCGTTTTTGTATATCTAAAGTCGTATTCCAGCAGAAAGCGAAAACCATTGCCCCAAGCGGTGGACTTTACTTCATTTACTGGAGAAATGTCGACAAAGTCAGTTCTTCTACCGAGATTGTAGTCAACACCAAGTCTCAACCCTCCAAGCCCAGGATAGATTCGGACTCCACCATAAAAATTATAGTCAAGGGAATTATAGTAGTTTCCATCTTTAAACTTAAAATCCGCAAGTAAAATAGAACCAGCAGCAATTCTAATGGAAGGATGCAGGATAAATTCCATGGTGCCATCTACTTCTAGCACCACACAATGCAAGGTATCGAAATATGAGCGGAGTGACTCATCCCCATGTACTACAAGGGCTGTTCCCAAGGAACCACCATAGGCAAACCAATCTGCAGCCCACGTGGACAATGCTACAAATAACAACAGTAACGTACAAATATATTTTTTTCTAGCTTTCATACATTCACTCCTCACTAACCAATATCGGTGGGATACACCACCTTATTTTTTCCTGTTTTCTTTCCGTGATATAGGAGAAAATCTGCTTCTGCAACGATTTCATCAAAGGAGCTTTCAGTACGCGACCATGCAACCCCAGCAGTAATAGAAACATTGAGAATGAATTCTTCAAAGCCAAAAGGCTTTTCTGCAACAAAGCTCCGTATATTTTCTAAATTTTGCCTAATAGTCTCGCTATGATAGGGATATACCACCAAAAACTCTTCTCCACCCCATCGCCCCATCTGAGCCTCTTCTGGAAGCATGGACAAAATACGCCGCGTCAGTCGGCACAAAATTTGATCCCCAATATGATGACCATAGGTATCGTTAATTGATTTAAAGTTGTCTAAATCAAAGATCACTAAGGTGTATTTCTTCATTTCTGTCACACGACGGATAATACAACGTCGATTCGGAATTTGAGTCAAATGATCATGGTCAGAAATAAATTCAAGTCGTTCAATATATTTTCTATTAGCCTGCTGGCTGGAAATTAATTCTTTTTGTTGGCCAATGCAAAGATATCCTAAGAAAAAAATCGATATGATAATACAAACCAGACGATGAAATAGCATAAAATTAGGATATAAAATCTCAAAGTTGTAAAAAGGTCTTCCAGACCAGCCAATGAGAAAAAAAACAGAAAATACAGCGGGAAAAGAAACAAGAATATAATGCAATAATGGCCGTTCCAGGGAAACAGCAAAAAGATACACACCTGAAATCATGGCATAGGAAAAGAAAATGCTCCCACATTCCCTTCCCAATAGAATTCCTGTAAGCACCGCATAAAGAGGAATTTCTAGCGCAACAATAACAAGAAAAATGAATAAACGCTTTCGAGATAAAAGCAACAATAATCCATATAAAAAAGTAGCACAAGTATTATAAACTACAAGAAAGGGTATCTGATACAGCACAAACACAACTGAAAAAAACAGGTGCATCGTCAAGATACCTGCAATTAAAACGGTATTTTTATTTTTGTACAGATTAAGCCGATATTTTCTCACACAATCTCCAAATCGCTGACAGGTAAATTGTATCCTATAACGGGAGGGTTTTCAAGGATTTATTTTTCAAACTCCACCCGGAATATATAAAGCCAAAAATATAAATTTTTACTTGACTTAGGGGCAAAACTTTTATTATAGTTAAGAAAATTCAGTCTAATTTCATTTGTACCCAGCATATGGGGTGTAATAAAGGAGATCTTAATGAAATTGAAAAAATTGGCACTGATTGGTGCAGCAGTGCTCATGAGCACATCCATGGTTTTTGCAGGTGGAGCAAAGGAATCCGCTTCTGGTGAAAAGGTTTACAAGATTGGTGTAGTACAGTTGGTAGAGCATTCCGCTTTGGACGCATCTTATCAGGGATTTGTTGATGGATTGGCAGAAGCTGGTTTGGTAGATGGACAGAACATCCAGATTGACTATCAGAATGCCCAGGGTGAGCAGGCAAACTGCGTTACCATTGCACAGAAGTTGGTAAACGATCGCTCTGACTTGATTTTGGCTATTGCTACTCCCGCAGCACAGGCTGTTGCTAACTTGACTCGCAACATCCCTATTCTTGTTACTGCTGTTACAGACCCAGCTTCCGCTCAGTTGGTAAAGTCCAACGAATTGCCTGGTACAAACGTTTCTGGAACTTCCGATCTGACTCCTGTTGAGGCTCAGATTAAGCTAGCTAAGCAGATGGTTCCTAACTTGCAGACCATTGGTTTGCTGTACTGTTCTAGCGAGCAGAACTCTAAGTTCCAGATTGATATTGCAAAGAAGGTTTGTGATGAACTGGGAATCAACTACGTAGAAGCTACTGTTTCTAACTCCAACGAGATTCAGCAGGTAACTCAGAGCTTGGTTGGTAAGGTAGAGGCTATTTACTCCCCCACTGACAACATGATTGCAGCTGGTATGGCTACTGTTGCATTGGTAACAAATCCTGCAAAGATTCCTGTATTCTGCGGTGAGCAGGGTATGACAGAAATGGGTGGACTTGCTACCTACGGAATCAACTACTATGAGTTGGGCAAGCAGACTGCAAAACAGGCTGTAGCTATCTTGAAGGAAGGAAAAAATCCTGCTGATATGCCTATTGAGTACCTTGCAAACGGCGACTTGTACGTAAACATGGATACAGCCCAGGCAATTGGAATTACTATTCCTGAAGAAATTGCTGCTCAGTTGAAATAAACTGTTTCATAGTTTACAGTAAGCCCAGGTTTTAAGACTTGGGCTTTTTTTTATTTTTCCAGGAGGACTTTATGTGGTTTATCTTTGCCTTAGCATCTGCACTATTTGCAGCCCTTACTTCGATTCTTGCTAAAATCGGAATTGAAGGAGTGAATTCAACCTTAGCAACAGCTATTCGCACTCTGGTGGTAGTGGCCATGGCTTGGGTAATGGTACTTGTCACCCAAACCCAAGGCGGTATTCACGAGATTAGCAGAAAAAGTTGGCTTTTTTTAGTTCTATCAGGTTTGGCCACAGGAGCTTCTTGGCTATGCTACTACAAGGCATTGCAAATCGGCATGGCCACTAAGGTGGTGGCGGTGGATAAATTCAGCGTAGTAATCACCATGGTCATGGCCTTTGTTTTTTTACATGAAGCCTTTACCATCAAATCCATCATCGGCTGTATCTTGATTGGGGCTGGAACCTTCGTAATGGTACTTTAGTCAGAATCAACCGATGACATTATCACTAAAATTTGTTAGAATGGGTGTCGATTTCTGCTTTGATTAAGCGGAAAATCCTATAAATCAACAAGGAATAAAGCATGGGTATTCTACTTGCTATACAGGGGGCCGCATCCCAAGGTGTCCTGTGGGGAATTATGGCTTTGGGATTGTACATCACCTTTAAGGTGCTAGACTTTGCAGACTTGACTGTTGATGGAAGTTTTGCTTTAGGTGGAGCGGTATCTGCAGTGCTCCTAGTAAATGGATGGAATCCCTTCCTGTCACTTTTAATTGCCTTTTTGGCAGGTGGAATTTCTGGAGTAGTAACAGGGCTTCTTCACACAAAGCTGGAAATTCCCGGTATTTTGGCTGGTATTCTCACCATGATTGCGTTGTATTCTATCAATATCCGCATTATGGGACAGGCAAACACACCTTTGCTGGGTGTAGACACCATTATGGTAAAGCTGGAGATTCTTTTAGGTATTGACAGAACCATGAGTTCCTTAATTGTAGGTATCGTTTTTTCTGTGGTTATCATCATGATCTTGTACTGGTTCTTTGGAACAGAGCTGGGAAGCGTTATCCGTGCCACAGGAAACAACGAACGAATGGTTCGAGCTCAGGGTGTAAATACTGACAATATGAAGATTATCGGCTTGATGCTTTCCAACGCATTGGTAGCCCTCTCTGGTGCCATGGTAGCCCAGAGTCAAGGCTACGGCGACGTGGGTATGGGAACAGGAACCATCGTTATCGGTCTTGCTTCTATCATCATTGGTGAAGTAATTTTTGGAGCACGATTCTCCTTCTGGTATCGCCTGATGTCTGTTGTATTTGGCTCTATCATTTACCGCATTATCATTGCTGTTGTATTGCAGCTAGGATTAAAATCCACCGACTTAAAACTTTTGACGGCAATTATCGTTGCTCTTGCCCTTGCGCTCCCAGTGGTAAAGAAAAAATTCATGAAAACAAAGGCTGTAACCCAGAGCCAGGGAGGAAACTAATGCTGACCCTTACACATGTTGCAAAAACATTTAATCCTGGAACTATTACTGAAAAGAAGGCCCTTAAAGACATTAGCCTTGAGCTAAAGGAAGGAGACTTTGTTTCTGTTATCGGTGGAAACGGTGCGGGAAAATCCACCTTGCTGAATTTGATTGCTGGAGTTCATCAGGCTGACAGTGGCTCCAT
>JAGBXW010000022.1 GCA_017629095.1 Treponema sp. | reverse complement strand
TATTACGAATTAGATAAATATCCTCAGAATAAGGACCCCATCCCCCTGCCTTTTGGCACATCTCCCGCAGCCACTTCATTGCCTCTCTCTGCAACACATCACTCGTATAAGGATATTGCCGATTACCAAGGATAATTTCTTTGTTAACAATAAGCAATTGCCGCCAACGTTTATTATTCCATTTGTAATCATCACAAAGGTTCATATCTTCCTTGGCTTCAACATATGCAACAACTACGCAAGGTGAATTCATCATTTCAATCGTTCCAAGACGATAATCACCCTCTTCGACCCAACTCATACAAGAGCTCCAGCCGCACGCATTATCACTCATAGTAACAAAGTCCATTGGATGAATGCTCAGGCAAAGATTACCTCGAATAACCTTTTGGTTTAAAACTAAGGAGTGGGCAAGACGAAATGCCTCATATCCATCCATAAGCTTAACTTGTCCTCCGCAAAAGGGACAAAAATGTGTATCGTCGTACATGATCTGGCCACAATCTGCGCATACTTTAGCTTCGACTTTTATGCCAAGAGCTTCTGTAATTTTGCCTAACATTCTTACCAGTTTACATCCTTGATTAACCTATAAGGGTCGCCCAGTAACTGTGCAACTTCCCGGAATGATAAAAGACTTTCCTTGATACTCATTTGTAACAAGATCTATATCGCTGTTGACAAAGGTAAAAAGATTATTTCTTAGGTTATAGTCATCTTTGCTTATTGCTCGCACACGCTGTCTGTACACATCTACGAATCGGGCCACGAGAGGTGCATAAAAAACTTCATCCATCTCTAGAGCAAGGGCACTAGTGGGTTTTTCAAACATTATTTCTTTCTTAATGATAAACTGCTCGCCAAACATCTAGTAGAAGGGTAGTTTTGCTTCTTCCCAGAACCGCAAGAAGTAATCCATTCTCTCTTCACGAAGAGGAGTGCCACTACTATAAAATGCCAAGTACTCTGACAATAAATGGACTTCTTCTTGAGGCAGCTTTTCAAATAGACTCATTGATAATTACCTCTTTTTCATTTCTTATATAAATATTATACAATATTTTTTAAGAAAAATCAAAAAAGGTCTCTTGCGCTTGACAAGAGACCTTTAATAAGGCTTACTGATTCTCGCCAGAGTTACTGCCGTAGTTGCAGTTGCCGCCGCACTTGCACTCATGAGTGGGCGCCGCAAGCTTACCGACATTCGTCATAAACAGGAAGGGCAGCATACCACTCATCTTGCTGTCGCCGCTCAGCAGAGCGTACATCACCAGAGGGTTAGACATATCCATGCCGCCGCCATTGGCCATCAGCATCAGGGGCAGCATATCCTTGACATCATTGTCACCCTCAGACAGCAGCATCATCATGCCCAGGTTGCCAAAGGGGTTCTCGGCGGATGCACCACCGCACAGAGTGTCACCCAGGAAGTTGATTACCTTGGTAACAAAGTTGAAACCAAAGGGACTCTTGGTCAGCATAATCTCCTTACGCTCACCAGCAACGGGGTCAACTGCATAAACAGCCTTACCGTTCTCAGCCTTGCCGGTGACGAACATAGGAACATTCATATGAACAATAACGTCACCGATTGCGACATCCTTGATGGCAACAGGCATCTTATACAGGAACTTGGCGCCATCGAAGTTGAACACATCAACGTCCATGATCTCTTCGTGGGCGGCGTCATAAGAAACAAAGGTGCCAGTCTTGTTCTTAACGGCCAGGCCGTAAATAGACATACGGACCACAGCAGGATTGACAGGACCAAAATCAAAATTAAAACCCTTCATAATAGAATTCTCCTCATTTTTTGTAGTAGTTTCAGCAGACACGGTCATCATGTTGCTGATAATGTTGTTAGCCTCAAACTCGGAATAAGCAGAGGGTCTGATGGCAAGACCTCCATTTAAATGGATAACCTCTTCGAGAGCATTGGTGACTGCAGTACTAGACTTTCCTAGCATTTCACCGCACTTAAGTGCCGTATCTGTGATAGACGAAGGACACAAATCTTCATCGTCAATATCATCTAGGAACCAACACTTCATAAAGTCGCCAAAGCTGTCATCTCCAAATACGAAACGATACCACTCTCCACCTAGATTAATGTCTACTTTATAGTGATCCCATTCCAGGACAACAGTAGTATCACCAGAGTGGAGTGGCGAAGTCAGTTTACGCCACTTCGCATATTCCATTTTGCGGTAACGACCGATGGCAACTTCTGTCTCAAAATTGTCCAACAGACTATCGAGTTCCCAAAATTCAATAGTTGTACGATTCATCATTGATATCTTTTAGATACCTCTCTTTCGATATAGTTTACTTCTTCAGAAGTTAAAGAGCCTAGATCGAGCTTCGCGCACGTAGCAGCCGCACATTGATTAGAATAATCATTTGGGTCACTGGTTGCAGCTAATGCATCGATAAAATCTTCAATCCCCTGTTGTCGCATTGCGAAAAATTCAAAACAAAGCATGGCAGCCTCCTTAATAAATAATTATAGTATGGCCAATACCCAGATAATTCCTGCGCCAAATAAGAGGGGTCCACCCAAGAGCAAACAAACTGTGCGGATAACCTCATCTTCAATTTTACTCATGATAAAACCGAAGACGAATATTGCCAACACAGTACGCATTAAGTAGAAGAATATTTCCATTACTCTTCCACCTTTTCGTCTTCAGCGGGCTGCTTAGGGAGGTCAGGAAGTTCAACACCATACTCCAGAATGCGAGTGGCTCGCTTGTGCTTTTCGATCAGCTCATCGACAGGCTTACCGGTCAGATCCTCAAGGATCTGACGCAGAATTGCATTTTCTCGCTTGGCGTTGAGAGCCTCAGATCGCATAGTAGCACAGAAGTTCTCGGTCATCATGAGCCGTGTCTTGGTGTTGTTATGGGCAAACTCTTCATTCGTACGCTTATGATATTCATCAGACCACCGCTCCAGATGATCCTCTCTTGTTTTCTGCAGCTCCACGGCATGAGCCTGGTTCAGAGTATCAATCTCACGATTATGGCGAATTTTAGAAATAAAAAACATATTTATCAATTCCTTTCCTTATCTTGTATATATATTATATCATATTTTTTATAAAAAATCAAAGAAGATCTTTATTTCCTTGATGTTCGCTTTCCTGTTCACGTTCATGAACAAGCTCAGCCTCGCGCTTGAATTTTTCCCCGTAACCATGAATGGGGCTCCAATAATAAATCATATTTATTAGTTCCTTTCGTCTTATTCTCTTACTCTACCTTTTTTCCACTGAGGTGCGGGAAATCTTTTAACATAATGCTCCCAGCTCAGAGGATTGGTATATCTAGTGATGCGATGGAACTCTGCGTCTTCCTTATAGACATGAGTAAATTCGCCAGACTTTTCAACAATTGCGATTCTTACTCCCTCGCGCAGACCAGTATCCCTGTCGGGACAGTAATAACCGACCGCAGGCTCCCAGCAGAGAGGCCAACCATATACTCCGTTGGTGAGGGCCTTTGCACGGCATTCTGCACGAGCAATTTTGAAATTATCAAAACAATACTTGATCTTCTTTTTCTTGCCAGAGGGCTTTTTTCCGGAAGGCTTTTTACCCATGTATATCAATTCCTTTCTGAATTTTTCATATCTCTTACTTTCTATAAATATTATATCATATTTTTTTATAAAAATCAAAGAAGCCTCCTAGTGACTAGGAGGCTTCTAATTTATTTCATTTAGAGATAGGGGTCTAACTTACCAATAAATGTTCAGATTGTAGATATGAGGACCGACCCATTTGAACTCGGTACGATATCCTTCAGCTACGAGATGCTTGTTAATCATGGGTTCAAGAGCTTTCATGTCGTTAGCATGCACAGTTCTCCGAATCTCAGTTTCATTAGCGCCCTGTTCGCAGGCCGACTCGATCGCTTTTTCGATTTCGGGGCCCCAGACCTTCCATTGCTCTGCGATCAGGGCCTCTTCTGCTCGCTTTGCAGCATTGCGTGCATCCAGCGACTTGGCTCTAGCGGTTTTGGCATCAAACATATATATGCTCCTCCAGTCATTATAAAATTTGTATTGTAGCCAATGCTACAATTTTCTTTCCGTATCTTACATATATATTATATCATATTTTTTATAAAAAATCAAAAGGCCCCTTTGCGCTAAACAAAGGGGCCTTTATTTATTCAAAAACAGCAGTATCCACGATGGAGAAGTTTGCTCGATGCACGTACACAATCTTGCCGTCAATTACCAACTCAGTAGTCTTAGGCAGGCTGCGGGATACGGACCAGTATACGCTGTCGCCGGCGAACATACAGATGGGATCACCCTCCTGGGACTGAATAATCACAATACGCGCCGCAGGCTTCGTATTAGCCTGCTCTTCAGTTTCCCAGAACCAATAACGCAGACCCCAATTATCGTTAGAATAGCTATAACCGTCATAAGGGGAGTGGATGGTCGCTTGATCGCCCTGAGACAGAGTAATTTCCTCGGGCAGTTCCAGATTCAGCTTTTCCAAACGAGTATCATAGAACAGTACAGTGGAACCGCAGGATTCAATATGCTTGCCATCGACAGTAATGGACATCACAGAAGAAGTAGTCCACTGAGAGATCCAGTAACCTTCACTGTCGTAAGCATACTCTTTGACCTTGTTAGGTTCAATATCAAAGGAAGTGCCCTCAACCGCAAGCCACTGGTTTCCGTGATTGTCATAAAACTCAGACATGAAGGAAATCTTCACAGGTTCAGAGCCAGAATCAGTAGACTGGGTAGCAACATAGGTACCGCCGCTAGGATAGGGACTGCCGCAGGCACACAGTGCCAGGATCATAGACAAAGCAAGCAGAACGCCAATAAACTTTTTCATTACATATCCTCCAATTTCATCTTGTATATATATTATATCATATTTTTTTATAAAAATCAAAGAAGCCTCTTTGCTTTCACAAAGAGGCTCCTGTGTTTACTTGTTGATATCGATGTCGGGAAGTGCGGTGTAGAAATGAATCTTGTAGTGATAAGGATCAGTTACGGTACCAGTAATGTCCTCAACCACATAGATAACATATTCATTCAGGTATACATAGTTTTTCCTATACTCGTTCTTGCCGGTTCGGCAAGTCACAACCAGTTCGCTTGCACCATTGTTGGAGATGGACATCAAGCCTTCCATTTCCATGATAATCATGTCGGTTCGTGCGTTATAAACCGTAATTCTTCGAGCAACCTCAAAGTTATCAGCGGCCTGGGACAAATTGTAATTAACATTCCCAGCCTCGGTACAGCCGGTCAAGCAGCCAACCAGACATGCAACAACCAGCAAAATAGCAAAAAACTTCTTCATGTACAAATTCTCCTCTTTTTTATTATTTAACCAGAGTACATCTGGTTAGAATCGTAGTTTCGACATTGCGAATAATCTTATGTTCCTTCACAGTGCCCTTAATATGATACTTGTCACCAACAGACCAGCTCTTGGCTGCAGTCGCCCACAGGTACTGGTTACCAGAGGGGTCAACCATATAATGAACAGTCTGTTCGCCGTAATAGCTATCTCTTTTATGCGCAGAGATAACCTCTAATTCGAGAGTGAGTTTTTCGCCAACCGCACCCTGGAAAGTAGAATTGCCTTTGTCATACAGGATAGACTCAACAGCAGCCTTGACTTCATGATCTGGCTTCAGCTGACCATCTTCCTTGCCAACAAGCTCCCATTGCAGCTTGACAGGCTCAAGGCCGCAAGGCAGGTCAAAGGGGACAGTCTCGGTGGACACAATGTACCAGCCCCACCACTTACAGTATCTCGCAATGGACTTCTGGAGCCACTCCAAATTAGCATAAGTATCACCCTTGAAGATGGTCACGTAGCCATTCTGGAAACCTAAAACTCGCTGCTGCTTGATGTGGGCAAGGGGATCATCATTCACCTTCTCGCCGTACATCTTAGCATATTCAGTGTCGGTATACCAGCGAACCTTACGGATGGTTCCAGTCTTTTCATTTTTAACATTCACATACATTCTGCCATTTTCAACAAAGGGCTCGCACATTTGCGTCATAGACTGAAAAGATTTAGCCACCATAGTAATTCGCCTCCTTGTAGTGATAATATTCTGCATAGCCGCTCAGATAACCGATTTCGTCCATAATCTCTTCCACGGACATTTCTTCGTTACCGCAAAGAACATCTAGATAATCGTCATATTGAGCCTCCTGGGCCAAAGACAGAATCAGCTCTTGAGCATCTGCCTCAGTGTCAACGACATAGAAATCGCTGGGACGCTCTTTATAACCATCATAAGCAAAATAAAAGACAATATGCTTCGTAGGATTTTTCATATTTATCATTTCCTTTCCTTACCTTGTATATATATTATAACATATTTTTTATAAAAAATCAAAAAACCTCTATGTGTTTAGCATAGAGGTTTTTATATTATTCAAAATCAATTACAAAACTGTCAATTACTTCTGCATCCTGCGGCAGGTAAAAAACATAATCATATCCGGGAAAAGCGGGGCATCCCAGCAAGCGTCTAACAAATTCATTGGTAAAATAAGGATGATAGATGTCTAGTCGAGGCGTACCATCAGTGTAGTTAATATAACAAGATTTAGCATTTACTTCATCAAAAGCATAGCCACGACCATTCTCATAATACATATAGCTATATTTGAGGGTAGAATCAGTACGAGTCTGAATCAAAAATACAGAACCAGAAACACTATGGGAGAATCGTGCATTATCTACAAGAGCAGAAATTTCTTTAGATTCAGCGACTTCATATTCTATATCTGAAGCACATTCAATCACAGCACAAGTGCCGAAACAAAGAAGCCCCGCAAGGATTGCTGCTGCTAATCCAGCAAGAAAGCCTCCAAAGATATCTTCCTCTTGGATGCCGACCCAAATCCAAGCTCCAACAAATACAATAGGAACAATTAACCAAATCATTTCATTTCCTCCTTACCAACTTACATCAACGAGAACTTTTTCGTGACTAGGGAGCAAATCACGCAAGAAGCTCTTAATAAGATTTTCCCGCGTAATTCTAGTTTCATTCTGCCAAGAGTATCCCCTATACAGATCATCCTCTGCAAACCAATAGCTCTTAAAACTATCGTTGTAATATGCATCACCAAACATTATTTGACAAACGGTATGAGCCTCCAATCCCCAGTGATACTTAGCTTCCAGGGCATCACTCAAAGACCAAATATCAATAACAGGTCTCATTTCAACTTTTACAGACATTACTTTATCATTTCCTTTCTTTTAGTTTTAGAAAAATATAATACTATACCACGCACTATCAATAAAGCATCCCTTGAATACCTCTCGCCAAGAATTGCATCATATCAGCCAGCTCCGCATTCTTATCCAGTTTCTTCAGGATTTCTTCAGGAGTTGCTTTTCCTTCAGTTAGATAGGAGATAGCCTGTTCCAGCTTTTCAATTTTATTTTTTAGAATGGCAATTTCGCCAGTCTGACACTGAATTGTATGTTCCTTCTGGCCGCATTTAACGGTCAAGCCGTTAATTTCAGACTTGAGCTTCTGGCGCTCTTTGTCCCAAGCCTTATCTTTTGCAGTTTTTTGATATGGCATAGTTCTACCCCTTAAGTGGAAGAAATGCCCCACATAATGAGACCACCACAAATTAGTGCCATAACACCAATAAAAGGGTCAGTAAGACACAGAACGGTAATCGCAGTGCCAATGCCAGCACAAGCGACAATCTTAACAAATCCATTTTTCATAGTTTATCATCCTTTCGTAATGGCCTCATTGCATTCTTCCTTAGTAATCTCACACACTTCCACGCTAGAGCCAGAGAAGTAATATTCCTCATAATCTGCGGGAGATTCAAAACCATAGGTATTGTACTTATCGGCATCGAACCATTTAGCCACACAGTCTTCAATCAGGTAATATAATTCATCAGACTCGAATAGCTGCTCTTCAGATTCAGCCACATAGAAATTAGTGAGCTCCTCGCCGCAATAAGGAGTCCTTGCAGTTGCTTTAAAATATTTCATATGTATCTTTTCTTTTCTCTTACTTTCTATAAATATTATAACATATTTTTTATAAAAAATCAAAAAACCTCTATGCGTTTAGCATAGAGGTTTTGTAGTTATTCAAAGTCGATGACAAAGTCATCAATTACTTCGGCGTCGTTGGGCAGATAGAAGATGTATTCAGGTCCACCGCAATAGCCGATGAGCCATTCCAGAGTTTTATTCTGGAATCTGAGAGTATTCTTCACCAGACGGGGCTTACCGTCAATGAAGTTCAGATAGCATCGACTTGCGTTAACTTCATTAAAGGCATAGCCCTTATCTTCAACCATGTACATATAAGAATACTTTAGATTCTCGTCGTAACGGCTCTGAACCAGATAGACATTGCCAGCAACTCTGCCGCTAAAACGAGCGTTGTCAACCAGGGCATGGATTTCACAAGTTTCGCTATATGCTACCTCAGTAGGTGCGCCCTGGAAGCCCATACCAACGAGAAGGGTAATCATCAGTGCCAGAAGGCCGGCGAGTAGAGCGACCGGGAAACCAAGAGCGGGCTCTCCATCCCAGATAGCAAACCCAAACACAATCACAAAAGCGAGTACAGGAATAATCAGAAGTAACATTTTATTTCCCCCTTAAATAATAGTAAAACATTCGTGAATTTCATTCATCATTGCTTCCCAGTTCATGGGAACATCCACATAGCCATTCTCATTAAGAGAGTAGCCATACTTGCGGATGTAAAGGTCGCTCCAGAAGAAATCATCTTCATCGATGATGTCATCGCCGCAAAGACCCAGAGCTCTATAATTAGCGATGGCTTCCTTGCCAGGCACAGAAAGTCTTTCACTAGTATCCCAGCCCCAGTTTTCAAATTCGTCACCCTCAGAGCCGAACGCGGTCATGGCATCCATGTTAACAGTGTTGCCTCTCTTGGGAATATAGACGCGGATGTCCTCACCATCCCAATAAAGAATGACAAAAACAGAGCTTTCCCAATCTCCGCCGGTCAGTACGCCGCAAAAAGTGAGACCACTGATAGTGTGTACGCCGAGATACTTTGCAGGCTCTGTCGTGCCGGACAGCATAGCGTACCAATCACTCCAATCAATCGTAATATTTTCATGGTTGACATTAATGTCTTTCTCATCCATAATGCGATAACTGCAATTCAGCAGAAAGCTAACAGCATGGCCCCAGGGCAGAGGATCGTTCTCATCGGGCTCATCCATTGCATATTCCATCATTTCATCATAGTCATCCTGGCCGCAATGGCTCAAAACTGCATCACACAGCTTCTGCTTGAACTCGTCCTCAGAAATAGTTTCCGCAGTTCTATGTTCACTTACTTTAATGTCATCATTAATAAATCGTTCCATAAGATTTTCCTTTCTTTCAGATTCCTGCTTCATCAAAAACCTGATTGATGAAGTAGCATCCCCATCGAGCTCCTTCTGGATCACTTTCGGCATCGACAATTAAGCCGAGAACTTCAGTATCCCCTTCCCAACCTGCATCTGCGGGCGGATGATCTCGCAAATACTTACAGGCTTTTTCAAAAGCCTTAAAAATTACTTCATTTTTATCCATTAAAATCCCAACTCCTTACAGAAGAAATGCGCCAAAAATGATAAGTGCAGCTATAATGATACAATCCAAAACATTCTCCAAAACAGGATTTTCAATGAGGGCCTCAATGGTAGCTATAAACGCAATCACCAAAATTCCGATGAAATTACCTATTATTGCACCGAGAATAAATTCAATCATTTTCTTTTACCCCTTAGAAAATTGCAATAAAAATTACGCCAAAAAGGAATCAAAATATCTTTCAAGATAGGACTTTTATTTAAGGCCACAGTCCTGCCACAAGCATAACCATTATAGTCCCGATAGAAAAACCTACCATTGCGCCGATAATGAATTCAGCCATTTTTTTACCCCCTTAGAAAATCGCAATAAAGATGAAATACAAAATGCAACCAACGACGACGCCAGCCGCAGCCGCAATAATACCACTTGCAGCCTTAGAAATATCTCTCATATTAACCCTCCTCTTGGTTAAATCGTGGATACCAACAAGCCAATGATAAACAGGCATCCACCGATAATCACGGAAAATACACCAACGATAAGAGCCTGAATTGTCATGTTAGTAAATATGATTGAAAAGCCTACACAGGCAACGATAATTCCGCCTAAAATAGCAATTACCGAAGTGAAGGCCTGAAGAATATTAAGAAGAAGTTGTTCCATTTTATACTCTCCTTTACCACCACTGACGATTGGCAGAATTCCAGAACAGTTCAAAAACCAAATCGCCAATCATATTTTCGGGAAGACGACCATAGCCAATCATGTAGTCAAACATAGAGTTGACTTCTTCCTCTTCATAATCTGCCAGACCGCCCTCCCAGTCATCAACAATGGCAAACATCCTAATTTCTGCTTGATAGTCATGGGGATTAGCCAGAAATTCTACCAGTTCCTTAGGGGTCTTGAACACAGTACCATTTTCACAGCGGAAAGAAGGATCGTGATTGTCATCATCAAGACCCAGAATTCTCAAAGTATTCATATTTATCATTTCCTTTCTTTACTTTGTATATATATTATATCATATTTTTTTATAAAAATCAAAGAGCCTTCTAATGATTAGAAGGCTCTTTTCTTTTATTGCCGCAATGAGTTGATTTATTTTAATTTATTTGATATAATAATGATAGAACGAATTATACAAAATAACAATCATCGGGGTCGTCATTATGTTCATTGTATTCATCATCATCGCCATCTTCATCCCAGTCCAGAGGGAAAACATCGGGAACAGGGATAATTTCGTAAATCAGCCAATTCTCAACCTCTTCCATCAGGCGCATATCGACATCATCGGGATCAACCTGTTCGATATCGCCACCATACTCGTTATCAGCAATCTCCTGGCGCATAGAATCCCAGGTATAGAAGCCATTGTAGCTACCGTAGGATTCATATACTTCGACAGCCTGCTCCCGAGCGTAGGTTTCAGCTTCATTCCTATCGGCACATTCGTAGATGCCACAATATTGTGCGCCTCCATAGCTACCGGACAAGCCGGCATAAATCTTAAACTTCATCTTTTAAACCTCTTTATTCGTCACCATGGAGCTGAAAGTCAATATAGTCTAGACCGCTATCCCAGCCGTCAAGATAAAGCCAACCAAACACAGCGCCTTCGCTTTCAGCCAAGTTAAAATCATAAGCGGCGTTGTACTCTTCTACCTTTTCATGATAGTCAAAACGCACATACTCATTAGTAGAAGCTTCAACGGTCTCATGATACAGCATCAAGTTATCATAAGTATCATGCATAGCACTGATGCGATCATTAACACTAGAATTGGCAATTGCTACAACATAAAAAGTAAAGAGCAGAAATACTGCGCTGATAATTACCGCTTCAAGACCTTTAGAATTTTTAGTCGCAAGGGTAAAAATGATCGAAATAACAAAAATTGCAAACACCGCAATAAGCGCATACAAAGATAACATAATCAATTCCTCCAGTTTGCTCTATAATTAATACAGCCACATCCAATAGTTTTAATACAGAAGTTGCCGTTATCAAGACCTTCCGCATTAAAACATTTACACCCTTGTGCGCAAGTGGCTTGTACGCGCTTGGGGTTGATTTTTTGAATTACTGTTATTGATCGACCTTCTTGGCGCTGATCCAAGATATAAGGCGGCTCAGCACAAGATTCATCAGAGTTAAAGGCGCACTTATTAGCGTTAACGCAACACTGACAGGGGTGCGCAGTTAAGCATCTACGGCAAATAGTATGAACTTCATCGTTGTCGATCTCATAACATAGTTTACTCACAATTACATTTCCGCAAATGTCGCAAGTCTGAACTCCTGTTGTGAATAGAGGGCATCCATTTTCGCTCTCCATATCTCTTTCAAAGACCGGACATACCCCAGCCTTAAGCGCCTTAAGGGCGCAGTCGCCGCATTTATGTTCCATATTTCCTCCTTAGGAGTAATCTTGCCAAAAAACGACGTAGATGTTAGGGCTGCACCACTTAACATTGATTTCTTCGACGCTTACACCAAGAGACAGGAGGACTTCGCCAATTTCGATGCCAAAAGTGCCATCATCCTGCAGCAGAGGCAGAGTGGCCAGGGTATCGATGCTCTTGGCTTCACCAAACTCATCGAAGTCGTAGGCCTTACGGCCGAAGAACCAAGTGTCGTCATTTACTCGGAAGAAATAGGTATTCATGATGTGAGGATCGTATCCCTTCTGGAAGAGCTTGCAACGCTCTTCTTCGGACACGATATAGCCTACACCGACAAAAGTGCCTTCATACATTCCCATTATTCTTCACCCAGTTCCTTTCTCATATTTTCCCAAGTGTCGGCAGAAACAATGGGACATGCGTCAAACATTCCCATGTGCTCGATCTCTAGAAGGTCATTGCCGTAGAGCGTTCCTTCAATATAACGGATCGCATCAGTGAAGTTATTGGCAAAACAAAAACCATGCTCTACTTTGGTGTCGCTTCCGGTATAAATGAGTGCCTTAAATAGACAAATATGGCTGTAACTGCCCATTGTCATCCTCCTTTCGATTAAATAGGGTTTTAGGACAGAATACTTCTTCAATATCTGCTAAGATTCCGTCGCGGGTGATTTGATTGTCACAAGCAAAATCTTGTTCTACACCATCGATGAACAAGACAGTGATTTCATCGTCAGAATCCTAGTAGTGACCGATGGCTCTTACTTGACTAAGATTAACCATCCAACGAGGACTTACTTTAAGTAGCATTTCTCCACCTCCTTTAAGTTTCATTTATTCTAATACCTTCGTAAACGCGGTCAGATTTGCCATTAGATCGAAACTATCGTCCTCATCGTTCATGCCTCGCTGGATTGCGGTTGCCACGATTTCTGGTACGAAGAAACCAGGTACAAGATACTCTTTAATCGAATGGGAATATTCAACTCGCACACCAGTGCCTTTCTCACGTTCGACACAATTAATATCGTATATTGCGTCTAGATTAATAATGGAAGAGCCAATACGCATAGTTTTCATTGTGTTAGTCCTCCCAATGACGATAGTTCAGGACAATGTGATGAAGATGTCCGGTCTCAATCCAACAGATGGACACAGAACCACCCTTCTTATCAGGGTGAGTGTCGTCGATAATATCGTACTTCATGCCGTTGCTCTGAGCCTTCTTATACATGAACTCAATGACCTCCTCGATAGCCTCTCGAGTATAATCCCTAGAGGAAACGATATAGTCGGGAGAAGAATCCAGAATATCATAGATCTCGTCTTCAATTGCGGAAGGGTGAAATGCAGTTCCAATACTCATATAATTTACCTCCAGAGCCAATTTTTCCAGTCTTTTCCTTTTGGAAAGAAATTTTGACGGAAGACGATTTTTACGGCCCTCGTCAGCAATTCTTTCCTTATTATCTTTATCTCTTTTTTATCTTACATACATATTATATCATATTTTTTTATAAAAATCAATTAGTAATTTTAATGCGGCGGCTTGTCGATTTGTGGCGTCTAGGGGGCTGGAGACGGCTAATCGGAGCGGCAAGGATAGAGGCGCTTTAAGGGCACTGGCCGCAAAGTGTTAAAAAAATGTGTTAAATTTTTAGACATCTGGATAAAGTATATAAAAGTGGTCATTTTTTTCTGATAAATGGTCAAAATTTTCTATAAAAGTGTCCAAAAATTTCTGATAAAGTGGTTAAAATTTTCTATAAAAATGGTCAAAAATTTCTATAATTTTGGTTCTAAATTTCTGGACGAGACCATTTAATTGAGCGAGAAGGAAATTCATAATATTATGAAGGGAGAGTGATAGCAGTGGAAATTAAGAAAAATTCTCGCCAAATGCCCTCAGCCAGTATGATTGTGCGTGAGAAAGATTATTGTGATTTACTTTATGCTTGGTTGCAATGCAATTCAGAGCGTGAAAGTGTAGTTAGCACAAGACGAAGAATTGAAAAAAAGAAAGTTAAATGGGCGGCGATTGAGCGAGATTTCACACGAACATTAAGTGATGGGTCTGTGGAGAAAGTTATGTCAAGAAAAACCATTGCCAAATATTTTACACATTTAATGAATTAGGGTTTAATTACAGAAGGTGATAATGATTACTATTATCTAACAGTTTTAGATGCATCTGAGGCTAATTTAATTGAATACGTTACATTGTCAAAGTTAATGAATGTATTATAGAAGAATAGTATTAGTATTTATATTTATTTATTTAATAGATATTGCGCAAATGGGTATCAACCATTCATTGCGACTTTAAAGCAAATTAAGGATTTTATTGGAATTGCAACTTCAACAACTTCAAATAATGTTATTGTTGATGATACTGTTGAAATTTTAAAGCGTCTCGGATTGCTTGATGTGAAGATGATAACCGGGGAGGATAATAAAACTTATTTAGAGTTTCAGTGGGTGAAGAATGAACTTCCAAAACTCGGTTGAAAAAGTGGTCAAAATTTTCTGATGAAAGTGGTCAAAATTTTCTATAAAGTGGTCAAAATTTTCTGATAAGTGGTCAAATTTTAGAAACCATATAAATAGTAATAGAGAATAGGACTTGTTGAATAGGGGGGAAAGATTAAATATCTGTCGCTTCGCTCCAGATATTTAATCTTTCCAATGCGGCGCTGAGAGGGGATGAAGAGTTTAGATGAAAGTGGATCATCTAAAGAAACATGAAGGTTAGGGTAGAAGAAGGCTATTTGAAAAATTAAATAAAATTTTGTATAATAATAATAGAAAAATGAAATTGAAAATCGAAAGGAAAAATTGAAATGAATTTTGATTATAATACTTTGAAGCGAGCCGCAATCAACGGCACCAAGATTGGCAACTGGAAGGGTAAGTCCGCATTTGCCGCAAGTACCAAGGATTTGGTGAATAGGGGTAGCGGAGCCTTCTATATTCTTTATGATGACAATAACAAGATTGTTGGATATGATACTCATGCTTCCTGCTGGATGGAATATGGTACGGTAGATGAGCATGGTAGTGTTTATGAACATTCTCTTTTCCGTCCTTATAAGAGAGTGGTGGCAAAGAAGAAGAAGGAGTCTGTTGAGATTAAGACTTATCCTGAGCCTGAGAAGCCTATTGGTGATGTAAAGTTGGAAATTGATGTCGATAAGACTCTGAAGCTTGCACGAGAGATGACTATTGAGGGGCTCTTGGTAGGATTTTTGCCTGGAGTAGATCTTGATGTGGCAAAGGGTTAATCATATTTGAATAGAAGATTATTTGATTAAGGGGGATGCATTAGGCATCCTCCTTTTTTGTTTTATACGGGGGAAGTGGATTAGAGATTTAGTTTAATATAAATTTTAATTATAATATACACAACAAATCACCGTAATTACAGTTAATTGCCATAAATCACAGTGAATTGCTACACATTACCACAAATTACCGTTGTGTGGTGCCCCGATCGGCGCAGATGAGCCGATCTCATTTTCTCGTCCCCGTTATCGTAAAGCCAAAAAAAATTCCCAGCCCGAAAAAGGCTGGGAATAACTTTTGCTCTAGCTGGACTAGTTCCTGGCTAGTCCAGACTTATTCAATTCTCTTTTGTGGTCGGATGCTTACTGACCAAGCATTGCGAGGAAATTGGCAATAGCTTCATCATCGCTCATGTGCACCTGAGCCTTGGGAATCATGCGCACAGGAGTGGCGGGAGCCGCAGGAACAAGCAGAGTCTCAATTCCCTTGATAGTCTGGAACAGACCGCACAGGGCGTCGGTCACAGCGTTAACATCCGCGTCAGTGACCTCCACGAGCTCACCATCCAGACCCTCCAGCATAGCCAGCTCGCGCACGATATCCAGCAGCTCAACGACCAGGTCACGCTTTGCCAGCTCAGCCTCAGCCTTGGCGGCCTTTGCTGCCTCCTGGTTAGCGATATGCTCGTTCAGAGCCTCAGTCATCACGGCAGCCAGCTCGTTGCCGATAGCATCCATGTCCTCACCGTTGGCCAGACGAGTCAGAAAATAATTCTTATCAAACATAGTATATATACCTTCCTTTTTTTCTTTTCTTTATTGTATTTATATTATAACATTTTTTTTGAAAAAAATCAAAGAAGAATCTTTGAAGAGAGCCAAAAATTTTTTAATTCAATTTGCCGCTCTTGGATATTTAAAACGTAAAATTATAGCCTCTCGTGAAGCGAACTCTGGATTTAAATAAAAAAGAAAAAATCTTGGCTTTTACGATGCCGCTTTGATTTTTTTAAAAAAATATGTTATAATAAAATGGGAGGCTTTTTTTACCGATCGGGACGGGCCATTTTTGGGAAAACCCGGGGCTATATGAGGCTGCTGGATTCAGGAGAAAAATTCCATATGGGGTTATACGAGCGGGAAAACGGGCCCTGACATCCGTCGAGGGCCCGACGAAATTAAATATAAAAAAAATAAAAAAGCGAGAGTATTTCTACTCTCGCTTGGGGCTTAGAACCAATTATAACCGAGATCCTCAAGGGTATACTCGTCATCACAGTCCTCTTCATCTTCATCGTCATACTCACAGGGAGCAAGGGTACCATCATTGGGATAGTGGCAACGAGGATAGTCCTCGCCCTCTTCCTGCCAGTAGTAACCGCAGTTCATGTCAGCGCACTTACTCAACGCACTCCACCTCCACACCATACTTGCCGGAGCGAGAGCGAGGGAAGCGAGACTTGCGACGAATCTCGACTTCCTGACCCTTGCAAGTGGCAGTTACCTTAGCTTTGCGGAAGATGTACTCGCCAGCATCTTCCATGAGAGCAATCTCACCCTCAGTGCAAAAACTCTTGTAGTGCATACCGATTTTGGTCAGGTGGGGGAAATGCTCAACATAGTACAGATGATTCATGTATTATCAACTCTTTTCTTGGTTTGGTAGTATTATTGTATCATATTGGAGGCTGTTTGTCAACCCCCAATTTTTAATTTTAATCCCAAATGGGCATGGAGCACGACCAGACTTCGTCCCCTGCTCCGAGAGCAAAGCCAGAAGCCCAGCCCTTTTCTTCATGCTCATTGTGGTGGGTCTGGATGCGATTGAACACATCTTCGGCAGAGAGACCTCCCACAACATCATCATACTCCGCTTCCTCAGCAGTCAGCAGACCCATAATTTCGATGGTGTCGAACTCATGACCATAGGAATAGTCATGTTCAATCGCAGAACATACTCGCTGACCATCCTGAGAATAGACAACATGATAACCGCCAAAGAGAGGATTGTATTCATGGGGAATACCTGCGTTAATCAGCATCTCATGCAGGCGAGTGATTTCCTTGTAACCGAAATTCATCATATAAATCATTTCCTTTCCGTTTGTTGTACCAACATTATATCATACGAAACTGAGCTTGTCAATACCTAGTTTTATTTTTTTTGAGGGGAGTAATATTACTCCCCAATACAAAAATTACTGGGGCAGGTAGGCGGTCAGGTAGAAGCCAGTGCCATACCAGCCATTATCGTCACCGGTGTAGGACACCAGACTGACCTTGGTGTTGTCAGCGAACACGAAGATGGAGAACTCGGTTTCAGCATCATTAACCTGCACCTGCACATCAGTGATGGCATTGTCGCAGGCATTCAGCTCGTTCAGGTAATACCAGCCATTCTCACATCCACCGCAACCCTCATTGCCACGGGCATGGAGGATAACACCATTGTCCAGGGTGATGTGGGCGGTCTGGTTATCGATGGTTTCCACCTTGACCACCTTGCGGAACAGCAGAAGTCGCTTCAGGTCATCCTCCATACTCGTATCGCAGTAGGCATGATTCACTCTGGAATCAACATTCATTCCTTCAAAATCAAACATAGGTATCATTTCCTTTCGATTTATTGTATCAGTATTATAGCACAGATACTTTGTTTTGTCAAGAGGTTTTTTATAAAACTTTGGAACGAATCATTTTTGCGTTAGGGAAGTTTGCTTTGAAAATCTGGACAGCATCAACAGCAGTTGCCGCAGTAATACGCTTTTCCAAACTGAAAACCTTGTGTCCGCATTTAACACAACCAGTAATCAAAAATTTTTTCATGTTTCAAACCTCCCCTTAACTTGCTTCCATTATATCATGGATTTCCCCTTTTGTCAAGGGGAAATCCATTTATTTTTTAGTTGTACAGCTCGTAGACCTCATGGTGGAGCTTGCCGTCCTCACACCAGGCCACGGAAACAAAGCCCTCGTCAGTGGCAGGGGAAGTAGACCAAGTGTTCTGAACAACACTGAAATTTTCATCAGTGTAACCATTGGCGTGGAACAGGTCTGCGATGGCTACCTCGGCGGCCACACCACAGTCCTCATACTGTTCGCCAGTTTCCTCGTCCACTTTCATGATAGTGGCATGGGCACGATACCCCCAACCATTATTTGCAAATTGGTTGTCCATCAGCTTATCCAGTTTTTCTAACATATTTAGCACCTCACATCAAATTGTATACTTCATGAAAATCAACTCCGAAGACTTCTTTGAACACTTCTTGGAGTTCAGCCTGCGTAGGCTCATAAACGCACTCTCCATTTTCGTCATACTCATGGCAATGACGATACCAGAAGCTGTAAGTATTGTTATCTTCGCCATGTGCGTTTGCCAAAGCGCAGACCGCAATCATCATTTTGAGCTTTTCTCGTCTGCTCAGATTTGCAACATCCAATGCGCTCACCTCACTTTGTGATTGTATTATACATTAACTTTTGGGAAAAGTCAAGTTGTCATTTTGCACAAAAAACCCGATTAAAAATTTGTGTAGATTGGTTATTTTTCTAAATTCCGGGCGTCACGCCAGTGGACGCCCGGCTGAAATTTTATGCAAAATGCACAAAAAAAAAGTGTCCCCCAGAGGAGGACACTTTTTTCTAATTACCAAATACCGTGGGCTTCCTTAAACCGTTCCACAGTACCCAGTTCCCGGAAGGGGAAGTAGATGATACCCATTTCAAACTTGCGCTTGGTGCGCTTGGCGATTTCCGCAAACAGCACCGTTTCAATGTCGGCATCATCGATGGCGGTGTGGGCTTCGATGAAGTTCAGCTCCTGGGAGAAGAACCGGAAAGCGGTTTCCGCAGAGGTCTTAAAATACTTGCCGGAGGGGGTTTCCCACTCGTTATCCAGACACATCTGCTTGTACTCGTCACAGTTCAGAATGTGACGGCAGGACAGGCCCCACAGGTCAAACAGGGGATATTCCTTGCCCCGGAACCGGAAGATGGTTTCGTCAAAGCCGTAGGGGTTGTCATACTTGCGGCCAGTTGCGATGGCTTCACAACGGCTGTTCTGGAAGTCGAGCCACTTGTGGAAGTCGGGGGAGTAGAGCTGATTGATATACAGCTCAGTAAAAGGCAGAGCCTTTTTGAAGTCGAACATGGAGTTGTAGGCACCCACCGCCACACAGGCATCCATGTCCTCAATCAGCTCCCGGACGGCGGTACGCCAGTCGGTCAGCATGATTTCGCCCTTGTCGAGCTTTTCCAGATAGAGGGGTCGCTTGTCTGCGTAGTACGCAGTATCGAAAACCGCCGGAACGGAGAAGATTTCGCTGATAAGGAAGTTCTTTCTGGCATAGGTGTTACCCTTAGTATCGACCACCTTCCAGCCCAGGTCATAGATAAGGGGCTTGGCGATGGCGATACTCTTGCGCTGTTCGCCGGTGTAGTTGATTGCGTAGGGCAGGGTTGCGGTTTCGCAATCCAGAACCAGGTAATACTTTCTTCTCTTGTCATAACGATTCATAATTTCAATTCCTCATTTCATTGTATTCGGTTAGGCTTGCCATCGCTTCCTCAACCGTGTATTTATTGTATCACAAACTTTTCAGTTTGTCAACACTTTTTTTTTATTTTTTTTGAGGGCGGTGGGGGATTTGAACCCCCACTTTAACTTCTCCCCACGCTTGGGGAATACTCTAACCTGCTCGCCCATCGGACAAGAGTATTATACCACATTTCCGGGAAAATGCAAGTAGTAATATTGCACAAAGAATTTGCTTAAAAATTTGTTAAAACTGTACATTTTATCAAATTCTGGTCGCTCACAGCTGTGAGCGACCAGCTGATTTTTATACAAATTTTGATTCAAAACAGAAAAAAAGTGGGGATTTCTCCCCACTTTCACCTTATTTTGGCTTTCTTTTCTGCACAAGGGTCAGTTCATAGGCATTTTCACCAATTTTGAAGGCGATTTGACGCTCTTTATTGGTGATTTCGACCATTTCATGCCCATTTTCCGTCAAAAACTGAGCCAATTCCGCAATTACTGTGGCTTTTGTGGGGTTTTCCTTGCGTTTCCGCTCGGTTTTCTGCCCATTTGTCTGCCTTGTGCCAGTATTTGCGAACTTTTTCGCCTGTTTTTCTGCTTCTGGAGACAGGTCAAACTCCATGCGCTCACCTCGGTCAATTGCTTTGTCTGTCAGAAGGATTTCCATTGCTTCCTCTTGGGAGCATTTAAGCCTTCGCATGATGCGCTGAATTTGCGGTTCAGTCATTAGGTTAACCTCCTCGGAGAATTAAGTGGAAGGGGGTTGCCCCCCAATCACTTAAGCCAGAGAGAAGTAAGCCTTGCGCTGAACCTCAGTGCGCTTGACCAGACCAGCTTCGACCATCTGGCGAATCAGAGCGGACATGCGCTGATTGGACATGTCCTCAGGCAGGTTGGGAACCTTCTTCATCAGCTCGGACACGGTGAACAGCTGATTGGGGTGGGCTTCCATCACGGTCTGGATGGCAGACTTGATGGTTGCGTTGGCTTCCTGCTTGGCGGTGGGCTTCTTGTCAGCGGAGTTCTTCTTGGTCAGCAGTTCGATTTCGTGGTCGATGAAAGCGACCTCCTCGGCGGTCAGAGGGTACTTGCCCTTAATCTGCTCGAACATCTCACGCTTGGTCATCTTCTTGGTGGTAGTGGTAGTAGTAGCCATAGTATCAATTCCTTTCATTCTTTAGGACTTAGTTTGTCCTTGATTGTGATTAGATTATATCATAACTTTATTCAGTTGTCAAGGGGTTTTGGAAAATTATTTTCGCTTCGCTTGGTTTGATAGAATGAGCCTTTTCGGTTTAGCTAGCATAGGGAAAAGGAGGAGCAGTAAGCCCTACATTCACACCCTATTAACTCACAAGCGACCTTGGTTTTCCTCACCCCTTGTGTCTGTATTATACCACAGACAAAGGTATTTGTCAAGAGGTTTTTCTCGGAGACCCCGGCTTTTTTTTACTCTCCTATGTTTTATCGATAACGGGGACGGACCAGTTCATACCCCACCGAACCAAAGTTCCGATTGGGGTGGAAGTCGTGCGCTTCCCCTCCTGACACAAACATCTTATCATGGATTGTGGGAAAATGCAAGATGGCAAATTGCACAAAGAATTGGATTTAAAATTGTGTAAAGTGTACAAATAATCTAAATTCCGGTCGCCTGAGCCGCAGGCGACCGGCCAAAAAATGTAAAATAAAATAAAAAAGAGAGAGGATTTCTCCTCTCTCTTTTTAGACCTCCTGAAAGTCGCCGGTAATTTCTGTGGCATCAAAACCGGACAAGTCCAGGTTATTGCTCTCCAGGAGAGCCAACAGGCGTTCCTGTTCGGGGGTCAGATTCACAGGAATCAGTTCGTCAGTTTCACGGTTGCGCAGAATAAACTTTGCCATTTGGTATCACCTCTCTTACTCCAAAGTCAGGACTGCTCTCTCAATCTTGATTACTCTCTCATTGGCATCAACACTAAGGGGGACACCATCGAACAGAGCCACACAGTTGTAAAGCACCCCATCAGTCGAGTCGATGTGACCCATTTTCATCAGCAGAACACCATCTGCATCTCGAAAAACATCGCCCTCATCCAGGGTGCAAAAGGGAGCGGTTTTATTGGTGTTATCAACAATCTTCATTTTCTTTCACCTCCTCTTGATGATTAAATTGTATCACAGATTTTTGGATTTGTCAAGGGGTTGGAAGGATTTTTTCTCCCAACCCCTTTTCAGTTACCCGAACAGTGCCCTGGCAACCATCGCCAGAATCCAAACCACAAAAGCCAGCTTCCAGCTCCAAACCACAACTACGCCGACCAGAGCCAGTGCCCAACAGGCAACCCAGACCAGACCTGCGGTAAACAGGAAACTAACAGTCAGCACGAACAGCAGAGTAAACATTTCATCTCACTTCCTTTCTGAGAATAGTATATCACAGATTTTTGGATTTGTCAAGGGGGAATTTTTCATTCCCCCATATTTTTACAGCAACTTGCGCAGAGCTTCGATGATGTTGCAGGTGGTGGGGTCGATGGTATCGCCAAGATGCCATCCGTGTCTGACCTTGGCGTTGTCGTCAATCAGAATGGCAGTTTCGCCCTCGCCCAGGTACTTGCGCACGCTGTCAGCCTTAGTCGCACCATAGGCAACGCCGTGGAAGTGGTCAAAGGGAAAGCCCTGCTCTCTCAGCCACTCTCTCTTGGCCTGTCTGACCGCCCGGTCATAGTCGGGAGTGCTGTCCTTAGACAGCCAAGTAACGATTCTGATTTCGATACCAGAACTTTGGAGCTGATGGAGGACACTCGCAAGCTCCTCCATATCCCACATGGGGCTTGCCTGCCGGTAGGGATAGGGGTCAAAGTTACGAAGATGGATCAGCCAGTTGGGAACTCCGTACAGGTTGGCAATCGTGCCGTCCATGTCGAAGCAAATCATTTTGGGCATTGTATCAGTTCCTTTCCTTTTGGATGTATTTATTGTATCACAGATTTTAGGGTTTGTCAATAGGCGTTGTGTAATAACCTCTGGTTTTTTCCAGACACATATGACCGTGGTAGCCGTAATGCTCATACCACTGATACCACTGGGTACGGCAAGAGCAGAGGCCAGTGGCAAGCACCACAATGCCATTATTATGAGCATCTACCACCGTTCGGGACATGACCTCAATCTCCACTCCGCAATGCTCGCAAGAGGGATGTTCAGTATCAATCATCATTGTTTTCTCACCTCGTTTCTGAAGTTATTATATCACGGCTTGGGGTTTTGTCAACCCCCAATTTTATTTTTCCCATCCTCTTTCACGGAGATAAGCCATTGCCGCATCCGCATCGTGCCACTTGAGAACCTCAGAGATGGAGGGAGAAAATTCTCGGTAGGAGGTTTTGAAAACGATGCCCAAGTCGGAAGTTTTCCATTCCTTAACATCTCTTTCGTCTTTCTTGGGGAAGAAAGAATCGGTGAAAAAGCTCACCACTCGACCCTTTTTGAAATTCCAGATGTTAAATTTACACCAGACGCCGAAGCGGTGGTACATCTCACTCAGATTGTCCCAAGTGACTTGCACGGTTTCTGCCTTGGGTTCTTCATCTGTCAGCTTTTTTCCCACGATGCAACCGATGCGAGTGCCATTGTGATAGGTAGTATGATAACAGTAATAGAATTTCATTAGGTGTCCCTCTTCCTCATTTGTTGTACTTATTGTATCATGGATTGGGGGTTTTGTCAACCCCCAATTTTAGTTGTAACTTCTCAAGGAGAAGTAGAAGTTGCCATCCTCGATTTTGTCCAGTCGGACAACTTCCGCAAAATGGAAGTAAGGAGTTTCCTGCTCATAGTTGTCTCGCTCAGCGTATTTTGCCATCTGCTCTGCGGAAACGAGATGGTACTCATCATTTCCGAAGTGCTCACGGTTCTTGTAGTAAATCATTGGTTTTCTTCCTTTCATTTAAGGTACTTGTATTATATCATAAATTCGGGATTTGTCAAGTAGCAATTTGCACAAAAGTTTTAGGTAGAAAATTGTTGAAACTGTTAAATAAATCAAAATTCCGCCCGCAGCGACCAGCAGCGGGCGGCTGAAAATTGTGCAACTTGTACAAAAAAATAAGACCCAAGGGCGTCCCCTTGGGCTTGGTCTTATCTCCGCATTTGATTGCTTCTCACCTTGTACTTCGGCGAGGGCCCCTAGCCAGTGCGGTTCTGGCCTCTGGGATGGGGTCGATAGGCTCGACCCCTCAAGAGCCTTTAGGAGCGAGGGCAGGCCAGAGTGACCTTGTACTTCGTTCCGTTGTGGATGAAAGTAAATTCTCGTTCGGGGTTACTGATAGTGAAATCCTCAACACCCAGTTCACGCAGACCATTCATCATGGCAGAGCAGATTTCCTGCTTTTCCGGCTTGGGCTTGCGTTCTCTCTTGGTGGGAGTGGAATTTGCCTTGCGCTCAGCCTGCCTTGCCTTTTTCGCACCCTTTTCGAGTTCGGGGTCAAGCTCGAACATCTTTGCACCACGGTCAATTTCCTTATCATCTTCCATCAGCTGAATCGCTTCTTCTCGGCTGATTCTCAGCGACTTCATCAGCTTTTGGATTTTCTCTTCGTTCATAACCTCACCTCTTTTCTGTACTTATTATAGCATAGACTGGCACAGTTGTCAAGAGGAAATTTTGGGGGAGCTTTGCTCCCCCCATCGGGATTAGGCGGCGATGAAGAAGTAAGCCTTGCGCTTGATTTCCTCACGCATCACCTGGCCGGCTTCGACCATCTGGCGCACCAGAGCGGACATACGCTGGTTGGTCATGTCTTCGGGCAGACCGTCCACATCCTTGAGCAGTTCGGTCACGGTGCGCTTCTTGCCGTCTGCCAGGGCGGTCAGAATGGCGGTCTTGATAACGGCGTTGGCTTCCTGCTGAGCGGTGGGCTTCTTATCAGCGGAGTTCTTCTTCTCCAGAAGCTCCAGACGGCGAGTGACGAACTCTGCCATCTGCTCGGCAGTAATGTCGCCCTTGGGGGAGTGGAACACGGTGCCGGGACACTCGTCCAGATAGGTCAGCAGAGCATTGAAGTGGTCGGCCTGGGTCAGCTTCTTCATGGTATTGTTGTTGTTCATAGTATCATTCTCCAATCTTGCGGTAGGTCGCAACCCAAATTTCATTTATTTTGTAAGAGGTGTTCCTCATTACATCCTTATTGTATCACAGCTTTCGCTGTTTGTCAAGAACTTTTTTTCTTTTTTCTTGACTTTTTTGGTAGGTTGGGGAGGAGGTTTCCTCCCCTGTGGTACTTTCATTGTATCACACCTTTAGGCTTTTGTCAAGAGGGAATTTCAAATTTCTTTGAAATTTTTTTCAACGCCGAACCTAGCCTTGCTCCTCGGACGGCACCGGGGGTTCATTTTCATGCCGTCCCTCTTGACTCTCTTATTGTATCACACTCTAAGAGATTTGTCAAGGGGTTTTCCAATTTATTTTTGTCTGTCAGAGTGATGAATTCTTAAAACAAAAATTGGAAGGTGAGCTAAATTTCAATGGTCACCCATCAGATGCCATCAGTTTCCGACTTCGCCATCTACTATTGGGCTTCCCCCTTGACACCAATATCTTACCACAGACCGTACCAGAAGTCAACATGGTAAAATGCACAAATACGGGATTTTAATTATTGATGTATTTGTGCAAATTGCGAATTGACAAATTGCTGAGGGGTAAATACAATTAAAATGCGGTCCGCGTCACTCGTGCGCGGACCGCCCAAAAAATTCAATTTGAAAAAAAAAAGAAAGCCGAGGGAGAAATCCCTCGGCTTATCCGGTTAGCTTTCGACCTCAATCTCGACTTCGACCTCGACCTCCTGCTTGCTCCAGTGGTCTTCCAGCAGCTCCTCCTCGGCATCCTCGGCACACTGCTCCTCGTACTCCTGTCGGAGCTGGGTGCGCTCTTCCTCGGTCAGATTGAAGATTTCGCCGGAGGACAGATTCTCGGTGTAGCTCAGCCACTCAGAGAAGTGGTCATTGTCGTCCCGGAGTTCAGCGGCTCTGGAAGCAACCTCCCCCTGGAACTCCTTGGGGCCGATGGCCAGATTCTCATAATTGTGGATGTAAACAGTGGCATTGGTGGTAATAGTCTTCTTCATAGTATCAAACCTTTCTTTGTTTTGTTGTATTTATTATAGCATGGATTTGGGGTTTTGTCAACCCCCATTTTGCATTTTTTTTTGCTTAAGCGTTGTCAAGTACTTCCTCTGCGTAGTCCAGAAATTTTTCAGGCTCGCTAACAAACGCAGACCACCAGATTTTGGTTTCGACCTGTCCCACATAGCCGGGGAGTGAACGGATGTTGTACAGCGCATAGGGCTTGTTCTCAACAGCACTTCGCTTGCAATAGAAAATCCACTTGCGATTGACAACAAAGTAAACCGTGAATGGGTATCCCCACTGCTGAGCATACTTGTAAGCACTGTCATAGTCTTTGAACCACTCACCGTCCAGACCTGCAGAACCCAATCCCGAATGACGGGCAAGAGAAACAGCATACTCAAAATTGTATTCCTTTGACATAATTCTCACCTCTTTTCTGAGTTCATTATATCATGGATTTGGGGGTTTGTCAACCCCCATTTTTACCTCGTAGGAATGTGATTGATTTTCTCAGCCGGCTTCACGATGCGCACAAGGAAGAACTTATGATTCCACCGACTAGCATCGGGGCAATAGCAGAATCGGAAACAGCCGAGCTTCCAGAAGTGGGTAATCTTGGCATTTTCCCATGCCTGTTCAGACACACCCCTGATGGCATTGCGGAAGAACAGCCAGATGCAGGCGATGGGGTAAATGATGACATAGAGCAGGATGTAGTAGATGATGTTCCACGGCAGGCTAATAATGCCATCGCACAGGCTCATCACCCAGTTCGTGCGAGTAGTTTCGCACAGGTGGTGAGCCACACCCATCACCATCCAAACAGCCAGACCGCACAGAAGATAGTTAGTAATCATTTTTATCAATTCCTTTCGTTTGTTTACATTGACATTATATCATGCTTTGGGGGTTTTGTCAACCCCCAATTTGCATTTTTTAGTAGCCGAAACCAATCACGCCGATAATGGCAATGAAAAACATGAACCACAGGAAACCGTTGCCGGGTTCGTTGGTCATTTCAGCTTCACGGGCACCCTCGAACCGCAGACAGTCCTCAGCAGATTCAAACTCATGGTAGCCGTACTTCGGGTCGCAAATGTACTTCATAACTATCATTCCTTTCTTTTGGATGATTAGATTATATCACAGATTAGAAGTTTTGTCAACCCCTATTTCAAGGATTTCTGCTTTGATGAAAGCGAAATGCGCTCTAAATCGGCAACCGCATCCGCAGATGTAATCATCCTTTTTGTCCCTGTGATTACTCGTATTGTCCTGGTACACCAGTTCGGGCTGAGCGGAGCTTCCGCAGTTGGGGCAGTGGATGCGAGAGTCATTCATCTGTGCTTGCCACTCCTGGACAATCTGCTGTGATGTTTTCATTGTTTAACCTCCATTGATAATGTCTTCGCCAAAGTATTGATAGTCAGTGGAGTTCAATGCTCGGCAGATGTAAAGTCCGCTTGTGTCGTCGTAATTAATTACTTTCCAGTAGCGGTAATTATAGTAGAAAGTTTTTCCGTACATTTATCTCACCTCTTGGCATTATTATAACATGGATTAGGGGTTTTGTCAACCCCTAATTCAGGTGTATCCATGTTCTTTGTCCCAGTTTCTGATTGCGTAAATTGCTTCAGAGAGATATTGAGGGGGAGGGGAGCCGAGAGCTTGGTAGCACATGGCTTGCGCTCTACGCCACTTGACAGGATAGGCGGTAATCAGAATGTCGTGGATAGGGTCAAGAACCATCAGAACGCCAGAGCGGAGCAGGAAGTTGCGCTTGCCCTCGAACATGGTCATGCAGACGATTTCCCGGTTAGGAAAGTCCATTTCCAGTTGAGTTACTCTGCTTTTGGTGGCACAGTGGAAAGTCTTACTGTAACTCACCAACTCTTGGCGGAATTCGCCATCGATATACTTAACTTGAATCATGTTTTGTTTCTCCTTTGTTTTAATGTACTTATATTATAGCACACAAGGGGGATGTTGTCAACCCCCTTATTTGATAAGTTTGAAAAATTCTTTGTTCCATTGGTTGTTCCATGCATCCAGGATTCTTGCCCCCAGATGGGCTTTACCTGCTTCATTGGCAAGTTCGCAAGCGAACTGAACAGCACCAAAGGTCTGGTGCATCCACATCTTTGCAATCTCACCACCCATCTGGGCATACTGGAGATTTCTCTGCACCACTTTTTCTACGAACTCAAAAGTAACCATACGATTTAACTCCTTTGTTTTAATGTACTTGTATTATAGCACAAATCTGGGAAAAGTCAAGTAGCAATTTGCACAAAAGTTTTAGGTGAAAAATTGTTGAAACTGTACATTTTTTTGAAATTCCGTGCGCCACAGCCGTTGGCGCACGGCTAAAAATTTTCGCAGAAAAGCAAAAAAATCCCCTCCCAGTTTTGGGAGGGGATTTTCTTAGAGGACGAAAGCGGTGTGAACCACTTCGCAGAACATCAGAATCTTCATCTGCTCTTCGGACAGGGGGATGACAACCTCCTCGCCGGAGTCCATCGTCAGAATCATGGAGTTGCTGGGGTAGTCAGGAGAGGGGATTTCCTCCTCGGCCATCAGCTCCTCCTCCTCGGCGACCAGAGTTGCCAGATAGCCCCGGATAATCAGCGTGAACTCAGAATTGGCGTGGTCTTCGATGTCCTCATGGTTGGCGATTGCCACGACCTCGCCGGTGTGACCGTCCATGATGAGAGTGGGGTTGCCGTTCTGTGCCTCGTCCAGGTAGATGTCCAGAGCCTGGTAGATGTCGTTGGTGCGGAGTTCGGTTTCAGCACCGCCCAGCTGGGGGAAGTTGGTAATGACATGGTAGTTGAAATTCATTTTTATCAATTCCTTTCGTTTGTTTACATTGACATTATATCATGCTTTGGGGGTTTTGTCAACCCCCAATTTGCATTTTTTTTACTGGATAATGTTACCAGTCATCCGGGACAGAGTTGCCTTGATTTCGGACAGGGAAACAGAAGTCTTTCCCTCGAATCTGGCACCGCTCAGAGTTTCATCGACAACATCGATGAAATTGTTGGGGAACACACCGCCAACATGGAGATTAACCATGTCCAGAATAGTGGCGGTAAGAACATCGACAACAGAAACAGAGTGGAATTTCTCATAGTCACGCAGGATGCTGTCGGCGGTGTCGATTGCGGCTTCTCCGGTCAGAGGTCTGACGGTCACATCAGAGAAGCGACGAGCCAGAGCCTTATCCTTTTTCAGAATGACACTTTCCTCGGTGGTAGTAGCACCAATGCAACGGATTTCCGCACGAGCCAGAGCAGGCTTCAGAATCTGACCCATGCCGCTTGCACCATCTGAGCCGCCGATTTCATTCATCTGGTGAATTTCGTCGATGAACAGAACAATGTCACGGTTATCCCTGCAAATGTCCATGATATTCTGAATCTTCTCCTCGAACTCACCACGGTACTTAGTACCAGACAGCAGGGCGTTCATAGACAGGTCATAAATGACCACATCACACAGAGGGGGCTTCGCAGGGTTCTCAAAAACGGGACAAGTTCCCACACAGCCATTCTTACGCCACTTGTCCAACTTACAGAAGTAGGTCGTTTCAGCCTGAGCAGCGGCCTGCATCCATGCGATTCGTTGAGCGGCGATGTGGGCGGCCAGAGCTTCTGCGATGGCAGTCTTGCCACAGCCGGCAGGGCCGATAAGCAAGGCATTGGGCTTAGTGCGACGGAGCAGGAGCTTCTGGATAGCTTCCACCTCAACTTCTCGGTTAAAAACCGGGGCGAGGTCGCCGCTCAGAGCCAGCCGATTCAGATTTCTGGCAACCTTAGACAATGCGTAGTGGTCTCTGTCCATGTCTTCCAGACGGGCGATTTCCTCTTCGACATATTTTTTGTTAGTCATTTTGTATCAATTCCTTTCGTGGGGGGGTGTCCCCTTGATGTTTGTATTATATCACAGGGGACACTATTTGTCAAGCATTATTTTTGAAGATGATTTTTTCGAATTGGGGCTTGTAGGTTTCCCACAATCTTCCTGCTTCATCTTGCTCTTGGGGGAATAGCATGAAGTGATGCTGGACAGCACCGAAAGCTCTTTCGCACATAATTCGTTGGTCGAATTGATTTGTAGCCTTGTGACAGAGCATGAGATAATAGTCCATTTCAGCCTTCAAGACTTCCAAACTCATTCCCCCCTCTTGAATTTCTGACGATTGTAACGCTTGCCATTCTCTACTTTGGAGCCACGCTTGCGGAATGCCAGATACTGCTGAAGCTCTTCGCCCTCTTTCTTAAAAACCCGGCGGTCGAGCTTTTCCTTTTTCTTGTTTGCCATTGGGATTCCTCCTTACCTTTGATGATAATATTATATCATATTTTTGGTTATTTGTCAAGGGGCATTTTGCAAAGCTCCAAATAGGGGCATTCACCCTCGCTTTCGCATCTACAAGCCTCACGACAATACTGGCTCGCTTGGGGAATAGCGCAATCATACTCATGTTCATAATCAAGAGATTCGATTGCAAAAGGACAGTCAAGAGGGTGAATGGTATCATCACCATCATCTGCTATTACGAGAATTTTAAGCATTTCTATACGCCTCCATTTGAATGTTAATTAGCAGTTATGAGTGCAGTAGCACAGGTTGCCATTTTCATCGAACTCAAAGTAGCCACCATCGCCACCAAAGTCCACGCCCAGAGCAGAAGTGCCATCCTCCCACTCAAACACCTTGACACATTCCGCTCCCTCAGTTCGGATAAAAGCGGCTTTCATAATTTCGTACTCGGTCATTTCAATTACCTCCCTTTTTTTTTTGTTTTCTTTATTATATCACAAAACGGGAAAATGTCAAGTAGCAATTTGCACAAAGAATTGGATTAAAAATTGTTGAACATTGTATTTATTGCAGAATGCGGTGCGTCTGGGCCGCAGACGCACCGCTCAAAATGGCCCCAAAATGAAAAAGCCCCTGCCCACGCTCTCAGCCGAAGCCCAG
The DNA here is from genome assembly GCA_017629095.1 of Treponema sp. Taxonomy (GTDB): domain Bacteria; phylum Spirochaetota; class Spirochaetia; order Treponematales; family Treponemataceae; genus Treponema_F. The sequence goes on along the minus strand of JAGBXW010000022.1, from coordinate 25,972 downwards.
CGCAGGCAGGGGGTAGTATTCAATTCAATCTGTCTTTTGGCTGTTCGGGGAGCCACCCCTAGGTCTTATTCATTCTAACCTCCATACGAATCGATCGGGGTGGAAAAGTTCGCCGAGCCGAGCATCATCGGCGACAGTATCAATCACATTAGCAATCTCAATCAAAGTTGGCTGTTCGGGGAGCCACCCCCTAAATCAGAACCATAAAAGCCCCTCCAAAGCACCTAGCCTGTTCACATTCTATTATTTCGCTATAACAATCTATCAGAATTTTAGCATTGTCGGGAGCCACCCCTAAATCCAATTCATACTTTTAATCCTTTCTGCCATTTGCATTATTGTCCGCCTTTGTGGGGAGGGCGGTTCCCTCAGCTTCTGGAATTATTATATCATGGATTGGGGATTTTGTCAACCCCCAAATCCAGATTTTTTTTACAGACCACCAAACAGCAGGGCCAGACTGGCCACCGTCAGGTCAACCATGTCAACAGGGCCGAACAGCTCCACATGGAGCTTCATCAGAGCATCGTACATGGCCTTGGCCGTGGGGGAGTCATTCCCCTCAAAGGCCACCAGACCCTGGCAGACGAGCATCTTGCCGTACTCGGCATCCTCGGTGCACAGGTCACGCAGGAAAGAAACGGTGACACTGGGGGCGAGGTAGGTGATGTTGCCCTCCTCCATCAGGGCCAGGACTTCGCCGGTGGTGGTGTCCTTGAGGTGGGCGGAGGTAGGAGTGTTGAGTCGCTCGCCCAGGAGGACGGCCAGAGGGTTCAGAGAATCGGAATCGTAAATGGAGGAGCCGTTGATGGTGAGTTCATACTTCTTCTGCATAGTTATCATTTCCTTTCGGTTTTTAGGACTTGAATCTGTCCTTGATTACATTTAGATTATATCATACTCTTGGGGGTTTGTCAACCCCCAATTTCAGAAAAGTTTGCTGAAGTCGCCGGTGACAGATGCCACAATCAGCTCTCCGACAAACCGATTATGTTCGGACTGACCGAACAGGTTCCACATAAGTTGCAGGAGAACTGCCGCATCCTCTTTGGTTCCGTTGGTCAAAGCATTTACGATGCCCAGTTTCAGCGTCCGCTTGGCTTCTTCGGGATGGGTCATTGCGGTACTGGCGATAAGTCCTACCTGCTCTTCCAGAGGGGGAAGAGGGATTTTGATTTTCACATCGACAATATCGCCGGGATTGAAATCTTTGTCATCATGCATTACAGGCTCACACCTTTCCTTGTTTTCTGGAGTTATTATATCATAGATTAGGGGTTTTGTCAACCCCTAATCCTAAATTTTTTTTGATTACCAACATTCCCCCATGGAGAAGAACAGGACTCCGGTGGAAGTGTCATAGCACATACCATCGTCCGGCTCGATGAGGTTATACTCACGACTCTGATGGTCGGTGGCGAAGTCGCACATGATTTCGCAGGGGGCATTGGGATCTCTCTCGGTCAGAATCTTGATAACCTCAGCGTTGGTTAGCTTGGTGTGGAACAGTGCTTCTCTCGTCATGTCGACCATGGAAAGCACTCTGTACTGTTTGGGGCTAATGCCCAGTTTTGCACAGGCTTCGTGCTTGGAGTTTGCGATGACTTCCAAGGTGGAATAGTCCTTAATATTTCGCAACACATACTTGCGACCAGTGGAAATGGGGTACAGAAAAAATTGCATTATTGTTTCCTCCTTGTTTTTGATGGTTAAATTATATCATGGATTAGGGATTTTGTCAAGTAGCAATTTGCACAAAAAATTAGACTAAAAATTGTTGAAACTGGTGAATATTACGAAAATCGGCCTGTCTCGCCCGCAGACAGGCCGCCCAAATTAAAATAAAAAATAAAACAAAAAAGCCCCCGATGGGCTTTCACCCATCGGGGAAACTTTTTAGAACAGGTCGGGAACAGGCTCACCCATAGCACGGGCGAAGGCGATAGCCACGCCGGTGTTGTAGTCGAAGAAGTCACAGGGGGACACACGGGACATGCCGGTGACGACCTTGGAACGGCTCTTGTCAGTGAAGCAGTGGACGATGACCCGGTCGATAGCCCAGTTGTTGTCGGGGGTGTAGCAACGAGTGGCGAAAGCCATGTTGCGGTCCTCCTTCTCGGAGAAGCGACCATACATCTCCTCCACCCAGCAGGCACGGCGCATGTCCAGCTCCTCGTTGGCGAGATGGGCGGTCAGCCGCAGTTCGGTGGCAGACATAGAATCAACTTTCTTCTGAACATAATTGTGCATGGTGGACATAATTATCATTTCCTTTCTTGTTTAGGGTGTAACCCTTTGTTTGTAGCCCTATTATATCACAAGGTTTTAAGTTTGTCAAGAGGTTTTTAGTAATTACCTAAAACTTTTTACAGGGAGTTATTCTGCCCTTCAACTCGATTAGCCGGCATTCGTTTGCTTGGGGGTTCGCTCTCTCCTCTTGACACAGATATAGTACCACACATTCGGGAAAAAGTCAACTGGTAATTTTGCACAAAAACTCAAATTAAAATTGTGCAAACTGCATAATAAACGCAAATTCGGTGCGCAACGCCCGCGTGCGCACCGTTCAAAAAAGGATTGGAAAACGAAAAAAATGCGTCCCGGTTGGACTGCCAACCGGGACGACTTCATTACATTCTATATTTCTTCTTACGGTGGTTTCTACCAGTATAGACCTGCCGCAAGCCTAGACCCTATTTGACTTTTGGCTCAACTGGCATCGGTCACTCACCAGTTGCACCTTACAACTAGACCATATATATCACCACTACTCCTTTCATTTTTGTTCTGTGGTTTAGTAACTTCGAGGGGTTTTTGTTTCTCTGGCAGAACCGCTCGTGGAAAAACTGTCGTGGTGGGAGAGGTGGGTGCCGACCCCACTGCCCTCGTTAGAGGAACGGTTTTACAGACCGCCGAGTTTGCCGATTCTCTGTACTCTCCCGTGGTGGCATGGCAAAGGTTTTTTTTGAAAAGAGTTATCTTTAGCGTTGCCAACTATTCATCTCTTTCTTACCCTTATTGTATCATACTCTAAGGAATTTGTCAAGAGGGAATTTCAACTTTCGTTTACTTCGTGTGGTGTCGACTTGCCACACTCAACAGCCTTACAACCTGGCATTCCCCTTGACACCCTTATTATATCACAACTTGGGCGTTTTGTCAAGTCTTATATTTTTCCGAGAAGATACTTGACGAGAACCTCGTCAAAAGAGAATGGGTGGGAGTCACCCTCTCCCAGTTGGCTTGATACTATCTCCCAACCTTTCGGACCTTTTTTCATTCCCATCTCTTTTGTACCCTTATTATATCATACTCTAAGGGATTTGTCAAGAGGTTTTTTAGCGAGGGTCGATTTTACTTCAACTAACTACGAATTAGAGAGAGGTCGGTTACTGCAATTGCGAGTGTCGATTTTACTTCACCCGACTATGAATCGGGGAGAGGTTGGTTACTGCATTTCCTCTTGACGCCTTTATTGTATCATAACTTGGGTAATTTGTCAAGGGGTTTTTCAAAAAAGTTTGAAAAATCTTTTCGGTTGGCTTTATCGCACTCCTACCAATGCCTTGGGGTGTGTGGCTTACTACCCTCGCCTCTTGACAATAATAGTATACCACGCCCCACCCCAAAAGTCAACATGGCAAAGTGCACAAATTCGGGCGTCCAAACTTTTTGATTTTTGTACAACTTTTCTCTTGACAAATTGCTAGCGATATGGTATAATGGAAATTCCCGGCGGCGCGAGCGTCGCCGGGGCGGCGAATATTAATAAAAAAGGCGAGGAATTACTCCTCGCCTGCAGACCAGCTCCAAAAGTCTTTGGGGATTTTGCCCTCTTTAAGGCACTTTTCACAATAGGCATCATATTCAGCCTGGATTTGAGCATAAGTCATTAGTTGGCTCACCTCTTCCCTCTCTGAATGTATTATAGCATAGGGTTTGAAATTTGTCAAGCAGTTTTAAAAAAATTGTTGCGGTTATTCGCTACCACAAAACGTTCCGCTCTAGTTCATATAATAGCGGCAATGGTCAGGGTTTACGAGATTGCCCTGTTCTGTCCGTCCTTGTCTTAGCCTCTAACGGCCTGAGGAGGAGCACCATGTAAGTGTCCGGACTCCCATCTGACTTTTGAAATGAGAGAGTAGCGGATTTGAACCGCCATCCGATGCAGAGCTAATCAAGACCATTCGGTAGAGGACTTGCACCTCCATCTGCAGGGAGCCATTCAAGACTCTCTCTTTGTGCTTTTATTGTATCACAACTTGAATGATTTGTCAAGGGGTTTTCCAAACTTTTTTTATTTTTTATTTTGGAATCGGCTAAGGTGGGCAACTCTGACTGTCGACTCGGTCAGCCCCAATCCACTCGTCGTCAGCAAGCTTAGTTGCTCGCATCAAGATTGATTCACGCCCCGCCCCTTGACAATAATAGTATACCATAAGTATCGGGAAAAGTCAATTGTGCATATTGCACAAAAAATCCAAAAGCAAATTGTGGAGGATGCTATTCTAAGTCAAATTCGAGCCGCGACACACGTGCGCGGCTCGCTGAACAGGTGCCACATAGAAATGAAAAAAGTGTCTCCACGAGGGAGACACTTTTCTCACAGGTCGCAGTAGAAAGTTTCGTTCTTCCGCCAGTCGTAGGCGTAACCAAACAGGCTCTTGGCAGCTCTTTCCAAAGCCCGTTTCTTGGTGGGCATCTGAACGCACTCGGTAATGTCCCACCAGTCGCTGAAACGAGTGATCTGGAACAGTCCTTTGCGACCCGTGGTGTGGAGGAACTCGCTGACCTCCTGAACAGAAGTAAAACGATGCTTGTGGATGGGGGTCAGATAGCCGCCCTTGTATCGAACAGGACAGCCGTTGCGAACAACCAGGTCGCACCACATGGGAATTTTTTTGAGGGTGCGGATGTTGATGCGAACAGGCTTGAGAAGACGGCGGACCGGCTTAGAAAACCGGTAGTCTTTGTCATGGGCATGGGGACAAGTAGTATATTGCATTTTGCATTTCTCCTTTGTTTTTGTTTCGTGCTTTTATTATAGCACAGACTTTCCAGATTGTCAAGCATTATTTTCATTTGAATTTTTTTGCCGTCTCTCCGTGCTGTCAAAGCTCTTTTGTGTTTGGTATAGGACTTACAACAGGCTTTGTTGAAATTGGGCTGTCCCTCATTGCTCCTTAATAATAACACAAGAATCGGGAAAAGTCAACTAGTAATTTTACACGAAAATCGAATGAAAAAATTGTTGAAATTGATAAATAAAACGAAAAACCGAGCGCAGCGACCGCGCGCGCTCGGCTGAAAAACCATTTGTAAATTTTATGCAAAAAAAAGAGGGGACTTTCGTCCCCACCTCTCAGATCGGCTGAACCTCGGCGGTATAGATGTTATATCTCATATTGTCCGCGACACACACATCCCGTGCCACAGAGAAACAGGTGCCGTTGCAGTATTCTGCGAGGAACCACCGGATATGCCGGCGAGTAGTCATGCTATACAGGCCGTACACAGTCAACCAGCCCTCGTTGTCCAGTCGTGCCACAACAGTGTTGTAGGAAACCAGTACGGAAATGCCGTCCTTGGTAACGACCTGTGCCTGTGCGGATTCGTGACCCTCAAGGGGCTTGCCACCGGGAAGAATAGTGTATTTTGCCATTTCAATTATCTCCTTTATTGTTTGGTTTGTAACCATATTATATCATGTCGGGGGTTGTTTGTCAACCCCCTATTTTATTTTTTTTACAGGCCCCAGGACTTGTACAGGGTCTCGTAAAGGGCGGGCCGGTCGATCTCATCCCAATGCTGCCCCAGTTCGGTAGCCAGTTCAGTCTGTCCGAGGTCAAACAGAACATCGGTGACCAGGGTCAGAGCGCCGTAGCAACGGGCGACCGCGCCATCGATACTTTTCAGATCGATCTTTTCCGGATTGTCGAGGAAGTACCGGGTTTCTTCCTCAATTTTTTTCTTGAGCTTTTCAACCATAATCTCAGCCATTTTTGTTTTCTCCTTTGATTTCGTTGTTGTAAGTTACCTTACAATGATATTATAGCACAAAATGGGAAAATGTCAAGTAGCAATTTGCACAAAAAATTGGATTGAAAATTGTGCAACTTGCCTTTTGGATTGAAATTCGACGCGCCACAGCCGTTGGCGCGTCGCTGGAGCATATTCCATATAGAAACAAAAAAAAGTGTCTCCACGAGGGAGACACTTCCTATCAGCAACGGATGATTTCGTTCTTTGCCCAGCCGTAGATAGTCAGCCGGTTGTAGCTCCGGGCGAGAGCCAGGGCAGCTTTCTTGGTGGGAACCTGCCGGTGCTCGTCCACGAACCACAGGGTCTGCGAGTGGCGGATGGTATACTGACCTTTGCGCCCCTCGGTGTGCAGGAAGCGGCTGACCTCTTCGGCGGTGGCAAAGGGATGAACCGCCACACAGACCTGATAGCCGGTCTTGTACTGAACGGGGTGGCCGTTGCGGATGGTCACATCACCGTTCATAGGAATCTTGCGGATAGAGCGGACATTCAGCCGGGGGAAGCGAGGGGAAACAGAGGAAGTACCGTAGGGAAACTGGGTGTAAATCATTTTAATTATCTCCTTTTTACTTTTGTTTTCTTTATTATAACATATCGGGTAGCATTTGTCAATACCCTTTTTGAATTTTTTGCTGTCTTTCCAAGCTGTCACCGCTCTTTTGTGTTTGTTCTAGGACTTACAACAGGCGGTGTTGAAATTGGGTTGTCCTTTGTTGTGCCTTAATAATATCATGGATTATGGGAAAAGTCAACTGGTAATTTTGCACAAAAAACGCGAGCAGAATTTGTAGAAGGTGCCCATAGATTCAAAATGCGGCGCGCCGCACCCGTGCACGCGCCGCCGAAAAAGCATATGGCATTTTGCACAAAAAAATTTTTTGTGCAAAATAACGAAAATTTTTTTTGTGCAAATTAACGAAAATTATTTTTGTGCAAATTAACGAAAATTATTTTTGTGCAAAATGCCATATGGAGCAAGAGGGGCTTGCGCCCCTCCCCTTAGTCGTCCTCATCCTCCCAGTTAGTATCATCAAAGGGATTAGCAACATCCTCCTCGGTGAACACCGTGCAGGAAATGCAGCGGCTATTGCCAATCTGGCACCCATAAGGGCAGTAGCCATAGAGGTCGCAGAAAGACCCGATGATGACAGGTTCCTCGATATCGATAGGCTCCATGTCTTCCAGAGGGTCGCCCTGATTTTCGCTCCATTCGCGCCATGCGGCATCAGCTGCGCTCTTGGCTTCCTCGGCGGTTGCGAATCCGTTGACCTGATACGGAAGGCCGTTGTCAGTGCAGTCGGTTTCCCACCACCAGGTCTCATCATCGCCCCAGTAGACCCAGCCCCAGGGGATTCCATCGTCAGAGCCGGTATGATGCTTTGCATTGTATGCGTACCAATTCAGTCCGTTCATTTTTGTTTTCTCCTTTTACTTTTGGTGTAGGGAGGGGTTGCCCCCTCCCGGTTCCTTGTGTTATTACAGGGTGTGGTGAGTAATCACACCGCCATCTTCCACCCGGATATAATTGGGGGCGGTCTTGACGGTTACCACGCCCTTGCAGTAGGTTGCGATATAGCTGTAAACGCAACCCTCTGCATCTACTCTGCCACGCAGGTCGGTGAACGGCTCTCCCCGGAAGAAGAATCCCTGTCCGAAAATTTCATCCAGTTCCCGAAGAGTGTGCCGGGGAAAGTTGTGGAGAATGCCGTTGGCTTCCAGAACCCGGAAAATGTTCTCCATAAACAGACCCTTGCTTTCGGTCTCGACCTCTTTGCCATCGGGGAACACAACCTTAATCTTCATCATTTCAAATACCTCCGTAGTTTTGTTTTGTAAAGGTTATCCTTTACGCTTATTATTATAGCAGATATTTTTGAAATGTCAATACCTTTTTTCAAAAAATTTTCCCGGAGTTTTACCCCCAAAGCCGGCGTTTTTCCAACTTTTTGGATCAGTTTTTAATTATTCAAATTTCATTTATTATTTTTATTTTTAATCAGTACAAAAATATTTATTCGTCATTTTGCACAAATTTTATTTTGGATCAAATTAAATTGTATGCAATCGATTGGGTTCCAAGTAACTGCATAAATATTCAATTGAGCCCAATCGATATTTTTATATCGATATAAATGTATCGATAACGGGATATCGATAAAATCATATCGATATAAAAATATCGATAAAAAAATATCGATTTGTGCAATTTAACCAAAATACCGGCCTTTGTCGACTGAGAATCAGCCGACAACGGCCGGCCAAATTTCGGGAAGCTCACCCTATATTATATCACACCTGGCCGCAAATGTCAATAGGCAAAATGCACAAATTTTTTCGATACGAAAATATCGATTGAAATTTTCGTCATTTTACACAAACGAATTGGGGCGGTTGCCCACCCCAAAATTCAATTCAATTTCGCTACCAGTTGCTCCAACTCTTCGGTACTCTTGGATTTCAAATCTGCTGTCAATCGGGCAATCAGCTTATTCCGCTTGGCTTCCTCGGCTCGTTCCGTAGCTCTCTGCGCACGATAGGCATCTCGTTCAGCCTCATTGTCGAATAGGGTATATTCACCATACTGGAACATCTTTACTCTGCCATTAAGAGTCCAGACATAACGGGTCCCCTTGTCAGGGCCGATTGAAAGACAATCGGAATACTGGCCGTCTTTTACTTTCTCTTTCCAAGGTTCTGTGACCTTTTCTAAGCCCTGGGCCTCAGCGTATTCAGCCGTACAAAGACCTAAGCCCTGTCGGAGGTGCTTTAGGTTTTCTACTGTATATTTCATAGCTTCTCTCCTTAACATTTGGGAATCCGATTCAGAAATTCATTCGGCATTTTGTACAAAACTTTTTTCTGAATCCAAAATTTTTTCCAAGCCAGGTTCCCTTTCGATAATGGGCGAGCCTTGCGGCTCGCCCCTATGTAACTTATTTGTCCTTGATGGTGCCGTCTTCATTGAACTCATGGGGGTCAGTGACGAGCAGCTCGGTGCCGCAGTATTCGCAGGTGTACTCGGTGTCCTCAAAAGGCTCATGCCAGCTGGGGAAGATGACAGGTACCCATAGCCGCTTTCCGCAAGCTGCGCAACGGCAGCAGATTCTGCCAGTGTGGGGTTCATTGAAATCCATAGTTGTCTCCTTTACTCTTGGTTGGGTGGGGCTTGCGCCCCCTTGTTTAGTCGGGATAGAAACCGCCGCACTGGTCGGCGAGCCATTCGCTGTATGCCTCGTGCGGGTCATAGTCCGGGTAGAAATCTTCATAGATGTCTTCCATGAAGTACTGGAAGCGGGCTTCCTCCTCTGCCGCTTTCTTGGCAGGGTTATGGAGCAGGGACTCGTCCCACTCCCAGCCGCTGGTTTCACACCAACGGTCGCCATATTCTTTCTCGATATGGCTGATCTTTGCGGACTTCCAAGCGTTCAGCTCTTCCTCGCTCTCCAGGTCTCCTCGCAGATCCCAGGAGTACACATTGCCAATGTCGCCAAGCTCATCGAAGATGTACAGCTTGACCTTTCCGGTAATACCATTCATGTCTATATCTCCTTTTCTTAATGTTGGGGGCTTGCGCCCCCATGTGGTTGCTTAGTAGCCCATGCGCTTGCCGAGAGTCCGGCGAAGAGCATAGAACTTATTGCGGAACTGAGGGGAGTGGCGGACTTTGCCGAACTGGTAGTCGGTAACCATCTGGTTCATCTCTTTCCACAGGTCATCGTCGTCGATGGCGTAGCCCCTGCGGTCGGCGGCTCTCTGCAGGCTATACAGGCTTGCGTCATACTCGGTGATGCGTTGTGCTTTAGTCGGGAACATATCTTTACTCCTTTTCTGTTGGGTGGGGGGCTTGCGCCCCCCGGCTGTTACTCTTCGGCGGTGGTGATGCCCAACTTCTCAGCGATGGTTGCGAGGTCATCACCAAAGGCTTTCTTCTCGTAAGCCTTTTTGTGTTCGTGACCGTCGAACCCGTAAGTGGTGGAAGTGGTGGATGCGTTATAGCGAGGAGTGGGCACCTCGATGCCGTGAGCCTTGAGCAGGTCTTCGTAGAGCTTGGCGGTCTCTTTCCAGTTGACCGAGCCTGCCTTGGTGGTGGTGGTGCAGGTGATGGGATACTCAGCACCGCCCTTGCTAATCCATACGAGCTTTCGGGTGGACTTCGCACCGCTTTCAGCGGTGGTGCCCTTGCTCTGGATGATAGCCGCCGCCTTTTCGGAGACCAGCTCGCACAGAGCCTCGCCCTGTGCTTTCAGTTTCTGACCCTTTTCGAGGGCGAGCAGAACCAGTCGGTCTGCGCCCTTGATGTGGTTGTCCTTATTCATGATAATGTTTTCGTACTTCATATCAGTTACTCCTTAATTTTTATTCCCCGTGTGGGGTTGTGTACCCATTGTATCATGGGCTTGTCTGTTTGTCAACCATTTTTTTTTCTGACTTTTGAGGTGAAGTCGCCCCCCCTTGCCATTTGCAATACTGCATAGGTGACGGAGCTTGAAACCTATTCAATTGTCATGCGCAACCTTTCCCATGCGCATGGGCTGATTTGCCTTGTTGTCCGGTGGGCTGTCCCCGTCGGCAAGGATATAGTATCACGCCGTTTTCAGAATGTCAACAACTTTTTTTATTTTTTTCAAAAAATTTTTTTGCCTGTCTTTGGCAAACAAATGTTTGCCGGGGTAGGCAGTAGGCCCGGCCCGCCCATTGCTAGAATTTTTATATATATACTATATAAAGCAACCAGAGAAAAAATGATACACACGGGGCCGTGTATTTCGGGAAAAAAAATTTTTTGCCCAGACAAAACGCTTTTGTCTGGGCAAAATAATCTTGAAATCAATTTTCAATTTCAGAAGACGATAATTCTGGGAAAAAAGTTTTTACTATATTTTCCCATTTTTTTTAATTATTTTTATGTATACGCCTTTAGTGTTGCCGTGTTACTATCTGCTGCGACCAACCCGACGCAACTTAAATATTTTCTTCATTTTTTATCTCTTCCAATGCAGCAGCAGCTTCTTCCATTGCGGCGATAGCTCTCTCTGCTTGGGTCTTAGCATCTAACCGCACGCATAAAAACCAAGAGTCATCAATGAAACTTGTAAAATATTCTAATTGATCTCCGGCTTCAATGCGGAATTTACTTCTTAGATAGGCCGGAATAACAATACGACCAGAGCCATCTACCTTATAGCTATTATTTTCGGGAATTAGTAAAGCTCCCTTGATCCATTCATTTTGTGGCATTTTAAGTACACCTCTTTTTAAAATTATAATTTTTTTACATAGAACATTCAATTATTTTCTTTTTTCTAATATGCGAAGGCCAATAGGTCGGATAGACCAGTTCAGCGTAGTGGTCGGCCAGGGCCGCAACCTCTTCCGCCAATTCAGGCTCGCTTATGTCTTCTGGAAAATAATAGATGTCATAATCCACTTCGTTAACTTCCACATCTCCAATAACAATTATTGCTTTATCCATCACTCCACCCCTCCGGCAAGAAACAATCCAAAAGCGCTTCAAGAACATTTGCAATTGCGAAAAACGGACCGCCTATTAGAAATATAATTCCGACAATCATTGATTCAGTCGTATTTAAGTCCTTGCAATATGGGGCATATTGAATCATAATCAGGAGCGACAATACGCTCCACAAAATTATTCCCATGTCCAAAATCCTTCCATTGGGGAGTACACTACAGCATTTTTAAATATCGCGGGCTTATCATCAAATATTTCCATGAGCTCTTCATTGGTCATATCTCCCGCTTGCGCGCCATAAAATTCTTTTGCGGTTTGCTTAGTATAGATAGTAAAGCCAACAATTTTATTGCTCTCATACATAGAAAAATCTGTTATTGTCATTTCTTGCGGCGAGCTAAACCTGACTTTACCAATTACAGTAGCTGGATAATATTTACCATCGTAGGCTTCATGAAATCCTTTTGGAATAATATTGTCAGAGGTATTTTTTAACACCTTAAATGGCCAAAAAATAAAAGCCGCTTCCACTAATGCAATTAAAACCAAAATGATAATGGCGATTGCGCCCATGTATACTCCTCCTTTAATCTTTTATTTCATATTTTTATTATATCAAAAATTTTTTCTTTTGTCAAATTTTTCTGCCTATGGTCAAATATAATTCATCTTATTATCAAAATTTTTATATAATAGTTAGGAAAAAATTTTTCGGAAAAACTTGACAAAAGAAAAATTTTCTGGTATAATAAAAATATGAAAAGACTGGAGGTAAAGTTATGATTAAATTAGATTATACTTTAGAATCTCCAGAAGAAAGACGCTAGCTAGTTGAGCAAATTTTAGCAGAGACTCTTGATCCTAGTCCTTAGTATCTTGAAACTCTGGCCGATTATCTAGTTCTTTGCATGGAGAAACAAGAGAAAAAGGAGCGTAAGCTATTAACTGAGAATCGTATGGCTACTGTTACCAAACGTGAAACTTCTTTTGAAGGTCTTGTCTCCCAATTGGAAAATGGCGAAGATGGCATTTATAATATGATGACTAATAATAAAAATACAATTTTTCAACCAAAAGTAATGATAACAAAAGCAGATGTAGAAGAAGTTCCTGGAATGAGACAGTTAAGAGAGGCCATTAAAATATGGGAAGAAAAATTAAAGACTGCGTCCGGGCGAGATGCTTTTATTATTAAAACTGCGATTATTGAATTGCGAAAAGATCAATATGTATTAAAAGATGCTTATCGTAGACCAATTATCCCTAAAAACATCACCCGTTCGAAGCATTATATGCCTTTAGATAGCGACTTTAGCTTTGATGATGAAGGCTATATTGTTCCAGAGGGTGTTTCTTTATGTGATCCAAAAGTTGTATCTGCGGTATTATGTAATTACTCTCTTTTAAAACAAGAGAGTTGGGGCGAGTTTGAAAAAGACTTGTGGTATTTAATGCAAGAATTTGACGAAGTCGCTGATGCCGCATTAAAAGACTATCCTTTATATGATCGCATTTGTGAATATAAAGTTGATGGATTACAAAATACAGACATCCAAGAGAAGATTCAGCTTGAATTTGGAATTAAGCATAGTGTAGAATATATTTCTAGTTTATGGAGAAATAAGATTCCAAAGTTAATTGCTTCTGAAGCTGAAGATAGATTACTTGACTGGTATTTTACGACTGAAATGAAGGGCAAGTATAAAAAGTGTAGTCGCTGCGGACAAGTGAAATTAGCACATAACAAATATTTTAGTAAGAATAAAACTTCAAAAGACGGATTTTATAGTATTTGTAAATGTTGCCGTAATTCTAAGGTCAAAAAGCCATAATTCTTACTTGGAAAATTTAGGTTAATAAAAAGGAGGAATTAAAATGGCTGAAAGTTATTATTGCGAAAAATGTAATAGAACAATGTCTGCGGATCAGTTCTATGGTTCTAATAATTTAGACAAGTATCCTGAAGGAAAGATGAAGCGTTGTAAAAAATGTATGACAATGCATGTTGACAATTTCAATCCGGACACTTATTTGTGGATTTTATAGGAATGTGATGTTCCTTATATTCCAGAAGAATGGAATAAATTGCTAGCTTCATATGCCCGTGACAAGAGTAAATTAACTGGTATGACAATCTTAGGCCGCTATTTGTCTAAGATGAAATTAAAGCAATTTAGAGATTATCGTTGGAAAGACAACGAATTTTTACAAGAACTTGCTAATAATAAGATGGAGCAAACAATGAAGCGCCAAGGCTATGAGGCTGCGGAAATCGCTTAGGCGATCGCTTCGGCAAGTGTACCGATGCCCACAGAAGTTCTTAAAGAGCCTCCCGAACCGAAGGGAGCAGAATCATCTGAAGTTGTAGAGGATTATTTCGCTGAGCAAAGCGGCGGAGTTGACGATTTTATAGATGATTTGACTGAAGAAGATAGAACTTATCTTCGATTAAAGTGGGGTAAAACCTATAAACCCGAAGAATGGATTAGACTCGAATAGCTCTATGAGGAGATGATGAGCTCTTATGACATTCAAGGTGCCGGACACATTGATACTTTGAAATTAGTATGTAAGACATCCTTAAAGGCGAATCAATTAATCGACATTGGCGATATTGAAGGTTTCCAAAAGATGAGCAAAGTTTATGATAGTTTAATGAAGTCTGGTAAATTTACCGCCGCCCAGAATAAAGCGGAATCTGGCGAATTCGTTGATAGCATTGGTGAATTGGTTGCTCTTTGTGAAAAAGAGGGATTTATTCCTAGATATTACATTGATGAACCGAATGATAAAGTTGATAGAACATTACAAGATTTATAGAGTTATACTCGAGACTTAATTAATGAAGAGACCAATCTGAGTGCAATGATTGAGCATGCACTTCGTGAAATTGAGAAAGATAAAGAGAATGAAGCTAAAGTCGATTCTGATGAAGGTCTCGACGATGAAGAGGCTTTTGAGTCTTCTCTGTTTGCGGATGATTCAGAAAAAGTTTTACATGATGAAGATTTTGCTGAGTTTAATGAATATCAAGAAGGGCTTTAGGAAGATGATGAAGCTTTCTTAAAGTCAATTCTAGGAGGTTAATATGGCACTACAAGATTTACTTAATTTAACTCAATCTAAGAAAAAGATTGGATTATCTGAGGAGCGTGTACGTGCCATCCTCCCCGTTGCAAGAGATTACATTGCATATTGGCGAGAATATCCTGATATGTTTGTAGACTTTTTGCAAGATGGTGGTAATCCAGAGATAAAAAAAGAACTAAAATTTTATTTCTATCAACGAGTTTTTTTGCGTGCGGCAATGCGATATAAATACGTATACATGGTGTTCCCTCGTGCGTATTCAAAATCTTTCCTTTCTATTATGGTTCTAATGTGCCGTTGCGTCTTATATCCAGGAGCTAAGCTGTTTGTTACTTCTGGCGGTAAAGAGCAGGCTGCCGGCATTGTAAAAGAAAAGGTTCAAGAAATTTGCACTCTTGTTCCCGCATTTCGTCGAGAAATCGATTGGGGTCGAGGAAAAACACTAGAGGGTAAAGATTACTGCAAATATGTATTTAAAAATGGTTCTTATTTCGATAACATTGCGGCTCGTGAGAGTTCGCGTGGTAAGCGTCGTCATGGAGGGCTGATTGAGGAATGTGTTGGTGTTGATGGTACCATTCTTTCTGAAGTTATTATTCCTACCACCAACGTTTCTCGTAGATGTTTGGATGGAACTGTTCATCCAGAAGAGACGCTAAATAAGAGTCAAATTTATGTTACTACCGCAGGGTGGAAAAATACTTTCCCATATGATAAATTGATTACCCTACTTGTTCGTATGGTAACTGAACCAGAAAAAGCAATTATTATGGGTGGTACTTGGCGAATTCCTGTTTTGGTCAAATTGCTTGATGCGAACTTTATTAAAGACTTAAAGAATGACGGAACTTTTAATGAAGCTTCTTTCGCTCGTGAATATGAGAGCCGTTGGTCTGGTACTGTTGAAGATGCGTTCTTTAATGGTGAGTTCTTTGATAGAAACCGCAAATTACAAAAGCCTGAATATGAACATTCCGGCAGAAGTGCGGCGAACGCTTATTATGTTTTATCAGTTGACGTAGGTCGTAAGGGATGCGATTCTGTTGTTTGTGTGTTTAAGGTAACTCCTTAGGCTCAAGGTCCTGCGATTAAGTCTTTGGTTAATATTTATACTTTTGCGGATGAACATTTTGAGGATCAGGCAATTAGAATTAAGAAATTATATTACAAGTATAAAGCCCGCACTATCGTAATCGATGGTAATGGTCTCGGCATTGGATTAGTTGACTATATGATTAAATCTCAAGAAGACGAGAATGGCGACTTCTTCCCCGACTTTGGCGTTGAAAACGATGATGAAGGCTATTATAAAAAGTATCGTACTGCGAATACAGAATTCGATGCTATGTATATACTGAAAGCAAATGCGCCCATTAATACTGAGTGTCACGCGAATGCGCAAACCTAGTTACAGGCAGGCAAGATAAAATTCTTAATTGACGAGCGTGGAGCTAAAGAAAAATTATTAGCAACCAAGATGGGTCAAAATATGAAGCCTGAAGAAAGGGCAGAATATCTTAAACCATTTACATTAACTTCCATATTGAAAGAGGAAATGATGAATCTTCGTGAAGAAAACGAAGGTATCAACATTATTTTGAAATAGGCTAATCGTGGAATTAGGAAGGATAAATTTTCCGCTTTTGAGTATGGTCTTTATTATATTAAGTTAGAAGAAGATAAAAAGAAAAAGAAGAAGAGATTTAATGCCTCTGATTGGGCATTCTTCAATTAAGGAGGGTGAACTGTGAGAGCTTCAAGAGGAGAAATTAAGATTGAAGAAATCTTAAGGGAGGCTGAACTCCCATTCAAAATGGAGTATATCTTCCCGGACTTAAAGAGTCCAAATGGTCGCCCTTTAAGATTTGACTTTGTCGTTTTTGATGATGATGGAAAAATCGATTTTATTATTGAATATTAGGGTAAGTAGCATTATGAACCTAGTGCAAAATTCGGTGGTAAAAAAGGTTTTTATCAATAGCAATACAATGATAATCAAAAACGACGCTTTTGTGCTTTACATGATTTTAGATTAATTGAAATTCCATACACTGATGAAAATTTAATTTCCTATGACTATATTATGAATTTAGCAGGATATTAAAAGGAGGTGGAGTTTTGGAATTAAGTAGACAGGAGGAAATCCGCAATAAAGGTTTTAATATGATGGATAGTCGTGCATTAGAATACGGCAAGATTAAAATTAATACTAAAACTTTGGATGATGCTGTTTTGAATTTAGGCTCTATTTAGAATGTTACTCGTGGAATGATTAACAAGGGTGTTATTTATAGAGCTTTAATGGATAATGATGTTGTCCGCTTGCGTGAGATTTCTAATTATTTCTATAAGACCAGTGGTATTTATCAAAGAGTCTGTAATTATGCAGCAACCATGTATCGCTACGACTGGTATGTTGTACCAGAAGTATTTGATGAGAGTATTAAAGAGGATAAGGTCATGAAAGACTTCGCCAGAGTTTTACATTATCTTGATAATTCTTACATTGCAAAGACTTGTGGTGATATCGCTTTAGCGGTTGTTAAAAATGGTGCATACTATGGATATATCGTTGATAGTCCTAATGGAGTAATTATTTAGGAACTTCCTATTAATTATTGCCGCACTCGCTTTAATGTTGGTAATTTACCCGCGGTCGAATTTAATATGAAATTCTTTGATTAGGCTTTTCCAGATACCACTTACCGCATGAAGGTGCTTAACTTATTCCCTGATGAGTTTAAAAAAGGCTATGTTGCCTACAAAAGTGGAAAGTTAATTCCAGAAGGTAGGGGTCTCTTTGATAGAGATTCTGGTTGGTGGATGTTGGAGCCTCAAAAGACTGTGAAATTCAGTTTTTCTAATGGCGGCAATGGTGCCGTCGACATTCCTCTGTTTATTAACGCAATTCCAGCAATTTTAGATTTAGATGCGGCACAAGATTTGGATCGCAGAAAATAGATGTAGAAATTGTTGAAAATTATCGTTCAAAAGCTTCCTATAGATAAGAATGGTGATTTGATTTTTGACGTTGATGAAGCGAGAGATATTCATAATAATGCTGTGCAAATGTTACGACGCGCCGTTGGTGTTGACGTACTAACAACTTTCGCTGATATTGATAGTATTGATATGTCTGATAAAAACACTACTACTTCTCAAGATGATTTAGCAAAAGTAGAGCGTTCCGTCTTCAATGCTCTTGGTATTTCTTAGAATGTGTTTAATACTGATGGCAACCTATCATTAAGTCAATCTATTCTAAATGATGAGGGTGCATTCCGCACACTATTATTACAATTTGAAATTTTCTTTGACCGCATTGTACAATCTTTGAGTGTGGCAAAGAAAAAGTATAACTTCAGATTATATATGTTAGAAACTACATAGTATAATTATAAAGAAATTGCTAAGTTGTATAAAGAGCAAGTCCAATTAGGATACTCAAAGATGTTGCCATAGATTGCTCTTGGCCACTCTCAAAGCTCTATCTTAAATACTGCTTACTTTGAGAATGAAGTTATGCACTTGAGTGAGATTATGTTACCTCCTTTGATGTCTTCCACTTTAAGAATGGATGACTTGAAGGGCAATTCTAGTCAAACTCAAACATAGAAAACTCAAATTAAAACAGGAGGATAGACTAGTGAGAATTCTGCGGGCCGTCCGGAAAAACCAGATGCCGAGAAGTCTACGAAGACTATCCAAAATAGAGAGTCTATGAGCTAAGGAGGAGAAAATGCATACAAGTATTAAATTGGATACACCTGTTGAATTTATCAACATCACTCCTCTCAATCCTTTGATTTCCAAGTGTCAGATTAAGGTGTGTTATGTTGGTGATGAACCCAACAGAAATAAGAGTATTATCACCAAAGAGACTGCTAAACAAATGGCAAACTCTCTCCCCGGCTGCCCCATTGTTGGATTTTACAATGAAGAAAAAGGTGACTTCGAGGAGCATAACCGCATTATCGACATTTCCAATGGAAAGTTTGAAATTAAGGATACTACTAGACCTTATGGCTTTGTTGATTTAAGTGCAAAGGTTTGGTTTTAGAAGTTTTTAGATGATGGCATGAATGAGCGCGAATATATGATGACTGAAGGCTGGTTATGGACTGGCCAGTATCCAGAATGTCGTAGAATTTTGTCCATGGGCAATAATCAGTCTATGGAATTGGATGAAGATACAATTAATGCGCATTGGTCAAAAAATGGTAATGGAGAACCTCAATTCTTCATTATTAATGAAGCAATTATCTCAAAACTTTGTACATTGGGTGAAGTTAATGAACCTTGTTTTGAAGGTTCTACTATCGGCGCCCCTGTAATTCAATTCGCTTTTGCTGATGGTTTTAAAGAGCAAGTTTTCTCTATGATGAACGAATTGAAAGAATTACTAAATAAAGGAGGAGAAAAAGTGTTTACTAGATACGCTGTTGAAATCGGTGACGCTTTGTGGACCGCTCTTTATAGCCATGTAGAAGGTACTTACGGCATTGAGAGTGTCTGTGAAGACGAAGGACAGAAGTTGTTCGCTGTTCTAACCGCCGATGAAAAGTACTATCGTCTTGATTTCTCCGTTGCTGAAGATGGTTCTGTTGTGTTTGCAGCAGAGGCGGTTGAGTTGGAGGGTTACACCCCTGCTGAAGAGCCTCAATTTGATGCTAACGCAATTGCAGAATATGCTAAGTCCGAGAAGGAAGAAAAGAAGCCCGAGGACGAGGAAGGCAATGATGAAGATAAGAAGTGCCCCAAGTGCGGCAAGCCCAAGTCTGAGTGTGAGTGCAAGGATGAGGATGATGAAGACGAAGACAAGAAAAAGAAGGACAAAAAAGAAAAATACAATCTTGAGGAAATTCAAGAATATGTAGAGCTAAGTAATAAATATTCTGCTTTAGAGATTGAATATGCAAATGCTCAATCTACCATTACTGACTTACAAGCTCAGTTAGATGAACTAACTGCTTTTAAGAAGAGTGCTGAAAAGGCAGAGAAGGAGAAGATGATCGCTGGCTTCTATATGCTGTCTGATGAAGACAAGGCAGATGTAATTGCCAATATTGATACTTATTCTCTAGATGATATTGAAGCAAAGCTTTCTATTTTATGTGTTCGCAACAAGGTCAATTTCAACCTTGATGATAATAATAAGAACGTTGATGGCCCCACCAGTTTTAATTTGAATGGCGGCATGGCTGATGAAGCTCCTGCTTGGGTTAAGGCCTTGCGTTCTGTTGCGAGTGAAATGTAATAAAAACTAAAAGGAGGAAATATAGAAATGCTTAAAGAGTTTTTGAAGAAGCATATTAAGTCTCAGGCTTCTTACGTTGAGCTGGGCTATGGTCAGGTTGAGCCTAACCACCTGTCTGCACAGCGTACCGCTCAGATTTATGCTCAGTTACCTGCAGATCCCTCTATCGAGGTTCTAGAGCAGGGACAGTTTGTTAAGTATGACTATGCAGCTGGCCTTGTAAACTTTACTGGTGCAGGCGAATGGATGCTTGTTTATAATGAGACAAAGTTATATCGTGAGCATCAGTTAGATTGCGAGTTCGCAATGATTAAGGGCAACTATCAGGCCCGTGTTTATAGTCCCCTGGACGCTGCTAAGCCAGAGGAGATTTATGGACCTACCCGTCTACTGCAGGGTGTCCGTGAGAAGTATGACCCCACTAATCCTGAGGCTGATGAAGATGGATTTGTGAAGCTCGGCGAGATTAAGTTCAACGCTGATGGCGATTGGGTTGAGGATGGAGAAGAGGGCATTGTTCCTGATTACTCTGTTGCTACCAAGGTTTATGATTACTATGAGATGAATGACATTAACAACCCTGAAATCGAAGAGGGCTATCGTCGTCGTCTGTTCATGAAGTTGCGTGATCGTGGTAATCGTGAGAAGATGATGCCCGATGGCACCGCAATGGTTCCTCGTGTATTTAAGACTAACGTTGGCGACCATTACACCACTAATATGATTAACGCTGATACTCTGAAAGAGTTTGATTTGCTGTACGTTGGCGAGAAGGGCATTCTGACCACTGCTAAGGCAGAGGCTGTTGAAGGCCAGTTCGCAGGTTCTGGTGACATGGTATGGCAGGTTGTTAAGGTTTACACCATGCCCGATCATCAGAAGGGCGTAAAGATTATGCGTATCGCTTAATGAAAGGAGAGAAGAGTAATGCTAGATAGAAATAACTTAGTACAGCTGGCAAAGACTGTAGCAAAGGCTGACCCTTCTGCTCCCGTATCTTACAGCTTTAATGGTGAGCAGTTCTCTTATGCTGCTCTAAATGAGACTCTACGTCGTGAGTTCAATGAGTATGCAGGCACTTATGCTCTGTATCGTGAAAATAAAAACTTGATTTTCTCTGTTATTGAAGAGACTCTTGATGAAGTTCTACCCAAGAAGGTCGAGCAGGCTTATATGCAGTTCGCTGAGACCAAGCAGTTTGCTCAGGGTGACAAGCCCATCTTCCGTCGCAAGAGAGATGTTCGTTCTCGTGCTAAGCAGTTCATCACTCGCGTTGGACTGGCTGGTATTTACGAAGTCTTCAAGCTGGGTCCCAGTGAAGAAGAGAGCTTCGAGGTTCGCACTTCTGCTATCGGTGGAGCTGCTCAGATTGGATTTGAGGAGTTCCTGGATGGTCGTGTGGACTTCGCTGAAGTAACTGCCATTGTTATGGAAGGTATGGACGAGCTAATCATGAAGGAAGTTGGACATGCTCTATCTGCTTCTATTAACCAGCTGCCTCCCGCAAACATTGTTGTTACCAACGGTTTTGATGAGAAGGCTTTTGACAACCTTCTGGTTATCGCCTCTGCATATGGCGAGCCCTCTATCTACTGCACTTATGAGTTCGCAGTTAAGATGGTTCCTGAGCAGGGCTGGAGATGGACCGAGAACATGAAGCAGGAGCTGTGGGACACTGGTCACCTGGCTATGTACAAGGGCCGCAAGGTTATCATCCTGCCTCAGGGTCTGGAGGACGAGACTAATACTCGCAAGGTAATCAATCCTGGTTACTGCTACATCATTCCTTCTGGCGCTGACAGCAAGCCTGTTAAGATCGCATTTGAGGGCGGCACAATTGTTGACGAGTATGTAAATGCTGATCGCTCTCGTGAGATTCAGGTCTATAAGAAGGTTGGCGTAACTGCTATGTTGGCTAACAACATTTGCGCTTATGCTGATACCGAGTTGTTAGGTCAGTACGAGTTGGCTGATTCCATTTGGGATAGTTCTAACTTCGTTGATATGTCCTACAACGTTAAGGGCGCTTAATCCTAATTAAATATTGATATATAACTAAGAGGGGAAGAGGGGATATCCCCACTTCCCCTTATTTTTATTTGAGAAAAAGGAGATATAAATATGAGTGTAATGTATAATGTTAAGAACAGAGGCGCCAGCCTTGTTGTTTATAAGATTCCAGAAGACGGTATCCGTAGAGAGTTTAAGCCCGGTCAGACCTTACAGGTTAGCTCTGAGGAGTTGGAGAAGTTAACTTATCAGCCTGGCGGCGTAACTATTCTTTCTCAGTTTTTGCAGATTCAGGACCCTGTTGCTATTCAGCAATTTCATGTTAAAACCGAGCCTGAATACTATATGAGTGAGAGAGATGTTTACAATCTAATTACTAAGGGCTCTCTAGATGCTTTCCTAGATGCTCTTGATTTTGCTCCCATTGGAGTCATTGATTTAATCAAGAAGATGTCTATTGATATTCCCATGGTAGATTTGCAGAAGCGTAAGGCCTTGAAGGCAAAGACTGGTTTCGATGTGGAAGCCGCATTGAAGCACAATGAGGAAGACAAGGAAGATGATAACAAGACTATTTTGAAGCAGGGCACTGGTGAGCGTAGAGTTCAACCTGAGGCCACTCCTGCCGGACGCCGTACTGCTCCTAAGTATAATGTTGTTACCAAGCCCGCAGAGGTTTCCTCTGCTGAATAATAAGTAAGGAGGCAATTATTATGGCTGAGACCCTTTTTTCGGCTGTTTATAATCGCTTTCTTGGACAAATTACCGATGATTTATATCTGGAACTAACTCTCGAAGATACATTAAAAGATTTGCAGAATCTTTTAGTGAATGCTATTCCTGGTTTTGAATTCCCTCGCAAAAATTTGTATGATTATACAATTGAAGTAAAAGAGATCAATGAGGATGAGCTAACGCCTGATGAATTTGTATTAGGCACTGTCTATGGAGAGTTACCAGAGGTATCAGAAACTCCTAGGATTCTTGTGGATAAGTCAAGATTTAATATTGAACTTACACCAGAAGAAATCAATATCTTGGCGCTTTTAATGAAGCAGGGTTGGGTGCAGCGCCAGGTTACTTCCATTGAAAGTACAAGAATGAAATATAGCGGCTCTGACTTTAAGATGACCTCTTAGGCAAATCACTTATCTAAGTTGATGAACTTATTGGAAGAGAGCAGACGAGATTCTTTCCATATGCAGAGACTGTATAAGCGTCGTAAGATTGCGGCCGGCGGAGGCTATGCTTCTAACTGGTCTACCTTAATGGAGGTTAGTGCTCTTGACGACTAAATATTCATTTGAATTTCAAAAGGAAGATATTGATGTAAATGTTCGTCGCTTAACCAACCAAATGTGGAAATTAATTCCAATGCGAGAACATGAAGAGGATTGGCCTAAACAATTAGATACTGTTACCATTGAAATTGCGGGATTGAATGAAATTTTCATTCGCCCGCAATTCATGTAGCTACTATGCAAATTAGAGGGACTAAAAGTACAAGAAACTAGTTTCGACTTATATCGAAAGACCGTGTTTGAATGTATCACTCTTTTGTAGGAGCTAAGCCATGGCGTCAGGTTATGACATTAGTAGTAATGTCCCTTATAGACTAATGAAAGGCCGATTGGGAGTTTATGATAAAAGACCTTTTGACCCAAACGCAAATACTGTTGACGGAGTAGAAAAACAGTCTGTTCGTTTGAGACATTAGGGCGGTGATAGATAGCAAGAGCGAATGATTAAAGATAAACGTCGTTCTTTAGACCATGCAGTATGGAATTCTTACCAGGCTGCTGAGGTCGTAAAAACGGATGCAGAGGACCGGAAACCGGTTCGCGCACTCATTAATCCAAATAAGTTAAAACAAGACTATGATGATAAAATTATTTCAGTAGGCTATGAACATAACTTTACTCCTGGAACTGTTTTTGAATGGCTTGGAACAAAAACTTATTGGATTGTTTATTTACAAGATTTAACTGAATTAGCATATTTCCGTGGGGATATTAGAAAATGTTCTTATCAAATTGCATGGGAAGATGAGGGTGGACTTCATTCTACCTATGCGGCTATTCGTGGCCCAATTGAGACGAAAATTAATTTTATCCAAAAGCACGGAATTAGTGTTGATACTCCTAATCACTCATTAAGTATTTTGATGCCAAAAAATGAAAACACATTAAATTACTTTAAACGCTATAATAAGTTCTACTTGCGAGGCGACGATACTTGCTGGAGAGTTGAAGCTGTTGATTGGATTTCAACTCCTGGTATTTTAGAAATTGAAGCTGTAGAATATTATGCAAATGAAACTGAAGACGATATCGAGGCTGGTATCGTTAAAGGTTTAATTGAAGAGACTCAAGACCCCAATGGAGATCAAGTATTAGAGATTGAAGGTGAAACTTTCATTAAGGTGAAGATGCCATACTCTTATACTTTTACCGGTCATTAGGCTGAGATTTGGACTGTTGATAAAAAATATCCAGTTAAGTTAGAGTTTGATGAAGTTGATCCTAGAAATGTCACTCTAACTTGGACTTCTGGATATAGCGGATAGTTTGATTTACATTATGGTAATTATAAGAAGACTATTGTAGTTGAGTCTCTATTTTGAGTGATAAAGGAGAATAGATATGAAGATACAAAGCTATACTTATCCTAAATCTAGTTTTTTATCTGCGGAAAAGGATATGAATATTATCGTTGATCGCATTATGAAAAACGAAAGATTGAAGAAAATGTTATTTTACACAAGCAGAGATTGTTTAGATAGACCTAAGCTGACACCTGATGAAACTTGTAGTTTATTTGGTAAGCAAATTAAGATTGTGCCTAAACTTTATGTTGATGGCTCTGTTTTAAATTATATGATTATTAGCTTTGATAATTTTACTCGAAATGGTAACAATCCAGAGTTTAGAGATAATATTATTGAATTTGATATTATTTGCCATTTTGATCAATGGCACATGAAAGACTTTGAGCTTCGCCCATATAAAATAGCGGCTGAGCTCGACGTAATGTTTAATGATAAACAATTAACTGGCATTGGCAAGTTAGAATTTTTAGGGGCAAATCAAATTATTCTAACCGAAGAATATGCTGGCTTGTGTGTTATGTATCAAGCAATTCATGGAGAAGAGGATAAAAAGCATTAGCCCAATCCGGCTAATGAAGAGGCAGTTGAAGCTAATTTTGATGCTATTTTTAATAGATGATGGATACTCGATTAAGTCTCATGTGTGGAACTGATTACCCAGTTCCCGAATGTCAACTGGTTATTCACCAACCTCGCATTAAAGAAATTGCCTTAATAGGGGAGTCTGATTTTTTCTCCGGAATATAGTGCTTGTGTTTAAATAAATCAATGTTTGTGAAGGACGAAAGTCTTTTAGCAAATACAAATAACTTTCAAATATTTATGACGATAATGTCAGAAAAAGAGGTAGCCGATAAGAAATTTGCTGTTCAACAGGTATGTACTCTATTGTTTCCAAAACATAGAGTAATGTTTACTCCACGCTCTGTGCTTTTAAGTGGAGAAGGCGGTTCTATTATGATTGATGAAAATAATTTCGAGTTTTTGCAAAAAGCTTTAACTGATATCTGCTGTCTCAAAACTGGCCCAATGGATTAGCAATCTTTTAATCCCGCAAATGCTAAGGCAAAAGAAATTGCAGAAAAGCTAATGCGTGGCAGATAGAGAGTTGCTGCTCAAAAGGGCGAGAATAATATAAGTATATTTAGCCAATATCTTTCAATACTTACAGTTGGATTGGGTTCAATGTCACTGTAGGATGCGATGGATTTAACCATGTTCCAATTATATGACCTGGTTGAAAGATATATGCTATATATTAATTGGGATATGGACGTTCGGTGTCGTCTTGCTGGTGGTAAACCTGAAAATCAGCCAGACAACTGGATGAAAAATATTCACTAACTAAAATTTTAAGGAGGATACAAACCATGAAATTTGGTGTTCGCGAAATTTGTGACGTTGTCTTAAATGCAAAGGCTAACCAAAAGGTTGGTAACAAGATTTTCTATAAGAACGAGCCTGTTATCTATTTTGATACTTTGAAGACTTC
>JAGBXW010000002.1 GCA_017629095.1 Treponema sp. | reverse complement strand
TAACGAGGTAGCCTTGGCTTGGTTCCAGAGCTTGAGCTTTCAGGAGCAACAGCTGGACAAGACAAGCTGGAAATTCCTTTCCAAGCTGGGATTGAAAAACCAGCAGGTACAGGTTACTCAGCTAGAAAACTGGCAGATTATCCTGGAGGGCAACACTTTTTACTACTTCGGAGAATAAGATTTCTCATTCATCAAAAAAAATCCCACAGTGAAGCCACTGTGGGATTTTTTCATCATCAACTGATTGTAAAACTACTGGGGAAGCTTCCGTTTGTAGAGGCTGGCTGAACTTCCGCCCCGCACGGTACCTTTTTTACTCTTTCCTTCAGAAAATCTTCCAGAAGAACTGCCACCAAAGGCTCTTCCAGAGCCTTTACCTCCCTTAGAACGAGATTTATCAAAGGAGGAGTTTTCACTGGCCTTAAAGCTCCAGCTTCCCTCACTATTATCCTTCCCCTTCTTGCGTTTTGGCTTGCTGCGGGGCGAATCCATTTCCTCTGATTCACCACGGCTTCTTCTCTTACCACCACCATGGCTAGCAGGCTTTTCGTCAAGGTGCATGTGAGGAATGCTATGGTCACGCTGGCTCATTTGCAAGGCCCGCTCTGCAGCTTCAATGGGCAGACTCACCAAGGAGAAGCTATCCTTTACCACAATGCCATCCACCTGTCGTTGGGGAATATCCAGTAGGTCGCTAAAGAACTCAGCGATTTCCCGCACAAAAAACTTATCCCGGCGGCCCAGCTGCACGTAAATCCGTCTTTGATCCTCTGCAACCACATCACGGTCACGGCGAGGAGCACCATCATCAAGATTCCGTCCCCGTCGCCCACCTTCTCGCAGGGAGTCACGGCCCCCCTTACCTTTTTTCAGGCTTTCCAGGGACTCGATATGGCCATAACGACCAGCGTCGAGATGGTGACCGTAGAAGTTTTCCAAAACAGAAGCAAGAATTTCTTGGGGATCACGATGACCACACAGATCAGCTGCCATACGGGCAAAAATGGAATTTTCTTGGGAAGGAGAATCAGCCTCGGATGAAACTACTGAATCAAGCTCCCCCTCCACTGCATCATCACCAGCTCCACCATCCACCTGCTTCCAGATGGCCTCCTTCATGGAATCAAAGAGACGATTTTGCTTCAGCTCCAGAATCTTCTTTACAGAAGGAACGGTGTCTTCCTGAAGACTTCCCTTCACGGCCTTGCGAATGGCAGACTTCAAGTGCTCCAACTTTCGCTTTTCCTCTGGCCGCACAAAGGTAATGGCCTCGCCGTAGGAGCCTGCTCGACCTGTACGTCCAATACGATGGATGTAGGTGGAGCTGTCAAAGGGAATGGAGTAATTGATAACGTGGGTCAAACCACCAATATCAATTCCACGGGCAGCCACGTCAGTGGCCACCAAAATGCGGGTCTTTTTGTTTCTGAACCGCAGGAGAATCTTTTCTCTCTGCTGCTGGGAAATATCTCCGTGGAGAGCTGCCACTTCGTAGCCCCGCTCGTCTAGCTGGCGGGTTAAGTTGTCTGCATCCACCTTGGTTTGGGTAAAAATCAAGCCGTAAAAATCGGTAGAAATGTCGATAAGTCGTACCAATAGCTCTAACTTATCCCGCTCTCGCACCATGATGTACTTTTGCTCCGTTAAAATGGGAGCTTCGGGACTTGCTTCTTCAGCTACCGTTTCATAGTCTCCCATGAACTTTGCTGCAATCTTCAAAATAGGCTGAGGCATGGTGGCAGAAAAAAGCAAAATACGGCTTTCAGGATTAGCTTGGGCAAAGATATTTTCAATATCATCGATAAAGCCCATGTCCAGCATTTCGTCAGCTTCATCCAGGATAAAATACTTGATTTTAGATAAATCAAGGCTTCCACGCTCCAAATGGTCCTGCACACGGCCAGGAGTTCCCACCACAATTTCTACGCCCTTTTTCAGAGCCTTTAACTGGGCTCCCATGGACTGACCGCCATACACGGAAACCATGCGAGGATACAAGCCTGTGGAAAAAGAGCCGATTTCCTTACACACCTGCAAGGCCAGCTCTCTGGTGGGAGTTAAAACAAGGGCCTGCACAGAGTCGGCAGGCTCACGAATAGTCTGAACAAGGGGAAGTCCAAAGGCAGCAGTTTTTCCAGTACCAGTGCGAGCCTTTGCAATAACGTTTGCATCACCTTCCAATAAACGGGGAATCGCTAAAACTTGAATGGGGGATGGAGTTACAAATCCCTTCTTGGCTACAGCAGCCAAGGTGGCCTCATCAAGGCCCAAATCTTCAAAAGATATATTTTCTTCCATAATGAATGCGATATGCTACAGTATTTTCAAAATAATATCAATACAAAGGAAGAAATGGTGAGATAAGGGAAGAAAAACCCACTATTGATAAGAAGTAGTTATAATTTACATTCTTCAAAACTCTCCAAGGAGCACACTTTTCTTCATATGTCAAGATTTCATTAAATCATAAAAAAAACAAGCAATTTTTAACAAAAAAACTAGACAGAAAAAAACTACTAGACTATAGTTGCTTATGTTTTGAATTAATTTAATTTTAATTTGCTACTAATATTAGATTATTTTCAAAATAACCAGTGAAATAAAAGGAGGAAAACTCATGGAGAAGAAGGAGATTAAAAAAGTCCTGGTGGCAAACCGGGGCGAAATTGCTATCCGTATTATCCGAGCCTGTCATGACTTGGGCTTAAACACGGTAGCAATCTACTCCAAAGAAGACATTCTCAGTGGCTTTAGAACAGAAGCCGATGAATCCTACATGGTGGGAGAGTCCTTGACTCCCCTGGGAGCATATCTTGCTATTGACGAGATTGTAGCCCTGGCAAAAAAACGAGGAGCCGACGCCATCCATCCAGGATACGGATTCCTGTCTGAAAATGAAGAATTTGCAAAAGCTTGTGAACGAAACGACATTGTCTTTATCGGACCACCTTCCAGTGTTCTTGGACAAATGGGAGACAAACTCAGTGCAAAAGAGTTGGCTCACCGTTGCAATGTTCCTACCATTCCTGGAAGCACCGAGCCCTTGAAGGATGCTGATGATGCAGTTGCTCGAGCTAATAGCTATGGCTATCCTGTTATCTTGAAAGCTGCTGCTGGTGGTGGTGGACGTGGAATGCGTTCCTGCTACAACGACCAAGAAGTTCGTCAGGCATTCCAGTTGGTAACAGAAGAAGCTCGCAAGTCCTTTGGAAATCCAGCTATCTTCATGGAAAAGTTCTTGGTAGAGCCCAAGCACATCGAAGTACAGATTCTTGCAGACGGCCACGGAAACATTGTTCACCTGTATGAGCGTGACTGTTCACTTCAGCGCCGCTACCAGAAGGTTGTAGAATTCACTCCCGCCTTCTCCGTTCCTGAGTCCACCTTGGAAAAGCTGCGAAACGAAGCAGTTAAGCTTGCCAAGGAAGTTGGCTACGTAAGTGTTGGTACTGTAGAATTCTTGGTGGACAAGGACAACAACCACTACTTTATCGAGATGAACCCTCGTATTCAGGTAGAGCACACTGTAACTGAAGTTTCCACTGGTATTGACTTGGTTCGTGCCCAGCTGTTGGTGGCCATGGGAGAAAAGCTGAGCCATCCCATCATCGGAATCAATGACCAGAAGGATGTAACCACCCGTGGATTTGCCCTGCAGTGTCGTGTTACCACCGAGGATCCTGAAAATAACTTTGCCCCCGACACCGGAAAGGTTACCGCCTACCGCAGTCCCGGTGGAAACGGAATCCGCCTTGACGGAGGAAATATCTACAGTGGTGCCGTTATCTCCCCTTATTACGACAGCCTTTTGGTAAAAATCACCTCCTACGATAGCACCTTTGAAGGTGTTGTTCGCAAGGCTCAGCGTGCCCTTACTGAAATGCGTGTTCGTGGTGTAAAGACAAATATTGCCTTCTTGGGAAAAATTCTCCAGAACGAGGTTTTCCTCCGTGGTGGCTGTCACACCAAGTTCATTGACGAAACACCTGAGCTCTTCCAGTTGGATGTATCCAAGGACAGAGCCAACAAGATTCTTAAATACATCGGAAATATCGTAGTAAACGATCCCACCGCTGGTGCCAAGATGTACGACACCCCACGGTTCGTGCCACTGGAGGATGCACCTCCAACTCCTGGCCTCAAGCAGATGTTGGACGAAAAGGGCCCTGATGCTGTATCCAAGTGGGTTTATGAGCAGAAGCAGCTTTTGATTATGGACACCACCATGCGTGATGCCCACCAGTCCTTGTTGGCAACTCGCGTCCGTACCCGTGACATGGTAAAGGGTAGCGAAGCCTTGGCACAAATCATGCACAAGTGTTTCTCCTTGGAAATGTGGGGTGGAGCCACCTTTGACGTAGCATATCGCTTCTTGCATGAAGATCCCTGGGAGCGATTGGACTGGCTCCGTCGCAATATTCCTAACATTCCTTTCCAGATGTTGCTCCGTGGTGCAAACGGTGTAGGATACGCCAACTACCCTGACAATGTTATCAGAAGCTTTGTTCGTGAGGCTGCTGCTGGTGGAATTGATGTATTCCGTATTTTCGACTCCTTAAACTGGATTCCCGGTATGGAAATTGCCATGGATGAGGCTGCCAAGTGCAACAAGCTGGTAGAAGCAGCTATCTGTTACACAGGAGACATTAGCGACCCCAAACGAGACAAGTACACCTTGGACTATTACGTAAAGATGGCAAAGGAGCTGCGTAATCGTGGTGCCCACACCATCGCCATTAAGGATATGTCTGGTCTTCTTAAGCCCTACGCTGCCAAGATGTTGGTGCGTGCCTTGAAAGATGCCTTGGACTGCCCTGTTCACCTCCACACCCACGATACCAGTGGAAACCAGGTGGCAGCATACCTTTTGGCAGCAGAAGAAGGCGTAGACATTGTAGACTGTGCTATTTCCAGCATGTCTGGTCTTACCAGTCAGCCTTCCATCAACTCCATCCAGACTGCACTGGCAGGAACAGAGCGTGATCCTGGCTTTGAAATTACCAAGCTGGAGCGTCTCAGCGAGTACTGGGAAGATGTTCGCAAGCGCTACGACGTG
The DNA here is from genome assembly GCA_017629095.1 of Treponema sp. Taxonomy (GTDB): domain Bacteria; phylum Spirochaetota; class Spirochaetia; order Treponematales; family Treponemataceae; genus Treponema_F. Next base: position 45,161 of record JAGBXW010000002.1, on the reverse strand, counting down.
TTTGAGTCCGACTTAAAGTCTCCCCTTACCGAAATCTACCGCTACGAAATTCCCGGCGGTCAGTATTCCAACCTGCGCCCACAGGTGGCAAGCCTTGGTTTGGGACATCGTTTTGATGAAGTACGTGAAATGTTCTGCACCGTTAACAAGATGTTAGGTGACATTGTAAAGGTAACTCCTTCCTCCAAGATGGTTGGAGACTTGGCTATCTTTATGGTTCAGAATGACTTGACTCCCGAAAACATTGTGGAGCGTGGTAAAAATCTTGCCTTCCCTGATTCTGTAGTAAGCTACTTTGAAGGAATGATGGGTCAGCCCGCTTGGGGATTCCAGCCTGCTGGCTTGCAGGAAGTAGTGCTCAAGGGAAAGAAACCCATTACCTGTCGTCCTGGAGAGCTCTTGCCTCCCGCCGACTTTGAAGCAGCTCGCGATCACCTGAGAAAGTTCAAGGAAGAGCCCACCGACCGTGATGTCCTCAGCTACTTGTTCTATCCAAAGGTAGTGGAAGACTTCTTCAAGAAGCGTGAAGAATACGGCTACATCACCCGCTTGGGAAGCCATGTCTTCTTCCACGGACTTGCAGTGGGAGAAACAAACAAGGTAAATATCGAGGACGGAAAGACCTTGGTTATCAAGTACCTTGGTTTGGGGGACTTGGACGAAGAAGGAATGCGTACCGTAAACTTTGAGCTGAACGGTATCCGCCGTGACGTAAAGGTTCGGGACAATACCATGAGCGAAAATCTTGCCCTTACCCGCATGGCCGACAAGAACGTACCTGGTGAAATTGGAACTTCCATTCCTGGTAGCGTTAGCAAGGTTATGGTAAAGGCTGGAGATGTGGTAGAAGAAAATCAAGTTCTAGCCATTATCGAAGCCATGAAGATGGAAACCAGCATTACCGCTCCCATGAAGGGTGAAGTAAAAGAGGTTCTCATTAATCAGGGGCAGTCTGTAAAGGCTGGTGAGCTCTTGATTATTATGGAAGCTCAGTAAAATCACTGTTTTGTAATGAAATAAACCGACTGTTGTAGTATAATGCAGCAGTCGGTTTTTATTTTAATAATCAAATGGAGAAAGTGATGCAGTACGAAGGAATTGTTTATAGACCACCCAGCGAGGCTCAAAGTCTCATTATTCAAGCAACCATTGGCTGTGCCCACAATACCTGTGTTTTTTGTGCTATGTACCGAGGAAAGAAGTTTCGGGTACGGAAGATGGAGGACATAAAATCAGATATTGCAGAAGGAGCCAGGCTCTACGGCAGGTACGTAACCAAGGTATTTCTTGCAGATGGAGATGCCTTGGCCATGACCACCCAAGACATGGTAGAAATCCTAGCCTTTGTAAAGCAGCAACTTCCTCAGGTAACGCAAATCTCATCTTATGCTACAGCTCAAGATTTATTGGAAAAATCCCTGGATGAATTACAGCTGATCAAGGATTCTGGCTTGGATCTGCTCTACATCGGTGCAGAATCGGGAGACAATCAGGTGCTTCATTCCATGGCAAAGGGTGTTACGGCAGAACAACTGGCACAGGCTGGCATCAAAGCCCACCAAGCAGGCTTTCGTACCTCCATTACCTTGATTTCTGGGCTGGGAAGTCGCCAAAGGCTACGGGAACACGCACTTGAATCAGCCCGCCTTATTTCCCAGATGCAGCCAGAGTTCTTGGGCTTTCTTACCTTGATGGTGGAAGAACAGGCGCCCTTGTTTAAACTGGTGCAACAGGGCAAGTTCCAGCTACTGGAGCCAGATGAGGTGATGGAAGAAATGGAGCTTTTCCTGCAAGAAGTGGATTCCCCTGGCACAGTTTTCCGGGCAAACCATGCTTCCAACTACGTTAACCTGCGGGGCACCTTGAATCAAGACAAGGAGCGACTGTTAAACCAGATTCGCCAAGCCCGAAGCAACACCAGTTACAAACCTGAATATTTTAGAGGCTTGTAACAGGCTGGGTCATAAGCCACCGCAACACCGGTACAATCCAGTCCTCCTCGTTGCAGCCCTCTAAAAGAAGGCGATCGTACATGTAGTGAATGTGATTGCGAATTGTCTGCCCTTGCTGGGCTGGAATATGACTTGAATCCACAAAGAGGCAATCGATAAAATTAGTGGCATCCTGAATGGTAAACTGGTCTTTCAGCAAATGAGTCATCATGTACAAGGCAGCGGGAATACAGTTAACACTATGCTGCTTTACATACAGCACTGTCTCCGTAATTTCCACAGCTCCATCCCAAAGCTCCTTGCTATACTGCTCCTGCTCTTCTTGAGATAAGCCTTCTTTTCTAAAAACATGAGTAAAAAACGTGTGAGTCAGTACCACCACTCCCACGTGGAGACTGGGCACACACAGTAAATGTGGGTCTAGCCGATGAATTGTTTTCATATTCTTGTGATTTCCAGCAACTGGCCTTGGAGTAGTAGACATGGTGATTTTATACACACGGGCAGCTTCGTGGTAGGCAGTACCGATGGCAGCCATAAAGCTAGCCAAATGAGGAAGAGCTTTTTTTCGCCCTAACCGCAAAACAGTGAAATTCAAGGAGCGAATCCAAAAATTGATGAAATCAAGGTAAATGTCACTTTTTTCTGGCAAAAAGGGAATTTCAGTATCAATAACGTCGGATACTTGAACAACAGAAATCTTTTTCCAGCCCCATTTCACTTTAAACTGGAGTAGAAAGAACTCTGTAATCACAGTTTTAAGATAAAAAAATAGGGGCTTAAGGGTAATGATATGAATGGGAATTAAAATATAGGGCCAAAAGATTCCAACCTCTTTAATAGCCTTACCACGGAGTCGTGTTTTCCGCCAATCTTCATCTTCCTTCCTTTCATCAACGGGAGCATCTCTGTCACTCATATTTTAAGTATACACGAAAAATACCTCAGAAAAAATGTATTGCTTTTCTATTGTTGCCCTGCTATGATTTTTTTACTATTATGGAGATATGAAAGACAAACTTATTCCAGTCACCCTGCTTACTGGTTATCTTGGAGCAGGGAAGACAACCCTTATGAATTATATCCTAAACAATCAGACTGGCTACAAGGTAGCAGTTATCGTCAACGACATTGGTGAAGTAAATATCGATGCTTCACTGATAGCCAAGGGAGCTAGCATTGTGGAGGAGGACAAAGACAGTATTGTTCCCCTGCAAAATGGCTGTATTTGTTGCTCCTTGAAAACCGACCTTTTGGAGCAAATTATCAGTCTTACCAAGCAGAATAAATTCGACTACATTCTGATTGAAGCCAGCGGTGTCTGTGAGCCTCAGCCCATTGCAGAAACCATCCACTTGTTGTCGGGAGTTCAAGATGAATTTCTTGAAGAGGACGAAGATGAGCAGCTCCCAGAAATTCCCGCTGTAGCTCGATTGGATACCATCGTGGCCGTAGTTGATGCCGCCCGCATGGTCCAAGAATTTGCCGGTGGAAATTCACTCCTTAACAAGGGCTTGGAGGAGCATGACCTAGAAGCCCTATTGGTACAGCAAATCGAATTCTGCAACATCGTGTTGATTAACAAGGTAGACTTAGTTACTCCAGAGCAGCTGGAGCAAGTCCGTCATGTGGTAAGGGTTTTGCAGCCCCAAGCAAAAATTATTGAAACCACAAAAGCCCAGGTTGATTTATCCCTCATTCTCGGTACTAATTCCTTTGACTTTGAAGAGGTTATTTCCTCGGCAGGCTGGCTCAAGGCCATGAACAAGTTTGAGGAAGAGCAACGTCATGCCCATGAGCATCATCATGATGAAAGTTGTGATTGCGGACATCATCACCACCATGACGAAGAGTGTGGCTGCGGACACCATCACCACCATGAACACTGTAGCTGCGGCCATCACCATGCTCCTGGACATAGCCATACCGATGAGTACGGCATTAGTACCTTCGTGTATTTCCGACGCAAGCCCTTTGACCGAATCAAACTGGACAAGTTTGCCCAGGACTGGCCTCAGACTATTATCCGCTCCAAGGGTCTTATCTGGCTCAGTGACGACAACATGAGTGCCTTTATCTTAGAGCAGGCTGGTCGCCAAATCTCCGTAGGCTTTACTGGAGACTGGATGGCCACAGGCACTAAGGCCCAAATCAAGGCAACCATGGAGGCAGACCCAGACTTTAAGGCTAACTGGGACGAAAAAGTGGGAGACCGCATGATCAAGCTGGTGTTTATCGGAAAGGATATGGACCAAGAAAAAATCATCGCCCAACTTGACGCCTGCTTGGTGGAGCCACAATTCTAGAAATCTACTGGGTGGTATGCTTGAATTCCAACGCCACCCAGATTCCCACCTTTACCAAAGGAATATCCATGTTCCAGCTGGCCTTAGCCTCTGTGATAGCTGAATGAAAACCTGCCATCCGAGAAAAACTCATTTCTGTAGAGGCGGTCAGCTCGGGAACAAGGGAAAACAACAAGCTTTTTCTAGTCATTTTGGGAGTTATATTTACACTACCAGAGGCTACAATCTTATCCTGCCTGACACTGGCTCCCTTTTCATACTGACCAGCTCCTTGAAATCCCAAAGACAAATGAGGAAGCAAGTCATTCATGGTGATTTTTGCCGTAGCTCCATATTTTTCTTCACTTCGCAAGGTCGCCTTCAATGATTGATTGCTCAATCGAATTCCGAGCCACTCCCCCACCAGCTGTAGCCGCCATTGAGGAAACATTACCTCCACTCCACCACGAAGTTTACCGTCGGAAAAGAGCTGAGGACGTAGCTCCTGGGTATTTTTTAGATTTGCTCCAAAGCCCAATCCCACTTTCAGTTTAAGTCCGTCAACTTTTTCCCGTAAATCCCACGTAAATTGAGGATTGATATATGACTGAAAACTTTCCCGTACCTGAGAACCACTTGCGGTAATGGAGTCGGGGCGGCCACCGTAGAGCCCACCGAGTACCTGCAGGGGAAAAGATCCAAAGGGAAAATCCATTGCAAACCGAACTCTTCCCCAGTAGCCAAATCCTCCCCAGGGTTGTTCTGCCACCACTGCTCCACCGTAGAGTCGTATCCAATTCCACGTAAGCCGCCCCTCTAAAGCAATGCCTTTCAGCCACATTTCATGGTAGGGTAAGGAATTTCCATACCAGCTATCTTCCAGCCCAAGAAGCTGTTCTTCCAAAAACCAAATTCCTAGGGCGGCAGAAACTTGTAGCTGAACTTCACCCATATTCACGGGAAGAGCAAGCCCACTGAAAAAACGATTCTGCTGGGAACCAGTAGCCCAAAGGCTCACCCTGTCCTTGGCAAACCCCTTTCCAAGACTAGCCACCACTGCCCCACCGTAGGACGCAGTACTTCCGCTAAATCCTGGCAAGCCCACAGTAACTGTAGCTGCAGGAAAAGAAAAGGCTGCTAGGGGATTCACCGTCATGGTGGGAGCAGCAGTGGTAAACAAGGAGGTAGGACCACCAAAACTCACGTTTCCACCGTACACTTGCAACCTATTACTCCAATACAACTTCACGGCCGCCGCCATATCTTGAACCGAAGGATTTTCCCAAGGATGCAATTCCAGGGGTAGCGAAAGCTTTACCGTCACCCCAGGAATAAAGGTAGCATAACCGTAGGGTAGACTAAATTCCATGCCACCACCGCCAGTACTGGCAACTTCTTGTTCTACTTTTGAGTTTTCAGCAGAGGAAGTCTGTGCAAAAAGCTTATAGTTCGTGAAAACAAAACAAAAGCTCCAAATCAAAATCAACACAGGAGAGAGTTTTTTCTTTTTCATACATATTTATTATTAGCAAGAACTTCGATTTTTTGACGTTTTTTGAAAAAAAAATTAAAAAAAAATGGGGTTACTCTGTGAAAAGTAGCCCCAAGAGGAGAAAATTATGAGTACAAACCAATCTGTACTAGAATTGCAAGAATAAAATTATTTTTTTGCAGCTGTATTTGTAATGAAACTATCTATGCTAGAAAACTCATCAATAAGGGCGATCCGTCCCTTCCAATACTCAGCTTCAGTTTTAGTGGTGTACGGACCAACTCGCAAGCGATAATACAATCTGCCATCATCAGCTTTGTGGGTAAAAATCTCGCTTTCAATCTTATTTGCAGCTAAGGCAGCACGAGCATTTTCAGCATTGTTTTTATTCGTAACAGATGCCACCTGAACCCAATACTGATCTTGACTCTTGTTGGAACTGCTTGTAGAAGACTTGGTAGCTGCAGACTTTGATGTTCCAGAGATAGGCTTTGTGGCCTCACTAGCAGGAGCCTTAGCAGAAATAGTTGTCCGAGAAGCCACAGCTGCAGCACCAGCCTGATTAGTTGCAGTAACAGAGGACTTTGGCACGCCTTCTTTAAGGCTATTCAAGTCAATAGTTGTTGATTCTGTCTTGTCAGATACATTAGTATTATCAGAATACGTAGTCATGGAACCTACAGTGGAATCCTGAACTGTAGTATCTGTTACCACCCCGTCTACAAACTCACCTTCAGTCTGGAAGGCATCGGTTGCGTGCACAGGAGGTTCACTTATAGGAGGCATAACCCAAGTATCGTTGTTAGACTGGAGAGAAGCCAAAGAAGGCTCTACTCCTTGGGTAGGCCGATTGATAATGAGGGCAGCCCCCATAACAACCAAGAGGAAAACGCCTACACTTGCAATAATCCACAATATTTTCTTTTGTTCCATCTTGTCACAATCCTTTCTAGTTTACGTTCCAGAATGTATGGAGTTCTCAAGTTCCATACCCTGTAAATATCGGCATTTGCATTTTTATATTTAGCAAAGATACCAAATTGAGAACGAAATCTTGAAAGAATTTGTTTTGCAGGCATTTGATCTCGCTTACGAGCTCTAAAAAATCGCAGGAACAAGGGTGCATCGATAAAAAGGATGGCATCACATTTGTTCAGGATGTGAGTTTTATACAAAACCGTGGCATTAATCACTACAGGTTCATCTGGATGCTCCGCCACAAAATCCTCCAGCAACCGCTCCACCATGGGGTGCACCAAGGCTTCGTGATGCTGCAAGGCAAGCTCATCATCAAAAACTAAGGCCCCAATACCCCGCCGATTTAAACTCCCATCTTGATTCACCAGCTGGATTCCCAACTTCAGCGCCTTTTCACTGTGTAAGGCCACAATCTCATCCTTTAGCAAGTCTAGAGCCTTGTGGGCCACCTTATCTGCATCAACGCAAGCCCAGCCCTTAGCAGCAAGAATGTCTGAAGCAAGATTTTTTCCTGCTGCCATGGGGCCTGTAACACAGATGACAGGTAAAGTCCGCCCTGCCCAGCCCAGTTTTTCCTGATTGTGAACCTTACTCATGTTTTCTCCTTATTTTAGTGGAAGTCGCCCCAACGTGGACCAATTTCTACGGATACCTTTAGGGGAACTCGAAGCTCCACCACCGATTCCATGGCCTGCCGAATCAATGTAGCGGCGGTATCTGCTTCTTCCTTGGGACATTCAAAAATCAATTCGTCGTGTACCTGAAGCAAAAGCTGGGCGGAGCAACCTTCTTTTTTAAGTAAGGTAGTAACATCCAACATGGCTTTTTTTACAATATCTGCAGCAGAACCTTGAATGGGAGTGTTTACTGCAATTCGCTCCGCCCCCGATTTTTCCAGCTTGTTGCGACTGTTTATTGAAGGAATGTAGCGACGACGGCCCATAATGGTTTCTACGTAGCCTTTTTCTTCACCTTGAGAAATCATCGCTTCCTTGAATTGACTGATTCCAGCGTAGGTAGCAAAGTATTTTTCGATAAAGCTTTGAGCCTGACCACGGGGAATCCCTAGCTCGTTGGAAAGTCGGAAGGCACTCATGCCGTACATAACACCAAAGTTAATAGTTTTTGCAGTACGGCGCATTTCTCCCATAACCTCATCTGCTGGCACCCCAAAAATCAAGGCGGCAGTAGCCTTGTGCACATCAATGCCACTCATAAAAGCAGAGCATAAGCCTTCATCCTGGGAAAGGTGGGCCAAAAGTACCAGCTCAATCTGAGAATAGTCGGCAGAAATCAGCACCTTATCAGAGCTAGAGGTAAAAGCAGAACGAATACGACGGCCCTCCTCATCTCGAACGGGAATGTTTTGGAGATTGGGATCACGGCTAGAAAGACGGCCAGTGGCAGTTCCTGTTTGCATAAAGCTGGTGTGAATGCGGCCCTGACTATCAGCCATTTTTGGTAAAGTTTCCACATAGGTGGAAAGGAGTTTTGACTTTGCTCGAAACTCAAGGATTTTTCGTGGCACCACATCTAGGGCCGCTAAGGTTTCCAAAACGCTGGTGTCGGTGGAATAGCCACTCTTTGTTTTTTTACCAGTAGGCAAGCCACGCTCCTCAAAAAGCACCTGCTGAAGCTGTTTTGTAGAAGCTATATTAAATTCGTGTCCCACAATGTGGTAGATTTCAGCTTGAATGTCAGCAATTTCTTGGGATAATTCTTTGCCATAGACCTCTAATTCCTGGGATTCAAGATGAATACCTCTCAGTTCCATCTGAGCCAACACAGGAAGTACTGGCATTTCTAACTCTAAAAAGAGTTTGAGTAGATTTGCCTGCTCCAAACGAGGCTTGAAAAGCTGATACAGTTGCCAGGTAAGGTCTGCATCTTCTGCAGCATAGGGCACTGCCTGTTCCAGAGTTAAATCTGCAAAAGTGGCTCCCTTGGGAACGATGGAGTCAAAGGAAATAGTTTCCAAGCCGAGCTTTCCTGCTGCCAGAGATTCCAAGGAATAGGAGGATCGCTCAGGCTCCAACAGCCAGGCTGCCACCATGGTATCCCAAATCAAGCACTGAGGCACAGGAAGTCCGTTGCAGCACAACACCTGATAGTCAAACTTGCCGTTGTGCATGATGACGGTACATTCCTTGTTGCCAAAAAGCCGTTGCAGCTGGGGAAGGGCTTCCTCTTTGCTGATTAAATTGCCAGCAAGAAGTCCATCGCCACACACCAAGGGAATGTAGAAGCCCTCTCCAGAGCGACAGGAAAGGGAAAAGCCCACCAAGGCAGCTTCTCGACTATTAAGGCCATCAGTTTCACAGTCAAAGGCTACGATTTTTTCTGGACTGGCCAATACTTGGTCAACAAATTCCTTTAACTGGGCCCCATCGGTTACCCCACTGTAGGTACCAACGTTTTTGCGGAAACTTGAAAAATCCTGACTAAAGTCTTCTGACTCAGTAGCTGGTGTAGGCTCCTCTGCAGAAGCATTACTCTTTTCCTCAGAAGCTTCAACTGAAACAGTGGCATATTGCTTTGCTACAGCAAGCACACCATGACTCAGTAACAAATCTGCAGCAGCTTGATAATTTAAGTTTTCAGTAGAAAAAGAATCGATAGAAGCTTCTAGTGGCACATCATAGCGGAGGGCAATCAGCTCCTTGGAAAAATAGGCTGAATCCTTGCCTTCTCGAATTTTATTGCCAATGGCTCCCTTGATTTCATCTGCATGCTGGTAAATACCATCAAGGCTTCCATACTGGCCTAAGAATTTCAGGGCAGTTTTAATGCCCACCCCAGGCACTCCTGGCACATTATCAGCAGTATCTCCAATCAATGAAAGCAAATCCAGCATTTTTTCTGGTGAAACACCCCACTCTGCTTCTACCCCAGCGGTGCCCACCACTTCCCAGCCACCAGCCTTATCTGGCTTGAGGATTTCTGTAGTGCAATCCACTAGCTGCATTAAGTCCTTATCTGCAGAAAGGATTCTACAAGGGCGCCCCTGCTGACAGCACTGCTTTGCCAAGGTTGCAATCACGTCATCGGCCTCAAAGCCATCCTGACGGAGCACTGGAATTCCCAAGGCCACAAGAATTTCTTCTATCACTGGCACCTGGGCATGGAGATCCTCTGGAGTTTTCTGGCGGGTAGCCTTGTACTGGTCATACATCTGATGACGAAAGGTAGGCCCCTTGGGATCAAAGGCTGCCACCAAACCATGGGGTTTGTACTTGTCTAGCACCGCCTTGAGATTGCGGAAAAATCCAAAGATGGCGGAAACATTTTCCCCATCCTTATTGGTAAGGGGACGACTGATAAATGCATAATAAGAGCGATAAATAAGCCCGTAGGAATCGATAATATACAAAGCCTTATCAAAAGACTGTGGGTATTCAGAACTATTCATGGGAACAGTATAGCATGGGTAAATTGAAAGTGAAAGGGGCAACAGGGAAACCCTAATCAGCCTCGCACTTCGCTACGCTCACAGTTCGGCTGCTCAGGGGACCTCCCTGTTGCCCCAACTCTTTCGTTCATCGGGCTATACTGTTGGGTAGATAGGCTTTGGTGCTAGGACATTTTCTTCTGGGGTTCTTAGGGGCAGGAGCCCCTAAGCGGTGCTGGGAAAGGATGGGGTTTTAGGGGAAGGAAAACCCCGCTTCCGAGTAGAGGGTTGTCCTTCCCCTAAAGAAACATCATCGGGCTATACTGTTGGGTAGATGGAACTAGCTCATTATCCACTTCAAGATGTCTGAGAAGATGGGGCTTCTGTCTTCCTCATTTAAGATTTCATGGCGCAGGCCTTCGTACAGAAGTCCTTCCACCTTGGTGTAGCCCAAACTAGTCATAAAATCTTGGGCATCCTGCCAACCTTGCTGGCCACCGATTACAGGATCTTCGGCCCCTGCAATGAAATAAATGGGTAAATCAGGATTTTCACAGAGCCAGCCCTTGGAAGAATATGTTTCCTTCAATAGACTAAAAAGATTTTTGTATCCGTTGATAGTAAAATTAAAACCACAGAGGGGATTTTGATTGTATTCATCTACCACCTCTCGATTACAGCACAACCAACTGTTGGATACATCTGATTCTCCCACCTTTTCGTAAGGCCCTAGAGCCAGCTTATTCAACAGTGAGCTTCGGTGACGAGCCCCCTTGATTTGTTCCATCACGCTGGTGAGCCCTAAAGCAACTGGCACAAGGGGATTTTTGGCAGGAGAGCCACAGAGAATCAGCTTATTCAAGTAGCTATCATATTTCTTTGCATAACAACGAGCTACCAATGAGCCCATACTATGACCAAAAAGAACATAGGGCTTTTGTGGATAGAGTTCTTTTACCGCCAGCAGAATCTGATGTACATCTTCCACAACGGCTATTCCAGCTCCATCGTAAAAAAATCCCAAATCCTCTTGGGAACGAAGGCTTTCTCCATGGCCCCGATGATCATGAATAACAGTCACAAAGCCTGCTGCAGCAAGATACTTCATAAAATCAAAGTACCGCTCCTTATGCTCAGCCATTCCGTGGGCAAATTGTACCACTCCACGAATTGCGGCATCTGGTTCCATTACCACAACATTTATTTCCAAGCCATCAAACCGAGATTCTATCGTAAAGTCCTTTCGTTCCATTGCTAAACTTCCTTGTACCCACTGTTGTTTTAGGCTTTTATCTTATCACCTGTTTTTGGTAAAGGCCTTAAGACGTAAGTTTCCCTTACCTTCGTAGTACATATCCCTCCAATCACCACTTGTTCCCAAACGATAAAAACTCTGACCAGCCAAAGAATTGGCAGTAGACTCATACACTGCAGTGGGAGTCTGAGCTGGTAGAGTAGATTCATAGGTAACTACCACAGAAAAAGTATCATCTGCTTTTAGTTGAATGGGATTTGTGCTTCCTCAAATACTACTCTATTTCCTTTCCCTTGTCCATTCTGGAGTAGGAAGATTACCACATCAATCAAGGTAACTCGACATTGTAAAAAATCAAAAATTAAGCTATACTGAATTATCTATCTTCTTACTGGAGACAAGGTTGAATTTTTCCTTTTTAAGCCGTTACTGGAGTTTTTATCTCATTGGTGCCAAAAACACCATTTTGTTAGCCCTTATTGCCGTGTTGCTGGGAACAGCCATTGGCCTAGGTATTGCCATGTGCCGAATCAGCAAGAACAAGTTGGTGCGTTTTGCTGGTACTGCCTATGTAGAATTTATCCGCGGAACCCCGTTATTGGTGCAGCTGTTCATCATTTACTACGGATTGCAGGCTATTGGCATTCGATTTCCCGATGTTCCCTTCATTTCAAAAATCTTGGGCATCAACTTTTCCGACTTTATGTCCGGTGTCATTACCATGGGACTGAACTCTGCCGCCTACGTCTGCGAGATTTTCCGTGGAGGAATCCAATCCATAGACAAGGGACAGATGGAAGCAGGCCGAAGTTTAGGTCTTTCTTACAATAGAACTCTTTTCAACATTATCATTCCTCAAGCAGTGCGAAACGTGTTGCCTTCCTTGGGAAACGAATTCGTTGTTGTTATTAAGGAATCTTCCATCGTGTCCATCATCGGAATTGCAGACCTGATGTACAAGGCCAACACGGTACGAGGAAACACCTTCCAGCCCTTTGAACCCTTGCTGGTGGCAGCAGTAGTGTACTTCCTGCTGACCTTCCCCCTGTCCAAGCTTTTGGCCTACATTGAACGGAGAATGAGAAAACATGACTAATACAGCAGAGAACAAGAAAGAGCCCATCATTCGGGTAGAAAATCTAGATAAAAGCTTTGGCCAACTCCATGTATTAAAAGGAATTACTGAGGAAATTCACAGTGGAGAGGTTGTGGTTATTATTGGCCCTTCTGGTTCTGGAAAATCCACCTTCCTGCGGTGTCTTAACCTTTTGGAGGAACCAGATTCTGGTACCATCATCTTTGATGGCTACAATCTGACAGACAAGTCCATTCCTCGTCGCAAACGAGAAAAGAATATTGACTTTTACCGCAGTGAAATGGGCATGGTGTTCCAGCACTTTAACCTCTTTCCCCACAAAACCGTTTTGGACAACATTATTATGGCTCCCATGCTAGTTAAAAAGCAGTCCAGAGAAGCTGCCACCCAAAAGGCCCTTGCCTTGCTGGAACGAGTAGGATTGGCAGACAAGGCCCATAATTATCCGCCCCAACTTTCCGGTGGACAAAAACAACGAATCGCCATTGTTCGCTCCCTTGCAATGGAGCCCAAGGTAATGCTTTTTGACGAGCCCACCTCAGCTCTAGACCCAGAAATGGTTGGCGAGGTTTTATCTGTTATCAAGGATTTGGCCAAGGAAGGCATGACTATGGCTGTGGTAACCCACGAAATGCGTTTTGCCCAAGAGGCTGGCACAAGAATCTTTTTTATGGATCATGGAATAATTCTGGAACAAGGAAGTCCGGAAGCGATTTTTACCAATCCCCAAAATCCTCGATTAAAGGATTTCTTAGGAAAAGTACTAAACGGATAAATAAAAAAGGCTTTCAGATAGGATTTCCCTTCTGAAAGCCTTTTTTGTAGCATCAGTTTCACCATCATTTTCAAAAAGAATCTTTACATCAATGGAAGATACTGAAATCCCAGCCTCCAAATAGCGTCTTTTTGATTTCAAAAAATTCAGTGTGATACCGCTCCGTGCTCCCAGGAAAACTCACCACAGCAATGGTAGGAGGATTTCCACCACGAGGCTGGGCACAGCTTCCAGGATTCAAAATAAGAGTGGCTCCAATCTCCTCCCGATGAGGCCGATGAGTATGACCAAAAAAAGCCAAGTCAGCATCAATGTTTTCTGCCACAGAATGGAGCACTTCTGTTCCCATATCCACCATATAACGGTGCCCATGGGATACCATTATCGTTCGTCCCGCCAAACGGAAGCTTGCCAAAAGGGACACATCTAATTTTGTTGCCACAGGCAAGGGATTGCCATCTTCATCTTCTTTGCCTTCCAAGTCCAAGGGAAAACTTGCAGGATCTCCATTTCCCTTTGCACAGACAATTACCGGTGGCATTGCAGCCTGAAAAGATTCGTTACGGGAGGCTTCTTCCAAGCAGGCTATAATGTCTGTCATACCATCACCGCAAAATACCAGGGCATCACAATCTGGCCCAAAATCTGTAATGATTTTTTCCACCAATTCGGACTCACCATGAGAATCTGACAGTACCAAGATTTTTCCGCTGGTTTTATTTTCAAGCACCTTTATATCTGATGAAGAACCGATGATGGAAGGAGATTCTACACACAAACTATTCATCTTGTTCCTATCCTTGCCGCCGATCTATTACAAAGTGATTCATAGGACACAAACCTGTTTCTGGGTCAATGTAACGAGAAACCACCCAGTGAGAACCTGCCAATTGACGTGCATGAGCAAATAACTCCAAGTCTTGCTGAAATCCTCCCAAATATTCGGGAGGCAAGAGAGTCAAATAATATGCAGAACGAGCAATTAATTGGGGAACATTCTCCTGATAGGAGCCACTTTCTTCCACCAATTCATCTGCAACTCTGGCACTGGCAGGCACGTATTCTATAACAATGTCACTTCCAGCTTCAATTCCAAGGATATCATCTTGGGGCATCAGAGAAATTACAGGATACAAAGCTCTATCTAATTCAGTATTTTGAAGAGATGCTAAGGCACGGTGGGTTCCTTCCGGAGCTCCCACAACTATCAATCCCATAACGCCATCTTCCTTTACCATTTCCGGAAGGGCACTGATTCGAGCAGAACTTCCCCTCATAAAGTCTTGGGGATAAATATACGGAACAACAGCTCCACCATGTTCTGCTAAACCTAAGGTGCTGTGGAGCTCCTCTAAGGTAGCCTCTACAAAGGCCTCATCGTTATATCCATATCCTAAGAGAACACCAATTTTTCGTTGGCTTTCTACGTAGTTTCCCACTTGCTGAATGGCAACCATGTCTTTATCTGTTACTGGCATCGGAACAATTAATCGAGCCCCTTCAATATTTCTTGATAAGCCCTGCTGTTTTTCACATCCAGTTATCAGTAAAAAAATACATAAAAGAAAAACGAGATATTTTTTTTTCTTCATATAACCCACTATAACCTAATCAACAGCAATTCGCAAGGGTATAATACCTTGTCTTGCCTTTCAATCTTTTTTTCAGTATAGTTACGGTGCAAGTATTTCTCATGGAAGGAGGGAGAACATGGATAGCGACCCTGGAAGTATCACCTGTGACTATCACTTATGTAGCTGGACAAGATTCAGCTCCCCTACTCCATCTTTAGAAGGACTTGACTATGATTACATATTGGCAACAGGAAAATGGACGGCTCCTGAAGCGGGAGCAAGAAGAGCTTGACCCACAGCTGAACACTTGGGTAGATGCTCGTTCCGTCACCAGAGAAGATATCCGCACTCTGGAAGAAGAATACCACATAGAACAAGAGCATATCCTAGACATTCTTGACCCCGACGAACTTTCTCGTATCGAGCGGGAAGATGACTACATCCTGACCATTGCCAGAATCCCCGTCTTTGTTCCATCTGGTGACATCAGCTATTTCACCGCTCCTCTAGGCATTGTGGTGCACAATCGAGTTATCATCACCATTTGTTGGACTGACTGCGAAATGCTGAAGGATATTGCCACCAACAGAATGAAGGGGCTGAATCTAGCAGACTTTCCTGCCTTTATCGTAAAAATCTTAAGTCGAGCAGACACCATGTTTCTGCGATACCTAAAGGAAATTAACCGACGGTCCACCAGCATCCAGAACGAGCTGCAGCAATCCGTTAAGAACAACGAGCTCATTCAGCTTTTGAACCTAGAAAAATCCTTGGAATTCTTTACCACCTCACTGAAAAGCAATCAGTTGTTGCTGGAAAAGCTGAGAAAAACTCGCATCCTCACCTTTGACTCCGACGACCGAGACTGGTTGGAGGATGTGGAAATTGACAATAGACAGGCCATCGAAATGACAGACACCTATAGCAACATTCTTGCAAACATGGTTGATGCCTTTGCCTCTGTTATTTCCAACAACTTGAATATCGTCATGAAAAAGCTTACCACCATCTCATTGATTTTGATGGTGCCCACCTTTATCACCAGCTTTTTTGGTATGAACGTACCCCTGCCCTTTGCAAAGTCCGGCCCCTTGGGGATTATCGCCATCTCCCTTATCTGCCTTGCAACAGCGGTAATAGCGGGACAGGTTCTATTGAAAGACAAACCAAGCCGTGCCCAAAAGAAAAGTAAGAAAACCTTTGCCCAGCGGAGAAAGGAACGCCACATGATTCGCATGATGAAAATCCAGGAAAAAAAACTGGAAAAAATGCGATAACCAGTACTTTTATTTCAGCTCTTTTCTACACATATACAAATGCAACTCTTTTATGCCGATGATGAAATGTAACATTGTCCTCATACGGGGATTTTATACTTGAGGTACCTTTTATGAAACGCAATTTTTGTACAATTTCATTGCTTGCCATAATGATTTTTTCAGCAACTGCCCAAAATTCATCTGGTCTCCCACCTATTTGGGAAGCCTCCAATGTTCCACCTTCAAAACCACAATTGCCAGAAGATGTTTCTATGGTGCTTATCGGACCAGACACTAAAAACGGTATTATCTACGATGTATATGTTATTGGAGAGGATACTCAATCCTACACTGCACGCCGATGGATTATCCCCTTTGAAATAAACCGCTACGAAACATCCTATCGTTTGTGGCATGAGGTACGACTATGGGCCGAATCAAATGGCTATGTTTTTAATAATCCGGGGCAACAAGGCTCCAACGGACGACGAGGCAAGGATCCTACGGAAGCAGGAAAATATCAACCAGTAACAAATATCAACTGGTACGATGCCATTGTGTGGTGCAATGCCTACAGCGAAAAAAATGGTCGAGTTCCCTGCTACACCTTCAACGGAGAAGTTTTACGAGATTCCAGCAATACGGCTCTCTGTGATTTAGCTCAATGCGACTGGAAAGCCAATGGTTACCGCTTGCCAACAGAAGCTGAATGGGAATATGCAGCTCGGAAAACATCTAGCGGCTACCAGCGAGGAGACTTAACCAGTGGAGCTGTAAACGGAAAGGGGGAAAGCGATCCACAAATGGCTGACACGCTATTGGCTTGGTACGACGGAAATACCAACAGCACCAGGGCTGTTGGTACTGCTGGAGCAACTGGGGCTACAAGCAAAACAGGGGCTTTTTCCACAGCCTTCAGTTCAAATCCTGTACCTGGCTCTGGCAACGGAAATGCCTTGGGAATTTTTGACATGAGTGGAAATGTGCTGGAATATTGTTGGGATTGGTATGATTCTTATCAAGAGCTCAGTCCTGGAACCTTTAGCACAGGCCCCGCACTGGGAGCCCAGCGGGTGAGTCGAGGCGGTAGCTGGAGTCCCTACACAGGATTTCTCTATTGCGGAGACCGCTACGCCTACGACCCCAACGAATCATACAATTACATGGGATTTCGATTCGTTACTTCACGGTAAATTTAGGCTTCCAGCTTTTCTAGCTGGGCCTTCGTTACCTGCCACTGGTTACCTTTTTTTTCTACCTCCAGAATACCGTAGCGTCCTTCTGCCAAGGAGCCTGGATTCATAATTACAGTGTTGCCGATTTTATCGGTACCAGCAGATTCATGGATGTGGCCTGTAATTACAGCCAGTGGTTTTGTTTCTTCGATAATCTGCCGAAGACCAGCAGAACCTACATGGACGCCCGAGGTGATTTTGTCGCATTCAGTATCTTTGGGGGGATTATGCATGATCATGATCATGTTCTCCCAAGCAGCAACTCCATTGGTGGCAGGCTGGTCACGGATAATCTGAAAATCAGAAACTAATTCTTCATCGCTGCGTTCGTTGGGAGTGGTACCTGTAAACTTGGAGCCACCGCCACTTCCAGCAAACACCAAACCATCTCGGAATACCATGCTTCCCTGCACCGAAATATCCTCTTCTTCCAGCCGCTGTAAAAAAGCTGGTTCATCGCAGTTTCCCAACACCGCATAAACAGCATCGTGGCAATCAATCAATCGTTTGAGGGCAGGCTCTGCTGTTTCTGGAAAATTATACTTGGCAAAGTCTCCACCAAAAAGCACTCCATCAGCCTTTTTGAACTCATCCTTCAGCTGGTGAATGAACACATCATCATCGTGCATGTCAGAAAGCACTAAAAATCTCATTTTTTCCTCCTATTCCTTTGGAAAAGCGGCCTTGAGTTGGGCCATTTGTTGGGCGGTACCTACCGTAATTCGGAGATATTCTTCTATTCCGGGGGTGTCAAAGCGACGCACTAAAATACCAGCTTCCTTGAGAATTTGGTATACATGACGACCACTGACTCCAGGCTTTGTAGTAAAAATAAAGTTGGTGGAAGAATCCAGCACACACCACCCCAGATTCCGCAAAAAGCCGATAAAATCTTCCCTCTGCTCCACAATTTGTTTGGTATATTCCACATAATAGGGAGTGCTTTCGCAGGCAGCCACACCTGCTTTTTGAGCAAGCACATCCACGGGAAAGTGATTGAAGGAATCCTTAACACGATGAAGCACTTGAATCAGCTCAGGGCTAGCGACGGCATAGCCAAGACGCATTCCCGCCAAGGACAGGCTCTTGGAAAAGGTTCGCACCACCACCAGATTGGGGAATTCAGCAAGTAAGCAAAGGGCACTTTCTGAGCCGAAGTCAGCATAGGCTTCGTCCACCACATGAACACGATTTTTCGGAAGCCGTGACAACAAATCCCGGAGCTGCTGAAGACCTAATGCAAGACTCGAAGGCGCATTTGGATTAGCCAGAATGAGGCTGGAATCAGATTCCACAGCAGCCTGAATCATTGCGTCTGTATCCACAGAAAAATCCTGATGCAAGGGAATCTTTTTCAGGGGAATATTGTAGTAACCAGCATACACGGGATAAAAGCTATAGGTATGCTCAGGCTGAATCAAGGGACGGCTACTGTCAAAAAACGCATAGAACACAAAGGACAGCACTTCATCAGAGCCATTGCCACAAAACACCATGTCAGCAGTGATACTCTGACTCAAGGTTTGGCAGTTGGCCAAAACACCGCCAGTTTGGTTCAAATGGCTGGCAATGGCACCACGGAGCTGGTTAGAGTCTGGGTCTGCATACAAGGCCAAGGTCTGAGGAGCCTCCTGAGCATGACGACAAATTGCATCCACAACGGCAGGAGCTGGAGGATAGGGATTTTCGTTGGCATTTAGCTTGATGTAATCCTTATCCTTGGGCTGCTCTCCTGGTTGATAGGGCTTGAGATTTTCCACACGTTGGGCAATCATTGTTCCTCCCATGGCCACCACAAGGACGACCATCTTTGTATTATGTCATTTTCACTTGGTACTTGCAAGTCAGTTTATAAAAATAACCTTTTGTAATAGCGAGCTTCAAATGAACACACAGCTTCACCAGCTGAGAGCAATTAAAGCCCTTCCCAATTCCCTTGCATTCAGCTATACTGATTTTGTGAAGAAAAATACTCCCTATGACATACTGTATAGTGATGATGCCCTCGTGGCAGTAAGCAAGCGCTCTGGCCTTTTGGTGGCTCAAGACCGCTACGATGCCACAGCTCCCCGCTTAGACTTGGAGCTTGAAAAAGAATTTGGCCGACTTTTTGCCCTCCACCGCATTGATAAAGATACTTCCGGGGTGGTGGTCTATGCCCGTACCCAAGAAGCTCATCGTGCAGTTTCCCTTCAGTTTCAAAATCGTCAGGTGGAAAAAATTTACCACGCCCTTATCAACGGACGACCTGCTTGGAAAAATCACCACGAAGAAGCCCGACTTTTGCCTGATGGAGATGCCTTTCATCGAACTGTAGTACATAAGCGACAGGGAAAGCCCTCCGTTACAGATTTTACCGTACTTGCTATTTGTCCACCATACACCTGGATAGAAGCCCGCCCCATCACAGGCCGAACCCACCAAATTCGTGCTCATTTGTGGGAAAATGGATTGAGTATTGTGTGCGACCCCCTCTATGGTGGCAACCAAAAGCCAGTTCGCCTCTCTGAAATCAAGCGTTCATGGCGCGGCGATCCCTTTGAAGAACGTCCCTTGCTGAATCGATTGGGACTCCATGCATATCAACTGACACTGACTCATCCAGAAACTCAGGAGTCTATCACCTTTACTGCGCCCTATCCACGGGATTTGGATGCGGTGCGTAAACAATTGGCAAAGATTCATGGCCAAGATCCTTTGGCTTCTCAGGCTCTATAGCTCCATTAAAATACAATAGGTGTGTTCCCAATGCGATATAAACCAACGGCAGTCCCACTAATAACTCCAAGATGTATGAGCCTATTGTTGGCATTTTTTCTTGTTGCCACAGTAACTGCTCAGGATTTTCGTACGCCTCCTAAAATGCAATTTTCTTTTCAACCAAACCTTGGATATAAGGCTGGTTCCATTGGAGAGCATCTTTTCAATATGGACAATTATGGAAAGACCGTGGCCTTTGCTCCTTCAGGAGGAAAACAGATTAGTTTTTTGCAGTGGGATATTCACTCATTGCTTCTCGCTGAACTGGAGATGGGGTTTCGTTACAAGGCCTTTAATGCCCAAATTACAGGGAAAGCGGGGATTCCAATGCGGGTTGGCAAAATGGATGACTATGACTGGAACAGTACAAAGGGACATCAAACCCATTTTTCCACCCACCACAACGAGCTTACCCATCATTTTGTGCTGGGAGGTCTTCTTGGTTGGGAATTTTCTTCTGAAAATAAGCAACTGAAGCTCACGCCCTTGATAGGATTTAGCTGGCAAAGCACCTTTATGGTAGCCAATGACGGCTATCGTCAATACGTGCCAACCTCACAACAAGAAACTACTCCGTGGTCAGATGACATAGAAAAAAAATACTTCACGGGAAATGTGATTAGTTACGAGCATGAAGTTTTTCAAATCGATTGTGTTTTCAGAATCACCTACAACCACAATCCACGATTACAGTTCACCATGGAAGGCTCCATTCATCCTATCATAGTAGCCTTTGGATATGACACCCACATTTTGCGAGACTTACAATTTTTAGATTATAACATGAATGGCAACCTGGGATTTGGCACTTCTTTTGGAGTGGGATACCAAATGGTGCCCCAAATGTGGTTTATCTGCAAGCTGGACTATAACTATATGCCAGTGGTTGTGGGACAAACCTACATGAAAAATGTAAACGAACAATACTATTACCCAGATTCAACTTCCAGAGGTGGAGCCTCCCACTGGTTTGTGGGAGTGACTCTCGGCTGGAAATTCAATCTCTTTCAATAATTTTTCTAGCTAGCAGCTTCTCACTCTTGCTCGCTAGAACTTATTCAAATCTTTCTGGCTGGGAAGCCTTTAAATCTTTCTTGCCTCTAGATAAAACCGCTTTTCACTGGCCTCTCCCATGGAAAAGCTTTTCCGTGGCAGAGGGCCACCTCCACCGATGGTGGCAAAGAAGCTCTCCTTGGCTACAGGAGGGAGCAGAATCGATAAGGCTCCATCTTGGGCCCCCAAGCGGAATACCTCGTCACTGCCGTGAATGTAGTCGATTTCTGAGTCAGCCCGTCCTGCAAGGTATTCATCAAGCACTGGCTGCAATCGACTTACGGCCAATTCCTGGATTTCAGTTTTAAGGCAATAGAATTGCTGATTGCCCGCTGTATCCACAAAAACAAAGCCAAAATTGTTGGTGGAATTTTCCACCAAGCAAGCCAATGCTTCTGCAGAAGCAACAGCTTCAATAACACCCTCGAGCTTATTTCGGCAAAACTCCATAACAGAAGGTGCTTCTACTCCAAAGAGCACTCGGTGAATGGGCTCAAAGGTTAAACCTTCATCGTAAATGTTTACAATTTCTACCATGGCATATCGCAAGGCACAATTTTCCAAGTCTGCTTGACGCTTTCCTGCAGCCAGCTCTTTTTCCTTAAATTCATCCCACACAGCCTTAGCTGTAGCAAGACTATGGTTTCCGTCTCCCACTGCAAAGAGGAAGGTATCTCCCGGAGCACTGGTATTCTCTTGTACCAGCTGTTCCAGTGCAGTGTGGCAACTGTCCAGAAGGTCACCATCTACAGGGTATCCTACAATGGAGCCAGCATTCATCATCAAATCTCCCTGATACAGAGGAGCAACAGAGCCAGACTTTACTGCCTTGCCACAGGCTTCCACCAGTACACCAGCCTTGTCGTTTACCAGCAGCATAATGTGGGGCAATTCCAAGTCAGCTCCACGGCGAATTTCCATTCGGGGAGGAATACGATCTGGAATGGTGGCTTCCGTGGCACGAATCAGAGCCTTGGAAAAAGGCTTCCACTCATAATTTTCCAAATCAACTGCCACCATCAGGCCCTTACGTACACGACCATACTGGGTGGTTCGCTCCAGATAGATAAAACCTTCATAGGGCTCACGAAAAATGCCTTCTGCAAGGTACTTTTTCATAGCACACCGAATCTGTTCTATCCGCTGAGGCTTATCCTGATCATTTAAATAAACCTCAGGTAAAATTAAATGCAGGGTAGACGCACCAGCTGCTTCCGCCTCCGCCTGTTTCCAGTAGTCCCTATCTTGGGTGTACTGATCACAAGCTACTACAGCCCACTGCTTGAGGGCAATATCTTTCTTTGGCAACAAAATTTCTGGAACAAAAAGACCGAATGGGGAAAAGTTTTTCATAGGTCGAGTATACCGAAAAGGGATTTTTTGTGCTACTATAACCTTTACGGAGGATATATGGGCGGGTTTGCCATGGAATTTTCACAAAATCAACAATTGACTCAGCAAATGCATCTTTCTCACCAGATGTTGCAGTCAGTGAATTTTCTCATGATGAATCACATGGAGCTTACTGCCAACCTTTACGAAGAAGTCCAGAGCAATCCTGCACTAGAAATTATTCGTGATGCCCAATTAGACATTGGAGATGTTCTCCAGCGAAAAAAAAAGAAAAATCTGGAAGAAACTCCCCTGTACAAAAAAAATCCCCCAGATGCGGCCACCCAGTTTCAGCAGTTTTTAGAAAGCCAAGCAGATACGACCCAAGGAATCCAGCAGAATTTATGGGAACAATTTACATTGACGACGACGGATTCCACAAAATTAGCCGTGGCAGAACGACTTATTTCCACCTTAGATTTCCGTGGGTTTACCCAAGTGGCTCCTATTTCCCTCCTGGATGAAAACAATCCCTTGGAAACTCCTAAGCTACTTAAACAAGTTCTTACAGAAATCCAAAATCTGGATCCAGTTGGTTGTTGTACCAGTGGACCAGAAGAATCCCTGTATGTACAGGCACTGTCCCGTTGGGAAACGGAAGACACAGATGGCGAAAACAAATTGGGAAAAGATACCACTGCACTAGTTCTGTTTCTTTTGGCAGGAAATCTTTCTTTACTGGAAGGCTTGCGGATTCCTGTCATTGTTAAAAAGCTACAGAAGCAGCAAGAATCTAACTCAGCAAACAAAGAACCTCCAGACTCCACAACAAGCTGGACTTGCAGGCCTATCTGTCATCAGCTTCCTGCAAAAATCACCACAGGTATGGTGGAATCAGCCATCAGCTTTATCAAGACCCTTGATCCCCTGCCAGCTCGGCAATTTTCTGCCATACAAGGCATCTATATTTATCCAGAAATCAGCGTAGAACAGTACGAAGATGAGGGAAAAATTGGTTTAAAGGTCATACTCCATCAAGGGTTCCTGCCGAAAATCATTCTTTCTCCCCACTTCTTGGAATTAAACAATCAAAGGAAGGAGCTTTCCAAGGAGGATAGAAAATTCATTACAAAGTCCGTAAAATCGGCCCAAGAGATGCTCCAGTCCTTGGATTTTCGTGAAAATACTTTAGAAAAGGCGGCACAAGCCTTGGTAGAATTACAGCGTGATTTTTTTCTTTTTGGCCCTCAGGCTCTTCGGCCGTTGAAGATGGAGGATATGGCAGAAAGAATCCAAGTTCATCAATCAACTATTTCTCGATTTGCCAAGGGAAAATATTTACGATGCCAATGGGGTGTCTTTGAAATCAAATATTTTTTCTCAAATCAAGTGAAAGCAAATGCTGTAGAACATTCTAGAGAAAGCGTCAAGTTTCTGTTAAAAGAAATACTGGAAGAACATGCTCACGACGAGAAACCACTGTCTGACCAAAAGCTCACCGATATGCTTAGTGCACGGGGCATAACCATTGCCCGAAGAACCGTGGCAAAATATCGCCAAGAACTAAATATTGACTCATCTTTTGACCGAAAATAAGGTATATTAGATTTTATGGAAAAACAAACAGGAAAGAAAATGAATATAAAACACTTGCTTTTTGACCTAGACAATACCCTCTACCCTTCCACAGCTGCCATTGACCAAGGCATTACCCGCAGAATGATTAGCTTTGTGGCTGATTTTTTAGGATTGGACTTTCAGCAGGCCACGGAACGGCGAGTGCAGCGGTTGCCCTTCTTTGGCACCACTTTGGAATGGCTTAAAACTGAACATGGACTTACAGACATTGCAGCCTATTTTGATGCCGTTCATCCTCCAGAAGAAATCAATGAACTGAATCAGGATCCCAACTTGCGGCCCTTCCTGCAATCACTGGAGCTTCCCATGACCATCCTGACGAATGCACCCTTGTGCCACGCCCAGCGGGTTCTAGAATTCCTGAACATTGCAGACTTGTTCACCAGCATCCATGACATTGAAAGCAACGGTTTTAAAGGCAAGCCCTATCCAGAAGCCTACCACAAGGCCCTTGCTTCATCAGGCTTTAGCATTGCAGAAACCATCTTTTTTGACGACCACAAAAAATATACCGATGGCTACCAAGCCCTAGGAGGCCAGGCTGTGCTGGTGCAGCATCCTTCAGAAGCAAACCGTACCCATCCCTTGGACAGTCGCTCTGAACCAGACTTGTTGCCCCAGCTCGTCATTCCCTCTGTGTATCAGGTTCCTCAGGTACTGGAATACCTTGCAGCTCAGTCTTAAGCCTTGATTTTAAGCCGCACCGTCTTGATTCGTCGTTGAGCCTGATCTTCCACCACAAAAATCCGAGAACCTTCTCGAAAAATTTCTCCCGTGGAAGGCAGGTACCCAAATTGTTCTAAAAGCCAGCCGCCCAGGGTGTCGAATTCCTCGGACTCACAATGAAAGCTAAAAATCTCGTTTACGTCCGCCAGCTTTAAGTCCCCCGGCAGCAAGAAATCTGTGGCGGACAAAATGCGGATTCTTTTTTCCGGTGACACCTCACGGCTATATTCGTCAGTCATACGCCCCATTACTGCATTCAAAATGTCATCCAAGGAAACAACACCGCTGGTGGTTCCATGTTCATCTACCACCGCCGCGAAGCTTGCTCGATCAGTTTTGAAGGTGTGCAAGAGGGAGACCGCAGACTTTGTTTCCGGTACAAACAAGAGCTTTGTCATAAAACGGCGGGCAAAGTCCTTTTCCTCCCGATTCCCCTGATAAAACAACAAGGTCTTGTAGTGGAGCAAGCCCACGTATTCATCCTTATTGCCTTCCTGCCCCTGCACTGCATCGTACACGGGGATTCGAGAATAACCACACTTGTTGAAGATTGCTGCCGCCTCCATATAGCTTGCATCACTGGGAATACCTTGAACAAAGGAGCGATGACGGGTTATGTCTCTCACCTTTAAGTCCGTAAACTCAAAGATTTTGTACAACATATCCTTCTCATCATTTTCCAAGGTTCCTTCCGCATTTCCCAAGGCAATAAGGGCCTTCAATTCTTCTTCTGTTACCAAGGGGGTGTCTGACTTCCAGATTTTATCCACCACCGCACCAACGCCACGGGTAAGGCAAGAAAAAAGCCACACCAAGGGAAACATTATTTTCTGCAACACCAACAAAGGCAAGGAAACATGACAGGCCATGGACTGAGGATGTAAGGTAGCCATGGTTTTTGGCAGCACCTCTCCAAACAAGATGATTATCACGGTCATGACCACCGTAGCAGCTCCCACCCCTCCTTGGCCAAAGAGAGACACTGCCAAAGCAGTAGCAGCGGAGGAAGCGAGATTGTTCACAAAGTTATTTCCAATCAATATGGTGGTTAAAAGTCCGTCCATATCTGACTTTAAGGTAGCCACTCGTCGGGCTCCCACCATCTTGTCCTTTATCATTTGCCGTAGCTGAACTCGGGAAATGGAAAGCAAGGCTGTTTCCGAAGAAGAGAAAAAACCAGATGCTGCCACCAAGGCAACTAGCAGGAGGGAAGTAAAGAAAATTGTCATGACTCCTCCCTTTTTATGTGAATTGTCCTGATTCGAGTAGCATCAGCTTCTTTTACCGTAAAAATCAGTCCCTGCTCCTGATAGCTATCTCCATCTTCTGGTACCTTGTCTAGTTTTTCGCTGAGATACCCTGCCAAGGTTTCGTAGAAATCTGAATGGAAGGAACAACCATATGTATCCGACACCTCAGACAAACGAATGGCTCCGTCCACCAGGGCTTCTCCCTGGGCAAGCTCCACGGTCTGGGGTAAGCGAGCCTTGTAAAACTCATCTCCCACGGTACCAAAAATCTCTCGTGAAATATCCTCGGTAGTGAGGATTCCGTCTGTTCCAGAATATTCATCAATAACCACCGCCAAGCTCTGACGATTTTCCCGCAGCATCTGCTGAACGGAGGACATTTTTTTTGAACCCACAATGAACAGCGGTGGCCGCATAATGTCTTGAACAAAGAAATTCTCCCCTTGGTTCTGGTAAAACATCATGTCTTTGATATATAAAATCCCCACAATATCATCAATATTTTGACGATACACTGGAAACCGAGAAAGTCTGGAACGCTGAGCCAATTCGATAATGGATTGATAGCTGGCGGTAAGGTCTATGGCCACAATCCGTGTTCTGGGTACCATGATATCCTTGGCAGCTAGGTCGGTAAAGCGGAAAACACGATGCATCATCTTCTTTTCGCTTTGCTCCAGCACACCTTCTTCTTCCCCCACATCGATGAAGTTCTTGATTTCATCTTCCGTAAAGGAAACTGATTTATGATTTGATTTGATCCCCAAAAAACGAGCCACGCCACGGGAAATTCCAGAAAAAATCAACACCAAGGGAGAAAACAACTTCATGCAGAAGGAAATAATGCCAGAAAACAAAAAGGCTACAGGCTCTGGATGCCGGCTTCCGACGGTTTTTGGCGTAATTTCACCGAAAATCAGCAATAGTACCGTAGACACCACCGTGGCAATTCCCACTCCAGAGGAACCAAAGAGCTTCAAAGCCAAGGAGGTAAGCAAGGAGGTAATGGCAATGTTTACAATATTGTTTCCCACTAAGATGGTATTTAAAAGTCTTTCCTTTTGGTCAAGCAATCGCCCAACACGAATGGCGCCCTTGTTCTTCTTTGAGCGGAGAAAACGAATACGTAATTTGTTGATTGAAAGAAAGGCACTTTCCGATGAGGAAAAAATCATGGAAAGAATAATGAAGGCTACTACAGCCAGTAGCAGCCCTACAAAGCCTTCGGCAACAAGCCCTTGTTGAGCAAGCATTGCCGAAGGAGGTTCCGACGGAATGGAATCTGGATCCACTATTCCATTCCCTCTGCAGAAACACCAGTGCTTTCATTTGCCATAGAATATGCATCAATGGTGAGCCGGATAGCAGCAGCCATCTCACTTTCGGGGGCAAGTTCCAATGCAGTGGTTAAGTAATTCATCATATTTTCAGAATCCCCAACGAGGGAAGCAAAATATGCAGCCTGATAGTACAATTCCTGCTGTTCTTCTGGACTACAGAAACCTTCCTCAATGGGAGCCAACATGGCAGAAATAGCACCAAAGGCATCCCCTGTGTACAGAGCTTCTGTAGCTATGGAATAGGCATTCAAAATAGCATATTTTCCCCGCTTGCCACTTTCATTGCTGGGGTCAAGTTCAGGAGCCATACTGAAGAAATCTGCCAACAAATAGGTATAAGCTGGGTCAGTGGCTTCGTACAGCTCGTCGATGGCGTTCAATTTTTCCACACCAGAACTTGAATCAATAGCCTTTACTAAGGTCTTAATCTTGTTTCTGTTTTCGCTATTTTCATTGACAACGGCCATGAATTGCTCAGGTGTGGTAACGGTGGCATCGTAGGCAACAACACCGTACACATAGCCCTGGGCAGTAGCCAAAATCATTACAGGCAGGCCACCTTCTGTTACAGAAAAGTTCATGGCAGCACCTAAATCTTTTTCCAACTGAGGCATGGCAGCTTCTGCAGCCTGTTTCTGCTCCTCTGTGGCATCTTCAGGAACCTGCACAGCCATGAGGCGAGACTCAGAGAAATCTAAGTGAACAAGCACGTAATCCTTGCCAGCAGCCTTGATAAAGGACTCGGTATCAAAGATTGAGCTGCGAAGCTGAGTGCTTACGCCATCACTGTCTTCACTGCTAAAGAACAAGAAGAGATCCTTCCCCTCCTTGCTGGCCAATTGCTGACCTTCCTCATAATCTGAAATCCAACCTGTAGGTGTGCTGGCACAGCTAACAAAAATCAGAAGCACAGCCAAACTAGCAGCGATACCAGATAAAAATCTTTTCATTTCAAACTCCTAAAAAGCCCCGTTACAGGGCTTCATAATTAAATATATCGTTTTTACAGGAAATATGACACACCTGCGGCAAAAATATTTTGACAGGAACTCTGTTTTTTGCCAATGCCACCATGACCTGTGACATTGCCCATCAAGAAGGGGGTTCCCTTCTGCAAGTCAGGGCCCATGGTTCGCTCGCTATGTCCCATCTTACCCAAAACTCGTCCGTCGGGACTGGTCAAGCCTTCAATTGCGTAGGCAGAACCGTTGGGATTGTCAGGCTCACTGGCGGCAACAGCACCATTAGCATCCACGTACTGGGTAAAGACTTGTCCCTTGCGGAACAAATCACGAGCCAGGTCCTCGCTAATGATAATGCGACCTTCTCCGTGGGAAATAGGTACCCAGTGGAGAACATCCTCCAAAACAGAAGGATGGGAAGCCCAAGGTGACAGGGCTGATACTAGGCGAGTTCTGGTGAACCGAGAAATATGACGACCGATGGTATTGTAGGTCAAGGTAGGCATAGTTTGTACTGGCTCCAGAATCTCTCCGTAGGGCACCAATCCCGTTTTAATGAGGGCTTGGAAACCGTTACAAATACCAAGAACAAGTCCGTCTCGGTTTTTCAGCAGCTCCATCACCTGATTGCTGATTCCAGGTTCACGGATAACATTGGCGATAAACTTACCGGAACCGTCTGGCTCGTCACCAGCGGAGAATCCACCAGAGAAGGCAAGAATCTGAGCTTGACCAATTTCTGCTGCCAGCTCCTTGAGAGACTCTGCCAAGGCGACAGGGGTATTGTTTCTAAATACAAGCACCTTTACCTCACCACCAGCCAACTGGAAGGCACGCTTCATGTCAAACTCACAGTTTGTTCCAGGGAACACAGGCAGCAAAATCCGTGGCTTTGCACCCTTGAGAATAGTGATAGCGTCAGATGATTCACCCTCCACTGCTTCAACCTTTTTTTCACGAGCTTGTTGGAGACTTTCGTGGATACCAGTGGCAAACCCAGGCAGAGTTTTTTGCTGAACACCAGAAACGGGAGGGAATACCTTGGACAAAGTTCCTTCCCAAGATGTTTCCAAATCTTCCAGAGTAACGGCAACAAAACCGATTCCAGGCAAGTCAGCGGAAACCACTGGAGAATCCACCGTTTTTCCCAGTTCATGAACGGTATTTTCTGCAAAGCCAACTGCAATCAAATCCTCTGCACTGAGATTATCCTTCAATTCTACAATGATAGAACCGTAAGCAGGGGCAAAAAGCCCTGCTGCGGCAGCGGGAATATCGTTGCAAGGAGCTACTGCGGGAATTGTACCCTTTATAGCCAAACCGATTTTATTACCAAAGGCCATTTTTGCTACAGCTTCTGCAACACCACCAGCCCCCACGGGATAGGCGGCAATAACCTTATCTGCCAGCTGATAGAGTGCTTGGGTATTCTTGTTGAAAACTTCAAAGTCAGGATCGAGGCTTTCACCGTAGGGCACGGAAATCAAGTAAACCTTGTGACCTGCCGCTACAAAACTTCCACCACGAACTCGCTGTTGGTTTTCTGTAGCCACTGCAAAGGACACCAATGTTGGTGGCACTTTGAGCTCTTGGAAGGAGCCAGACATACTGTCTTTTCCACCAATGGCGGCAGTTCCACAAATCTTTTGTGCTTCCAAGGCTCCCAACAAGGCGGCAGCAGGCTTTCCCCAAGCGGTAGGATTTTCCATCCGCTCAAAGTATTCCTGAAAGCTCAAGCGACAAGAAGCAGGATTTCCACCCATAGCAGCAATCTTTGCCAAGGATGAAAGCACCGCTACCTGTCCACCATGCCAAGGGCTCCACTGGGCAACACGTGGGTCATAACCATAGGACATGAGGCTTACAGTACTTGTCTCACCATCCAACACAGGAATACGGGCAGCCATTCCAGCTTCTGGGGTGGACTGATATTTTCCACCCAAGGGGAACAACACCGTTCCAGCACCAATGGAACCATCGAATCGCTCGGAAAGTCCCCGCTGGCTACAACAAGCCAAATCTGCCATAAGATTTTTCCAAGAGCGTTCCACTGCACGTACTAACCAGCTACGAGCAGTCTTTACAAAGGAACCTGTGTGTTCCAGCTCCTTGTTGGGCTCTGTCTCTGTGGAAGCAGCCTTTTCAAAGGATTCTACAACGGTAGCCAAGGGGCGAGCCAAAGGAGAGGATGATTCACTGGGAGACTGAATGAGGGCAGCTGCAGACCGTGTTGCACCAGCTGTATCAAGGAAGTCTCTA
Organism: Treponema sp.; assembly: GCA_017629095.1. GTDB lineage: Bacteria > Spirochaetota > Spirochaetia > Treponematales > Treponemataceae > Treponema_F. Next base: position 14,552 of record JAGBXW010000002.1, on the reverse strand, counting down.
TCAATATCTACAATAGTTTGACCGCACCACTTCATAACCAAGCGATTGGTGTCGGTCACACGGGCAATAACTGCGGCATTTAAGTTTTCAGCAGCAGCGGCGGCCATAAGGGCCTCTACATCACCTTCTCGTACCACCAAGGCCATTCGCTCCTGGGATTCAGAAATTGCCAGCTCAGTTCCGTTTAAGCCCTCGTATTTCTTTGGTACTGCATCGAGATTAATGTCCAAGCCGGGGGCCAATTCACCTACAGCAACAGCTACACCACCGGCACCAAAGTCGTTACAACGGCGAATCATGCGGCTTACTTCAGGATTACGGAACAAACGTTGAATTTTCCGCTCCTCCACTGCATTTCCCTTCTGCACCTCTGCAGCGGCTTCTGTAACAGACTCCACGGTATGAACCTTGGAAGAACCAGTGGCACCACCAATACCATCACGACCAGTTCCACCACCAACCAGCACTACTACGTCGCCACATTCAGGCTCTTCTCGCATGACCATGTCAGCAGGAGCAGCAGCAATAACGGCGCCAAGTTCCATGCGCTTTGCCTCAAAGCCAGGATGATAGATTTCTGCTACCTGACCTGTGGCAAGACCGATTTGGTTTCCGTAGGAGCTAAATCCAGCAGCAGCCTCACGAGTAAGCTTCATCTGGGGCAGCTTTCCTGCACGAGTTCGCTCCACAGGCACGGTGGGATCTGCAGCACCAGTAACACGGAGAGACTGGTATACCCAAGAGCGGCCAGAAAGGGGATCTCGAATGGCACCACCAATACAGGTGGCAGCTCCACCAAAGGGCTCTATTTCTGTGGGGTGATTGTGAGTTTCATTCTTGAACATCAAAAGCCAACGTTCTGTCCGTGGCTCAGGATGAGTATATTCCACATCGATGTAGATGGAACAGGCATTGATTTCGGCAGAAAGCTCAATGTCATCAAGTTTGCCATGCTTTTTAAGATATTTTGCTCCGATAACTGCCATGTCCATGAGGGTAACAGGCTTGTCACTACGAATGACACCGCAATTAGTGGCATCACTGTACATTTCCAGCCGCATATCCTTGTAATTTTCCCAGGATTTTTGGAACCGCTGAGCAAAGGGGCCTTCTTCGATGGTAACGGAATCAAGCACGGTGTTGAAGGTAGTGTGACGACAATGGTCTGACCAATAAGTGTCTAGTACACGGATTTCTGTCTCTGTGGGATTGCGGCCTTCTTTGCGAAAATATGACTGGAGGAAGGTTAAGTCAGCCATATCCATAGCTAATCCAGCTGACTTGTGGAATTCCTCCAAGGAAATTGCACCCATATATATGAAATCTTTTATTTCAGGAATTGACTCTGGTTCAGAAACACTCATGGTAAGACTTTCTGGCACATCCTCAGAAGCAAGCCGAGAATCAACAGGGTTAATAAGGTAGTTCTTGATTTTTTCTATATCAGTAAGGCTTATTTCTCCTTGGAGAATTACCATTTTTGCACAACGTACTTGAGCAGGCTCGGTAGAGGCGGTTTCCAAGCCAGCTTGCAACAAGGAAAGACATTGCTGGGCGGAATCAGAACGCTGGTCGTACTGGCCGGGAAGATATTCCCAAACAATAACCTGATCTCCTTCCTGTAAGTCCAAGTGTCTAAAGCTAAAGAAATCACTTTGAGGCTCGCTAAAAATACGAGTAGCCGCTAATTGGGCCACTTCAGGATCAAGATGGTCAATATCGTATCTGTTCAAATAGCGGACGCTGGCAACACCAGAAATCCCCAAGAACCCAGTCAACTCACTGCGGATTCTCTCCGCCTCATTCTGAAAGCCTAGCTTTCGCTCTACATAAATACGGAACATTTTATTATTGTAAGGCTTATAGGGAAAAAATTCAACAAAAAGATTTCACGAACATCATCCCCAGTAGTGAGAACATAATCTTATCTCGGGAACCGAGAGCACTAGCTTTGAGGATGGGGAATCCTATCCCTCAAAAAAAAATCCCAATTGAAACAAAGCTGCTTCAACTGGGATTTTAGTTCTTATCCGATAGAAAAAATTATTTCGTGAACTTTTCTCGGAACTGGTTGAGAATAACCTCTGTGGCGGGGCGTGCATCGATGTCTACGATGGAACCCTTTTCACGATAGAAGTCAATGAGGGGAGCTGTCTGCTGGCGATATACTTCCAGACGATGGGAAATTGCTTCCACCTGGTCGTCGTCACGGGTGTACAATTCAGCCCCGCAAGCATCGCAGGTATTTTCCTTAGCTGGAGGCATAAAGGCAACGTGGAAATTCTGTCCACAGCCCTTACATACACGGCGGCCAGACAGTCGCTCCACTACACCTTCGTCAGCAATGTCAAAGTTCACAACAGCATCCACCTTGGCAATTCCTTCCAGTGCTTCTGCCTGGGGAATTGTTCGGGGAAATCCATCCAGAATAAAGCCATTAGCAACATCATCTTGAGACAAGCGATCTTTTACTAGCTCAACAGTCAAGTCATCACTTACCAAGGCACCTGAATCAATAATTGCCTTTACCTTTACTCCCAGTGGAGTTTGGTTCTTGATTGCAGCACGGAAAATATCTCCGGTGGAAATGTGGGGAATACCGTATTCCACAGCAACTTTAGCAGCCAAGGTTCCCTTTCCTGCTCCGGGAGGCCCTAAAAAAATGTAATTCATACTTTCCTCCAAAATAGATGTGGCTGACTTGTAACAAAATCCTACATCTAATCTCTTGAAACCATTTTAATCATTTAGTCTTTTTTTTACAATACGATAAAAAAATTGTACTTGTTACACAATTATAATAATGATACAATCTTAGAATATTGTAGATTTTAACTATCATAGTGAGGAGATTTGCACCCCAATGAAAACAGTATACGTTATCGGACATCGGAATCCCGACTCTGATTCAATCATTTCAGCCACTGCCTACGCTCGCTTAAAGCAGATTATGGGCAATCCTGAATATGTGGCAGCCCGTGCAGGTAACCTTTCTCCCCAGACAGAATATATTCTGGGAAGATTCTCAATTCCTGCCCCCCAGTATGTTCCAGACCTGATTCCCAAGGTTCAATATTACATGACACCTAATTGTGAAACAGTCCATTGTGAAACTTCCTTGTGGAAGGCAGTAAATGCCATGGAAGAGCGAGACAGAAAGGTACTTCCTGTTGTTAAAGAAGATAATCAATATGTTTCTCTCTTGCATTACAGTGCCTTTGCAAAAAATGTATTGAAGATTGTTAATCCTGAAAAATCATCTGCCATTACCACCTCCATTGGCCTGGTAACCGAAACACTTTCTGCCCAGCCTGTTATCACCTTTAACGAGGACGAAATGTTTAAGTGTTTTACCTTGGTGGCAGGCTCTCAGTTTGAATCATTCCAAAAGCGTTTGGCCATGCGTTCCCCAGAAAATGTTATCGTGATTACTGGAGACCGCAAGGATATTCAAGAATATTGTGCAAAGGAAAAGGTACGAGCAATCATCATCACCTCTGGCTACACTCCCGACAAGGATATTCGTGAATTGGCCGAAAAGAACGGTGTTTCCCTGTTAGTAAGCCCCTACGATACTTCTGCCACTTCCATGCTCATTATTTACTCTTCTCCCGTATCTTCCATGGCAAACCAGGAGTTGGCTCCCTTGCACATGAACGATACCATTAAAAAGGTACGCCCTATTCTGCAGCGTGCACCAGGAGGAACTCTCCCCGTAATTGATGATAATAATACCGTGGTGGGAGTTATTGCTGAAAGCGACCTTTTGAACGATCCTTGCATTGAAGTGTGCCTTGTGGACCATAACGAGCTGACTCAGGCTGTAGAAGGAGTGGAAAACTTTAAGATTCGGGAAGTAATTGACCATCACCGCTTGGGAAGTTTTTCTACTCGCTATCCCATCACATTCATCAACCGGCCAGTAGGAGCCACTTGTACCATCGTTACCAACTTGTACCGCCAGTACCACGTGTCTATTCCCCGTGAAATTGCATCAATTCTTTTGTGCGGAATTCTCACCGACACCTTGGTATTGCAGTCTGCCACCACCACCGATGAAGACCGAGAAACAGCAGAATATCTTTCTAACATCACCAATTTGGATATTCAGACCTTGGGACAGGATATTATCACTGCCTCTAGCAGCTTGAAGGGACGCAGTGCAGAAGATGTTACAAAGCAGGATATGAAGGAATTCAACGAGAAGGGCCACAAGTTCACTGTAAGCCAGATTGAAGTAAGCTCACCTTCCGAAGTTCTTGACCGCAAGGAAGAATTCTTCAAGCTCTTGGAATCTGTACGTTCTAGCCGAGGCTGTCTCTTCTCTGCCCTGATGGTAACAGATATCATCAACCTTACCAGCATCATGTTAGTGGCAGCGGAACAAAAATTCCTACAGGTGCTAGGAATCCCCCGCACCGAACACGAAAATATCTTTGTGCTGAAAAACATTGTTTCTCGCAAGAAACAGTTGATTCCTTTGCTTTCCGAGCAAATTGAAAAGCTGGAAAATGCATAAGTCCAAGAAAAAAAATTGAGGACAATTTTTCTGTAAAAGAAAATACAAAGAAGCTGTCATGATACAAAACCTGTCATGACAGCTTTTTTTTTCAAAAACACCAAAGTCGTTTAAAAAACGACCTTTTTGACTCCTCCTTATGGTACAGTTATTTCAGTTGGCAAGAACTTTGTTAATTAACATGACGATTTTGGAGCCTCTATGGGTTATACTGTTATCGATTGCAAGGAGCATGAAATGAAAACTCTGAATAAGGAATTACTCCAAGCTATGACGCACTTCTCGAGCAATGACGTCGGAAAGGCGGGACACCAGCTGATTTGTAACATCCTGCACATACTGTTCCTTGCCGAACTGGCGAAGATTTTCTGGGCAACCATCTCGTTGAAAGAGCTGGCCAGGGTCAATGCCCAAGATACTGGCGATTTGGTCAACCACGTCAGGTGGTGGAAAGGAGTTTCCACCTTCGATGCAGTTGATATAGTTGTACCCTTTGTTCAAGTAAACGGACAAATCCTTTTGGGTTAAGTTCCGTTGTTTGCGGAAATAGCGGAGGTTTGCGATAAAGGTTTGTTGCAAAGACATCGTTATAGAATAACTTGCAAGAGTGCTTTTTTAACATGGTAATACAATGTTTATTGTAGATTTAAATCAGTAAACAACGTTATAATCATGTTAAATAATACTATAAAATCATGTGTGTTAATTAACACGACAAAATAAACATGATTTTATAGAATAGTTTTCTGGTAAACGCTTTTGCTTTTACTGGAACGAAGGAGGAGCTTTTATGAAGAAAAAAACAATCATCTACATGCTTGTATTGTGTTGTACCATGCTACCAGTTATGGCGGGAGGACCGAAATTTTATTACGATTATTCCAGAGGCTACAAAGGGGAGGCTTATGCATTTTTTAAAAACAAAACAGCATCGATATACGATGAAACTCTTTTACGAGAGATATTTGATAACTATGAGCGTAAGATGCAAGAACTATATGGTTGGGTTAGAGTTAGAGGCGATATAAAAATTACCAAAGAAGATAGTTTCCTTCTCTGGTCTGCACTGAATGAATATGACCTTTCAACTGGGGAGATATATGTGGTATATGTATATCCAGAAAACAAGTTAGTGGAGAGTCTGATATTTTTGTCTGTCATGATTACAGATAACGGCAATAATTGTAAATATTTTGCTTCAGAATGGTTCAATTAATCACCATAAGGCTGAATAGGATTGCAACTGTAAAATAAAATTTAGGAGAAAAGGGAGTGAATAAAAAGACAAGAAAAGCTTATCACATAAATAAGCATGAAGAGTATCTCAAATTATTTACAGATGACAAGGCATCTGCAAATGAACGAATGCGTGCCCGTGCATTGAAAGAAGCCCAAGAAGTTAGGAGATTTGAAATTCAATTATACTGGCACCGTACGGCTTTCTTTTGGGCATTCATAACAATTATCTATACAGCACTGTTTTCAGTTTTGTGTAAATATGTGGATTATTCTTGCAAATATTCTTTTTTCGTTCCTGTAATTTCTACTTTATCAGGACTAGGTTGTTTTTTCTCCATTGCTTGGCACATGGTAAATAAAGGCTCTAAGTTTTGGCAAAAAAATTGGGAATCACATATAGACTTTTTAGAAACATTTGTTTCCGGAAAAATTTATAAAACAATTTTAAATACAAAAAACCAAGAATTTAATAAATGCCCTCTCAAAACAGAGGCATTCGATTACTCTGTTACCATTATAACTACTGTCGGCGCTATTTTTCTTACATGCATTACAGCAATTTTAGTTCTTTTTCATTCTTTTTTAGTTTTAAACGATATAATTTCTTTGAATACAGATTGTATCTACACCTTTTTAGGAATTGGCATTCTGGTAATTTTTGTTGTAGCACTTAAAGAGCTTTTGAAAAGTGAAGGAAATCGGGATATGTCTCTAGAAATCAATAAAGAACAAAATTCTGGCAAATGGAGACAAAGATAAACGACAGTACGATTAAAAATCAACATGCTACAGAGCAGGATGAATAAATTATTTTAAGGAGGAAAGTTTGTGGGGAAGATTGTATTATATTTAGTATTATTATGTCTACTCTGCCTTTTTTTATATTGGTTTTCTGGCTCATATCTTCCAAAACAAATGCAAAAACAAAGAAGAGATGAACGGACACGAACAAAACGAGGAGGACAAAACCAAGCGGAACAAAGACGGAGGATGTGGGACACATACAGTCATCTGCATAAAATATGGAACCCCTTACTAGAAAAATGGGATCAGTTCCCCATCCAAATGAGAGAACAAATTCCGGAAAATCCTATTCACTCCTTGGCAGCTCTTAAGAGTACTTGTGCATTGAAGGTTTACGAAGGGAAATGTGATTGCAATAAAAGCTGTAACAGTTGCGGCCAATGGAGTAAAGACAAAACATGTGCTTTCAAATGTAAAAACAGTTGCTTCTCCTGTGGACAGTTTCATAAGTATGCAAATTGGCATGTCCAGTTAAGCGAGTCCCAGCAACTAGAGATTGACAAACTTGCCGCACAGAAGATTTTTGCCAATTTGTAGCACATGGCACACCGCCTGGCTCCAATTTGTAGATTTATAATACACACTAGGGAAAACGCTGGAATAAAAGGAGGTGTATGGCGTAGCAATAAGTACACCCCCATACACAGAAGCTTTGTCCTTTCTGGTTATGATTACAGATAATGGTAACGGCTACACTTGGTATGGTGGTTGGCGGGTGAAAACGGAAGATATAAATGCATTATTTCAATGACTGGGAAATCTATTTTAAGTTTTTATTTTTCATAAGGAGTAACACATGAAAACACACAAGATTTTAGTACTGGTTCTGGCAATCCTCACAAGTATGATTACATCACTGGTAGCACAAACCAACGGCGGAATGAAGCTGGTGCAGGGTGGAACCTTCACCATGGGTAACACCGACCTGTCGAAAAAGGAAAGATGGAACGAAGAAGAATTCCCTGCCCACACAGTGACAGTCAGTAGCTTCTACGTCAGCGAGCAACCCATTACCCTAGAGCAGTGGATGTATGAGATAGATATGTACCCTGATGGCTACTGGGAAAGATATAATAACAAATATGTTCACCGCAACCAGTGGAAGACCAATACGGCGGCCAACATCACTTGGTTTGATGCCCTCACCTACTGCAACCGTCGCAGTCTGACAGAAGGGCTCACACCCTGCTACGCTTCCAACGGTTCTACGGATGCAGTTACAAACCCCAAGTATCTCAGGGCTACGGAGGATCTGCCCAACATCACCTGTGACTGGAACGCCAACGGCTACCGGCTGCCCACCGAGGCGGAGTGGGAGTATGCGGCAGGAAAAGGTGTGTTGAAAAGTGACTATCCTTACAATGGAACTACCTTTAGAGGGGACTATGCCGACGAGCAAAACGAGTGGGTATGGGACTGGTACAGCAGTAGCTACTACCAGGTCAGCGGTAACAGTGTGAACCCACGAGGGCCGAATTATGGGGAAATGAGTTTTAGTTCTGGAGGTAGAAATGGACATGAAGTTCCCTGCCGTGTCATCCGTGGCGGTATCAGACGAGTGACAAGCAGAAGCAAGCTTGATCCCACAGAGTACGAATTCCTTGTGGGTCCCCTGCCAATCGCATTCCGCGTAGTCCGCAACGCCCAGTAAGTCCACCTACAAAGTCGCCTCTTACACAGGCGACTTTTTAAGCGACCAATCGAGTATACTGTATCTATCAACAGGAGAGTCAGGATAAAAATCGTTATATCAATGTTTTATCCTGCTTTCCAGTGAAAAAATTATATGATACAATGTATCAGTCACTGATAATCACTGGAACTGGATAAGGAGGAGAAAGGAAGATGGATGATAACTGTGGTACCTGTCCCAAATGTGGAGGTGAGCTAAAGATTTCCCCAAACCCCAAACTCCTGTACGAGTGCAGTGACTATGAGTGCGACTACAGGGAATTTATGTGGGTAGGCATTCCCAAGGCTGGAAAAGCAAAAGGAGGATGGATGTCAAAACAGCAAGAAAAGTTCATCGACTGGATGATAACAAAAGATCATAAAAAGCCCGCGACAGCAAAACAATATGCCAAGGGAGTCGAAAAAATAGAAGAGGTCTATTTTTCTGAAACTGATGATTTTCTTAACTTCTTTGCCTGTGATTTTGCTGCTATTCCAAAGTTAGAAGAGATCCTTCAAGATTATCTGCCTGGAGGGGAAAAAGAACATTTATTTGAGGACCATGGAACAGCTAGAAGTGGTCTCAAAAAATACATACAGTATTTACATTGGATTGAGAAAAATGGACAGCAAGTCATTCATAAACAAGGGCCTGTAGACATTGTGAAATTACTTGACAATAACGTTCTGCAAGCATTGTTTCTTCAACAAATCGAGTCACTCTTTCCTGGATATGTGAAAAAGAATGTACCTGAAATCGGTGGAGTTATTCTCCTAGAAAACAAAGAGAAAAAACAAATTCTATGTGTTATGCTCAATAAAAGAGAAAAGAAAGCTGGTGATATGTTTTTAGAAATGTCAAAACATATCACTCAATTGCAGGCTCTTTATGAAAAAGAAAATATGACTCTACAGGGAATCATCATCACAGACAAGGGCAAAAAAAGGGAACTCGAAGGCCCTAGTAAACTAATCCCCTCAATCTCAGTAAAAACTTATTCGTTAGACTTGAATTTGGTGGATTGATGTAACCCCTCCCACTCACCCCCAAAAAAGTCGCCTAAAAAGCGACCATCCGATAATTTTTTTCAGTATACTATCTTCATCACCTAGAAAGGAGTGGTTTTATGGAAACACAATACAAGTATTATGATGAAGCACAAAAGATTAAGATTGTAGAAGTTGCAATACCCGAACTGAAAGAAAAGAAATACACCTATCTTATGACAGATGATTACCTTGCCTTAGCAAAGGAGCTTTTGCAGTTCGGCTTTAACGAAAAATTTGTGAAGGCAGATTTTATCCCTAATCCTCGCCTTTCTCCAGCAGTACAAGAAGCCATGGAAGCAGCTGGAGCCACCTATTCTGTTACCTTCAGCCACGATGTCCATATCATGAACCACTATGTTCCAGGCATGCAGCCTGAAATCTGTGATCTGATGCCCTTCTCTTGTCGCATTAAAACCTGGTGTCCGCCATTACTCTTCGCTGTGGCCATGATGGATGCCACTCGGCAGGTGGAATTCCTGCTGAATGCCCACGTTTCCTTGGAACAAGAAGATCGTCACGGTCGCACCGCCCTGATTGCAGCGGCCCAAACAAATGCCCTCAATGCAGGAAAGCTCCTCATTGCCCACGGGGCCTCTGTTGATATTCGTGATAGCTATGGTCTCACACCCCTCACCGCAGCAGTTAGCATCAATGCCTTGGATTTTGCCAAACTCCTGCTAGACAATGGTGCTAAAGTAAATCGCTTCAGCACGGAAACCTCTCCCCTGCTACTGGCAGCTAGTCGCAATTTTTGCCAGATGATTGAACTCCTTCTAGACCAAGGGGCAGACATTAACATCACCTCTCCCCACGGCTCTACACCCCTACTGCAAGCCATAGATAACTCTGCCCAAGAAGCAGCATGCCTTCTGATAGAACGAGGTGCAAGCATTCATGTACAAGACAAGCGAGGCTATACACCAGTTCGCCTTCTAGCTCACAAAGGTCTTTCCCTAGTGCTAAGAAAACTCATGGATGCCAAGCTCCTTACCCAGCTAGACATGGAGATCGCCCTGACCTATGCCACCATTGGAGGCCACTTGTCCCTGGTAAAGCACCTGATTTATGAAAAAATGGATGTAAATTTTCAGGTGGAAGAAGGCTTTCCCCTGCTGACTTTGGCAGTTATGGGAAATTACAAGGATATCGTTCAATTTTTATTGGAACAGGGCGCAGACATGGAGCTACGAGACAGAATGGGATTACGTCCCTTGGATCATGCAGAGCGAGACGGTAGGACAGAAATCCAGAAATTGCTGACGGAACAATACAAAAAGAAAAACATTACTCCCCAACCAGCTTTTAAACAAGATTATCAAGGTATGCTGAACCAGTTCATAGAACGTCATCTGGCACAGTATCCAGAAAAAAAGCGCTCAGATATCTGGAAGGGCACCACCAGCATTTCCAAGCAGCTTTTTTCCGACATCACCAAGAAGGAGGGCTACAAAACAAAGAAGGATAAGCTCGTAATTCTGGCAGCCCAAATCCAGCTTTCCGTGGGAGAACTGAACCAACTACTCAAGGTTGCAGGCTTTGGACTTTCCCAGGCAGACGAGATTGAAAACAAAATCATCCACGCCTTTACCAGCAAGGACTACGCCAGTGTAGAACAACTCCTGCTTCCTCAAATATAAAAAATGTAAATAACCTGTTATTACAGCATTTTTAATTTGACAAAATTCAAGTTGCCCATGAAAATAAAAAACATAAACCATACATTCTCATGAAAGGAGGAAAGATATGAGAAGGTTTAAGTTTGTCTTGGTGCCATTGGTGGTGGGTCTTCTTGTGGCTTTTGCCGCTGGATGTGGCAATGTGACTTTGAAGGATACCGTGGATTCCATGCCAGTTACTTATGATGAAAAGGTGCTGGAATTATTGGAGAAAACTACGGTGCGGCTGCTTGATGGGGTTTCTCAGTCTGATATTGGGTTGACTCTGGAGGGACGAGGTGCAGTGCTGTCCACTGAGTTGTCGCGAAGGGTTGGTCGGAACGTGTCCGATACTGATGTGATTTTATCCATGGAGGAGATGGTAGGTATTTTGGATGCAGAAATATCCAAAGTAGAGATTCCAGAATTAATGGAGCCGAGTGAGGATGATTTTGTTAATATCAACGCAGACTTTCCTGGACTGACTCAAGACGAGATTGCGGAAAACATTGATGTAATAGCCCAAATCTATCAGGATCAGGTGGCTGCCCTTGCTGTGAATTCGATTCTGGATGATTCAAGGATTATGTCAGCCGTTTCCCGTGGTGCTGGTGATTACTATGTCACGATTAAAGATGAAACAATTACTCTTGCAGAAATGATGGCAGTACTAAAACATCCATTTAGTGCTATAGGACTTGTAAAACAAAAAAACAAAGCATATGAGCTTACGAGTCAATATATGGGCTCGAAAGAAAGTGTCAACACAAAAACAGATGCTTTCCGTCATGCCATTTGGAATGTGGTGATGGCTAAGGAAGGGTGGGGTAAGAAAAGTGCAAAGATGGCTTGGGCTAGAGATTTTGCCACCGCACATGAAAAAGGAAAGAAATATGTAGCTAAAGACAGTGAGATGGACTTGCACAACAATGCTGTGGGACTCTCATATTACGATAGATATAGTTCCCGTACATACAGAAAGTTCCTGTGGTGGCGGTGGGAGAGTGGGGTAAATGAACCTTCCTATGAACAGGCGGGAAATTATCTCAAAAATAAGGCTAATTCTGCTACCTTTGTGGATGAAAAACAATCCTTGGATGCAGTGAAAAAGGGAATCAGCCGTGCGTCTTCAGATGACTTGGTGTATATCCGTAAATAACAGATGTAGATAATGGATATGGGGTAAAATATGAGACAGAATATTTCCGTGTTATTGTTAGCCTTTGTGAGTTGTGTCTGCCTTATCTTTGGATGCACGGATGGCGGGCTTGTGGCCACGGTATCCAATTCCACTGGTAGTGACATAAGGCTGGTTTCGGTCGGTACGGCAGAACCAGAAGAAAAACTTCCTTTAGTGATTCCGGCTGGTAAGAGTACCTCCCTGCATTTTTCCAATTTTCCTGACGGTTTTTACTTTGAGGTGGAGTATGAGGGGAAGGTTTACGAAGGGGACAGCGGAAACTTGAACGGTAGTATTGGACATAAAGGAAGTGTATCCATTGATATTTTTGTGGAGGACGGCAAGCTATCCTCGCAAAGGGGTGCGTTGAAGGAGGTTGGCAAAAGAGATGACCAAAATTAAAGGAGTTTACATGAAGCGAACCCTTGGGTTATTTTGTTTTGCGTTCTGTTCCCTTTCCATGATTTCCTGTGCCTCCGCTCCCGATACCATCCCGCCTGAGCTGGAGGGAATGCGTGTCGCCATGCCCATTGTGGAATTGCTGGCTACGGTTGGCATGGTTTCTGGGTTTGGCTGGGGGCTCTGGGAGAAGGACAGGGCCGTGGACAATTACAACCTGTACATCCAAGGGATTCCCGTCAAATGAGGGCGGCGTATTTCCGGCGGATAGCTGGGGTTCTCCTGTGCGGGGGGATGCTGCTGGCAGGTGCCTTTTCGCAGTCCCCCGCCTCCCAATGGCCCTCCTGGCCCCTACCTCCTGCGGATACTACCGATGGGCGACTCTTTTCTTTAGATATGGAGACTAACCTGTACATCCAGACCATTCGGCAGCACGTACTGACAGAGAAGGGAACCCTGAGCCGTCTAGACTGGGGGAATCTCTTTCCTCTGGTGGCCGTTACACTCCAAGTTCAGCCTCAAGACTGGTGGTTTATGATGTGCGGCGAGGCAGGCATTCCCTGGGATTTTGGGGTGGTTCAGGATAGGGACTTCCAGCCTGGAACCTCCAATGTCACTCACTACTCGGAGCATGACTTGAAGCTGGACAACAGGTTCGGCAGCTCGGTGGCGGCTGGATACAATTTTGGGCTTGACCTATGGCTACTGCGTCCTTGGGTGAAGTTCACCTACCGCAGACATACCATGAGCGGGCAGGACGGCTATCTTCAGTACCCTGCGTCGGGATTCTGGAGGGGGAATGAGCCCCAGAAGGAGGTGAACGGAAGGGTGCTGCAGTATCAGCTGGACTTCTTCCTGCCTACTGTGGGACTGTTTGCCCAGCTTAACACCAGATTCCCCCTGACCTTGGAGGTTGGCTTGATTCCCTACTTATGGGTAAATGCTGTTGACTCCCACTATGTACGTCTGCGTCAGTTCAAGGACTATATGCACGGCGGGCCGGGCTGCTGGATGAAGCTAGGGGTGCAGATTTATTCCTTGGAATTCTCCCTTGGTGCAGAATACCTGAGAGCTTTTTCTGGCATGACCCACCGCAGCACCATCGGAACCAATTCCGTCACAGTTGGGGACAATTCCTCAAGGCCCGCCTTGGACTCCCTCAGCATCCATCTTTCCCTCCGCTGTACCTTCCTCTCCATCTAGCCCTCAGCCTTCTCGCTGACCGTCAGCCTACCCGCCTATCGTACTTTCAACTGACTGTCAGCCTACCAGCTTATCGTACCACAACCTGACCCAGGACCTGACCAATCCCTTCAGAAATCACCAGCTGGGCAATGGAGTCGGCGGAGGTGGGAGACTTATTGATAAGGACAATGGTGTTACCCCGGAAATAGTGGATGAGGGAGGCGGCAGGATACACGTTCAATGAGGTACCACCAATAATCAGTGTGTCGGCAGAGGCAATGGCTTCCACCGCCCCTTCAATAACATCATTGTCTAGGCCTTCTTCGTAGAGCACCACGTCGGGCTTTACCATGCCGCCGCACTTAGGACACACAGGAACCGCCGACTCTCCATCCTTACCGCTATCCAGAATAAAATGTACATCGTACAAGGCCTTACACTTCATGCAGTTGTTGCGAAGGACACTTCCGTGAAGTTCAAAAACCTTTTTACTTCCAGCGGCTTGATGTAAGCCATCAATATTTTGGGTTACGACTCCCGTCAATTTTCCTGCAGCTTCCAATTCAGCAAGCTTTAAGTGGGCGGCATTAGGCTTGGCAGTAAGGCAAATCATCTTGTCTCGATAAAACCGGTAAAATTCCCCGGTATTTTTCATAAAAAAACTGTGACTTAAAATCTGTTCTGGTGGATATTTCCATTTTTGAGCATAAAGTCCATCTTGGGAGCGAAAGTCAGGAATTCCACTTTCCGTAGATACACCCGCCCCACCAAAAAAAGCAATCTTTTTACTATCATCAATAATCTTCTGTAATTTTTCTACACTCATACTATCCTCCGTCAAGAGTATACC
>JAGBXW010000021.1 GCA_017629095.1 Treponema sp. | reverse complement strand
GCGAACTGGTATTCACTCAGGAGACAGTATCGCTGTGTATCCGGCATGGAATGTAAACGACATCATGACGGAAAAGATTATCAATCAGTCTCGTGAGTTGGCACTGGCACTGGGTACCAAGGGCTTGGTAAATATTCAGTACCTTGTATACGACAACGACTTGTATATTATCGAAGTGAACCCACGTTCTAGCCGAACTATTCCCTATATCAGTAAGGTAACTGGTGTACCCATGGTAGAGCTTGCAGTGCGAGCCATGTTGGGTGAACGGTTGCAGGACATGGGCTTTGGAACGGGCTTGTACAAGATTCCACCCTACGTGGCAGTAAAGGTTCCTGTCTTTAGCTTTGAAAAGCTGATTGACGTGGACACCCACCTAGGCCCAGAGATGAAGTCCACTGGTGAAGTTTTGGGCTTGGCTCGCACCTTGGATGAAGCTCTGTACAAGGGCTTGGTGGCAGCAGGCTACCGCATGAAAAAGAACGGTGGCGTGCTGATTACTGTGCGAAAAAGCGATCAGTTTGAAATTGTGGATACTGCTCGCAAGTTCTATGACTTGGGATTTAAGCTGTATGCCACAGAAGGAACTGCTAAGGTAATTAGCGGCTTTGGTATGGACGTGGAAATTGTAAATAAGATTCACGAAAATCCAGAGGACAATATCTTGACCTTGTTGGACACTGGCAAAATCGATTATGTAATTTCTACCTCTGCCAAGGGACGTATTCCCACCTACGATAGCGTTAAGCTGCGACGAAAAACTGTGGAGAGAGACATTCCTTGTCTTACCTCCATCGATACTGCTAATGCCATTGCCAACAGCTTGCAGAGTCGCTACTCCATTGAAAGTCTTGAGCTGGTAAACATCAACGACTTGAGTGAGGGAAAAACTCGGCTGCGGTTTGCAAAGATGCAGAGCTCTGGCAACGACTTTGTGGTGTTCAACGCCATGTATCAGGATATTATCAATCCTGCGGGCTTGAGCGTGCGGCTTTGTGACCGACGAACTGGAATTGGTGCCGACTCCTTGGTACTGATTACCAAGTCCGACGTGGCTGATGCTGGAATGCGATTCTTTAATCAGGATGGTTCTGAGGGCATGATGGCAGGAAATGCTATCTGTTGTGTGGCCAAATATCTGTATGACAATAACATTGGTGGCTTACAGGAGCGTTGTGCTGCATCTCTTGACCACACTGCGGAAATCACCGTGGAAACAGCAGCTGGTGTAAAGCGACTTTTGGCATACACCCAAAGTGGCGTTGTTTCTTCTGTGCGGGTAGACATGGGTGCTCCTGAGTTTGAAGCAGAATCACTGCCCACATTGGCAGAGGCAACTTCTGTAACGGGTACACCAGAGGGAATCAAGATTATTGGTGGAGACGGAACGCTTCCTGATAGTTCCGCCACTGACTGGAATGTGGTAAGTGGACGGCTTCCCTGCAAGGCTGTGGTGAATGCCCCTCTTACTGTTGACGGTCAGGAGTATACGGGAACTATGCTGTCTGTGGGAACACCACACTGTGTTGTATTCAGTAGCTTTGTAGATAAGATTGACGTGGCTACCATTGGACCCATGTTCGAGAATCATCCATTATTCCCCAAGCGAGTGAACACAGAGTTTGTTCGAGTGGTGGGACGAAATTGCTTGAAAATGCGGGTTTGGGAGCGTGGAAACGGTGAAACTCCAGCCTGTGGAACTGGTGCTTGTGCTGCAGCTATTGCCGCCGTGCTGAATGGATTCTGTCCTATTGGTCAGGATATTACGGTAAAAGTTCGGGGCGGAGAGCTTACAGTACAATACACTGGTCAAACTGTGTACATGACAGGTACTGCTCGGCTGGTGTATAGCGGCGAAATAGAGATTTAATCTTCCTATATTGATAGAAGTAAAAAGGCCACGGTTTGACCGTGGCTTTTTTTTGGCTTGGGGTAAGTTCAAAGCTCCTTACAAAGTGTGATTGCCTATAAAAACGGAACTTCTTCGCGGATGTAATGCTGAGAAACAATTTGCACAAATGAATAATGCCTTAAATTCTTTAAGATATCTACCTTTTACGGAAAGTGATTGGCTTTTACTTGCAAAACAATTCATAACATTGAAATAAAATGGTCTTGTGGTTCCGTTCCAAGATGCAATGATTGCTTACCTTGCAATAAAAAATAATTGCGAGATCTGGACAAATGATAAACATTTTAAATTAATGCAGGTTGTTTTGCCTAAATTAAAATTATTTTCAGGTGTTGTAAATTGATGATGTTATTTTGATAATCAGGCCACGGCTTGTCCGTGGCTTTTTTGTTTTGGGAAGTGGTTCTACTTGACTGGTATGTGTGGCTAGTATAAACTCAAATAATAGAGATTTGAGTTTTTTCGTCTCGGAGGGTGTACTATGAAAAATTCATTGGATTGTAAAAAGCTTCTTTCTTATGGAAAAGAGCTCAGCATTTTTGCTGGTATTTTGTTGGTGCTGCTTTTTGTGTTTTCCTGTAATAACATACTTATGCGTAATAGCGGTAGTTTGGTTATTACCGTTCCTGGAGCACGTGCAGCCAGTGCTTCTACATTTACCATTGAACTTGCTAGTGCCAGTGGTTTCACCCAAAGAGAAACTATTTCTGGTGGCTCCACCATTCAATTTGACGATCTAGCTCCCGACACCTACACCATTAATGTAAAAGGCATGGATGATGCTGGTAATAAAGTGCTTTCTGGTACTGAAAAAGCCACTGTTACCGCTGGTCAAACTGCCACTGTTACGGTGGAGCTGCAAAAGTTGTTAGGAAGCTTGACTGTTAGTTTTGAAGGAGCTGAAAGTGATAGTGTCGCAGAGTATACCGTTATACTATCTGGTCCCAATGAATCTAAAGAAACTCAAGAGGTTACTGATAGAACCGTTCAGTTTGAAGGACTTATTCCCGGTGACTACACCGTTAGTGTATTGGGGCAAGATTCAGCTGGTACTATAGTGCTTTCTGGTACTGAAAAAGCCACTGTTGTAGAGGGGCAAACTGTTACTGCTACAGTGCCATTGCAAGATAAGATTGGAAAATTATCTGTTGCGTTTACTGTACCAGATGGTTCAATCGCTCAAAGTTATACTGTTGAAATAACTCATTCAGAAGACAAAGAGTTTTCCAAAGAGGAAACTATCTCTAATGGCACCTCCGTTCTGTTTGAAGGCCTTATCCCCGGTGAGTACACTATTACTGTAAATGGCATTAATGCAGATACTGTAGTGCTTTATGGTTCTGTAAAAGCCACTGTTGTAGAGGGGCAAACTGTTCCTGCTACAGTGCCATTGCAAAAAGAGGTTGGAAGATTATCTGTTACGTTAACTGTACCAGATGGTTCAATCGCTCAAAGTTATACTGTTGAAATAACTCATTCTGAAGATAAAGAGTTTTCCAAAGAGGAAACTATTTCTGATGGCACCTCCGTTCTGTTTAACGACCTTATTCCTGGTTCCTACACCATTAGTGTACAAGGCATGAATGCAGATACTGTAGTGCTTTATGGTACAACTACCACTAATGAAGTTGGAAAGGGTGAAGAGAGTCCTGCTACGGTAAACCTTGCAGGTGTAGTAAATAACTTTGATGAGTTAGAAACTGCTATTTCTAATGGTGGTACTGTATATGTTGGAAGTAGCATAGAAATAAGTGAAACTATTAAAACAACTAATTCCGATTCAGTAACGATTCAAGCTGTATCGGAAGGTGTTGAATTGTCTTTGCCTAATAATATAAATTCACAATTTTCAATGTTCGAGCCTACAAGTGGAGAGTGGACCTTTGGAGGCGGAGAGCATACTATCACCTTAGTAGGAGGTTCTTATAGTGCCTCTATAATCAATATATCTTCTACTGATGCTGAGGTTAAAGTTACCTTAACTTCTAATGGCAGTATCAACATCAAAAACTCTAGTGGTATTGCTGTAGCTATTACTTCAACTTCTTCTACTAATGAAAGTGTTTTCCATTTAGATGGTGGTACTATTGAAGGAAGTGCATCGGGAAGTAATGTTATAGAGGTTAATACGGGCGGTCAATTTATTATGACAAGTGGTTCTATCACAGCTACTGCTGATAAAGGTGTATATGTGAATGGAGGATCATTCTCTATGACTGGTGGTAATATACTCAATAGTACGTCTGGTGTGTTTGTAAAAGAGCCTGATCTCTTTACCATCAGTGGTAATGTTCAAGTTGGTACCATTAGGCTGAGTGGTATTGGTGTTTATTTTACAGTAGGTGGAATACTTGAAGGCAACTCTACAGTTGCAACAATAACTCCTGGTCGTTATAATGCCGAGGAAGTAGTGGTGAAGGTAGCAGAAGGTAGTGATGTTACCCTTGCTGAAGTAGCCACAAGGTTTAATGTAGCACCAAATGGTAATATACAGTGGGCTATTGATCCAAATACAGGAAAATTAGTTCAACAATAACCCCACTGACGTTTCAGCATAATTTTTGGTGAGGAGAAAAAGCCACGGCTCGTCCGTGGCTTTTTTTGTCCCCTACCCTATCCTACCCAAGTCTTGACCCGTTTTATTGGGAGGTGTAAAATGATAAAAAGTGGAGATTTAGCGTTTTTTTTGGGGGGAGACTATGAGAAATTTATTGAAAGATAGAAGATTTTTTATTTTTAAGGCAGGGATTTTCGGTTTTGCTTCTGTCTTGTTTGTGCTCCTTTGTGTTTTTTCCTGTAATAATTTGCTCACTCTCAGTGAGGGCGGTAGTTTGCTTGTATCTGTTCCAGGAGGAAGAAATGCCACTGACGCTACAATCTACACCATTGAGCTTAAGGGAGAAAAAGGGTCTACGTATAGCAAGACTGTTTCTGCAGGTGAGACAGCTGCATTTGAGGAGCTTATTCCAGATACTTACACCATTTTGGTGAAAGGTTCCAACGAAAAAGATATTGTGGTTTATTATGGTTCTGCCAGTGCTACGGTGGAAGCAGGAAAAACAGCCTCTGCCATGGTGGAACTGCAGGAAATTCTTGGAAGATTGGCTGTCGACTTTACTGGAGCCGATGGGGCTGGTGATAGTATGAACTTTACTGTTGAAGTTAAAGGTTCAAATGGCATTTCTCTTAGTAAGCCTATTTTTGCCGGTAGTTCTGTATCTTTTGAAAAACTTATCCCTGACACTTATGGTGTAACTGTAAAAGGTTCAGATGATGGAAAAGTTGTGTATTTTGGTACAGCTAGTGCTGTAGTTGAAGTTGGACAAATTTCATCGGTAAAGGTACAACTACAAAATCAGTTTGGAGAATTGACTGTTGATTTTTCTGGAGCTGATGTTGATAGCGACGCTAAAAATTTCACTGTTGAACTTCATGGTTCTTCAAAAGGTTCAATCTATACCAGAACTGTTTCTGGTGATGAAGTAATCTTGTTTGAACGACTTATTCCCGACACCTACAGTATTGAAGTAGACGGAAGAGACGAGCAAGGGAAAATCATGCTTCATGGTACAAATAGTGTTGATGTTGCAGCAGGCAAGCCCATTGCTGTTACGGTGGAGTTGCAACCTCAGTTTGGAAGCCTTTCTGTTGATTTTTCTGACACTACTTTAGCTATCGCAGGTACAAGTTTTTCCATTGAACTTCATGGTTCAAAAGCTTCCATCTACCACACAGCTGTTCCTAGTGGCCAAATAGCTCAGTTTGAAAAGCTGCTCCCTGACACCTATGTGGTTACTGTTAAAGGTACAAATGAAAATCAGATAGTTGTATATTCTGGTACGGCTAGTGCCCTTGTTAAAGCAGGTGAATCTGCTTCTGTTACGGTGGAGTTGACTAAAGTTGCAAAAATTGTAACCGATGCTGAAAGCCTTAAAGAAGCCATTGCATCTGGTGGCACTGTGTATGTTGCAAATGATATAACTGTAGCAGAAAACTTGACTATAAATCAGGATGTTACCATTCGAGCTCTGGATAAGGATGTAACATTAAACTTGGCAAGTAATGTTTTGATGTTTGAGGTTGGGTCTGAAGGAGAGCTTACATTGGGCGGTGGTGAGTATATGCTTACTGTAAATGGAAATAAAAAGAATCAATCATATGCCTTGTTAAATATTATTGATGGAGGAAAGGTACATCTTTATGGAACCATTACTAATAGCTACAGTCCTAACAAAACAGGCATAGAAATCGGTAATTCTTCTTCATTTTATATGTATGATGGTGCAACGGTAAGTAATTGTGAGTGTATAAATGCCTATTGTCGTGGTGGAGCCATTGCTGTTCGTAGTGGAGGAGAAATGTATATGTACGGTGGAACTATTACTGGTAATAGATGTTACTGTGCTGCTGCTATTTATGTGGAAGGTGGAACATTTAACATGAGTGGTGGAACTATAACAGGTAATACAGCAACTTCTACTTCAAATCATCCTGCAGATCAGCCTGCTGCAGTAGAGATTAATCCGAGTGGTAAATTTACCAAAACTGGTGGTTCAATTGAAGATAATTCTCCTATGGACGTTTTAAAGAAGAGCTAAATGGATGATTCTGCTCAAGGCCACGGTTCGTCCGTGGCTTTTTTTGTTGGTGGAAAGAGATATGCTTGAAAAGATATTTGTTTCCAGTTATATTACAATAGAGAGATAATATGTATTAAAATATGTATTATTAGGAGAGTGGCTTGAAAAGTTATCTAGAGAAGTTATTAGATTGATTGAATTGGATGGCTGGTTTTTGGTTCAAGTAAAAGGGAGTCATCATCATTATAAACATCCTGAGAAAAAAGGGATAGTTACGATTAAGCATCCAGATTCAGATATTCCGCCTAAAACTTTAGCGAGCATTTCAAGACAGTCTGGAATTGAATTCAAGTAGGAGGTGTATATGAAAAAAAATCTTCCAGAACGGTATTGTTATCCTGCTGTGTTCACTTACGAGGATGGCCAAGAAATTGCAGTGGTTTTTCCAGACCTAGAACTGGCTACTAGTGGAAAGGACGATGCAGATGCTTTTTTTTCAGCCCGTGATGCATTAGGGGGACGGCTAGAATTGATGGAGGAAGATGGTGATGTTATCCCTTCTCCTTCTAAAATTACAGATATACAGGTTGCTGCTAATGAACGAGTTTGTTTGGTGGATGTGTACATGCCTTCTATCCGAATGGCAGAAGTTTCTCGTGCTGTAAAACGAACTGTTACACTACCTGCTTGGATGAATGCAAAGGCTATGGAATTAGGGATAAATTTTTCTCAGGTGTTGCAGGAGTCCTTGCAAAGTAGAATTGCTTCTCTTGATACTGCAAGGTAAAAGGAATAGTATAAAAGAGGCCACGAGGTCCACCTTGATTGGTGTATAAAAAATAAACCCCAAGGCTCTGGTTTAACTGAAATCTCTTTCAGTTTTGCAAAACCTTGGGGCTCTATTTAAATATGCGTATTGTTAAAAAGTTCTGTATTCATCTGAAACCGAGGGATTTATTACCCTACCCTTCTCCATTTCAAATTGAACGAGGGGACTAAGGTAGATATTTCCTCTAAAATCTTGTAGCAGAATACCTTGGATGTAAACACCATCATTCAAAGGTTTTTCTTCTACAGTAGTTTCTTCTGGGTTATATTTAATTGTATTTCCTGTAATAATGCTTTCATCTGCCCACAAACCTGAAGTAGTTTCGTACAGGGGTGTAATTGTATTTCCGTTTTCCAAAATGGTTACCTGGCGAGAAAGAATATCAGGTGCGGCTGCTTCACGTATACCAGTAATATAAGTTTCTTCAGTTGTTCGGTCATAGGCTAACACCAAGGTTTTTTCTTGGTTGTTTAGCAGAATAGGAGATTCATAGCGAATGAATGCGTCATTGGAGCCAATAACTTCCAAAGAAAGAGCGGTATCATTGATTGCAGGCCACTTTCCATCAAAATCTGTGGTAAGTTTACCGTCACCATAGTGGGTAAAGTCATCTTCTCCATAATAAATCATGGAATCAGTCTCTTCATCGTACTGAATAAGCAACAAAGATGCTTTTTGAACCAAGTTGAATTTATCTTGTGGAATGTGCATTGCTAGAGAGCCATCGGAAT
This sequence comes from Treponema sp., assembly GCA_017629095.1. GTDB lineage: Bacteria > Spirochaetota > Spirochaetia > Treponematales > Treponemataceae > Treponema_F. The sequence continues at coordinate 55,811 of JAGBXW010000021.1, read as the reverse complement.
GAACTTCTACTGGTGCAGTTGTGAATTCATTCAGATATGCTGTATTGATAACAGGTGCCCTACCCCACCCTTGGCTTTCAACATATTTTTGATGTTCTTCACTGAGACATCCTGCAATTTTGTAGTAGTAAAATGCTTTTACCGCTGGTTCTGTGCTAATTTCTTCAATGTATTCTAGAGCCTTTATGAGTGATGTAACTTCTGTAATTTCTGTGGGGAAATAAATGGATAAACCGGTAGAAAAAGCATTTTGTCCAATTCCCCGCTGATACAAAAGACTTTCATCTATCATGTTGCGAATTTGCTGTGCTTGAGGGTACTCTTCTGCAATTTGGTCTAAAAATAAACCAAGGTCGCAGGTATTGTATATGTCATAGTATTCATAGGCGTAGCGAATAGACTGTTGAGAAGCCTTTGCAAATTGGGCAATAACAGAAGGATTTTTCAGAGAATCTTGCAATGCCTTGTTTATGAGTTCACCATAGGCTTCATATATATCTTTTGTTTTTGAAAGATTCAATAAACTCAGTTGGTTTGTAATTAAAAAATCACCATTCAATAAGCTGTATTGACTTGCTTTTTCCATAAAAGCATCTACAATAGCTTTTCCCAGTTGGGCTCCATTCCAATTGGGGTTATTTGCAAAATCTTGTACCCATTTAGAATTTTTCCAACCGTCCATTTCAATTTCTTCACTTGCAACATAATACTGTGCAATTCCTGCAAATTCGTTACAAGCCTCGGTAGAAGCCATAAGACAGGCATCAAAACCTAAAAGCTCAAAAGGAGGATTTTCTTCGTTCAGTGTATATATTTTTGCAAAACTTTCCCGAATTTCTCTGTTAGACAACATATCATCAAAGATTTCATCGTGTTCTGCACCAAAAGCTCCTCCTCCATGATTCCAGAACAGGAAGGCATTGTGATGGCCATAAAATGATTTTGAAAAAGCAAGGAAATTAGCAAGACCATCTGGAGAACCCATATTTTCTGCAGGGCCTGAGTATATTTCTGAAAGTCCAGTGTGGTCGTATTTCCAACGTTGAGTGAGATTGGGATTTACCCCTGGATAGTCCCAATGATAGGCTCCTCCAGTTTGAATAATAAAGGTAATATTTTCTGGTAGTTGGACATTTGTAATGTGCATTAAATCTGTAGAAGCAACTCCACGATTTATAACGTTCGGGTTGGCAAGATTTGTATTTTCTTCTGCAGCTGGAACAAAAATTGGCTGTTTTTCATAAAATGATTCTGGTAAAGCAAGATTATTTTCTTTTTGAACCTGGATAAAATCTTGAAAATACTTCAAAGAAGAGGAAAGTTGCTCTCCTTCTGCTTGTTTTTTATTGAATTCGTTTAATCTAGATTCTATTTCTAGGGTTTGAGAAATTGAATAGTTTCCCTGGCTTTCTAGGTTAGAACCACAAATATACATAAAAATAACCCAGTTTTCGTTGTCTGGGTGTCGTGGCATATTGTCGATATAATTTGCCTGTTGCTGATTTCTTGGAGCAAAGCGTTCTACCTCTTCTTGTGACAGTGGAAATAATTTATCGGCCAGAGATTCTAATCCACCATCATTAAAGACTTGAACATAGTCTGTCATGACGGAAGAAAGACATGCGGTGAACAATCCAAAGATAAGAATCAGTGATATAGTTACCACAGAAAATTTGTGTTTCAGTTTCATAAAAACTCCATAATGTAAGAATTCTTTTATTTTACATGGAAAGGAGATTTTCGTGTAGTTAATTTTTATTTAAAATATCTTAGAAAACGTTACTATTCTTTGACATTACTTCCTTAATTTTACACTTTTGTGTATAATCGAGATATATAATTTTTTTGGAGATTGTTAGTGAATTGGATATTGCGAGATTCTCATTTTGGTAAAAGAAACAGCGTGCATACCTTGATTCTTACCTTGATTTTTGTTTTTTTCACATCCTGTAATAATATTGGGATATTTCAAAATGGTGGTCTTGTAGTTGCCGTTCCTAGCAGTCGTTCTGCCTCTGAGTCAACAATTTTTACAGTAACTGTTGCTGATACAGCTGGAAATAAGCAGAGTAAAACTGTTGTTGCAGGAGAAAGTGCTCAGTTTGATGATTTAGTACCAGGACAGTATTCAATTACTGTTGAAGGAAAAGAATCTAATGTAAGCATCGTGTATGGAAGTGCTGATGTTTCTGTTGTTGCAGGTGAAACCACCTCTGCCAATGTACCACTTTCCACCGTGGCCCATACCTTTGAGGCTTTACAGCTACTTATTGAAAAGGGTGGAACTGTATACATCGGAAGCGATATTGAACTTACTGCTGGGTTACAGGTGAAAGGTACTAACGTAAAGATTGTTCCATTAAAGGATGTTGTATTAACAAATAATTCAAATGAACCACTTTTTACTGTAGGAACCAGTACCTTTTCCCTTGGTGGAAGTGAATATACTTTAACTTTAGATGGAAATAACCAAGCCCAGCATGGTGTAAAAGTTACAGAAGCTTCCTTCTTTTTAGAGAAAAACACTGTCATCACAAATTGTGCTAATAGTGGTGTGTACATTACGAGTGCGGATTTTACCATGAATGGAGGTACCATTACTCAAAACACTGCTGTTTCCGGTGGTGGTGTGTACGTATTACATGGTACCTTTGTGATGAACAATGGTGCTATTACTGAAAATAAACTTTCTGATAATGATGCAAGTTCCGGTGGTGCTAACAAACATGGTGGAGGTATTTATATTCAAAATGGTGACTTCACTATGAATGGTGGCTCCATTACTAACCACACTGAGGGAATTCAGCAAGGTGGTGGTATTTGGGTTGCACAAACTGGTGATTTTAAGATGGTAAATGGCACAATTACAGGAAATTCAGCTGAAGTTGGTGGTGGTGTTTATCTTTTCGGAATAGAGAATGGCGATAAGGCCACTTGTACTCTAGAGGGAGGAACAATTACAGGGAACTCTAGTACTAATGCTAGTGGTGCAGATATTTATGCAGAAAATACTACGTTCACAAATAACGGTGCAACGGTGGCATCTGTTTATCCTCAGTAATAATTTTCTGTAATGGGTGAAGATGAAGATACGAAAAACACAAGCTGAAGATTTGGATATTGTGCTAGAGATTTATGCTCAGGCACGGGATTTTATGCGGGAAACAGGAAATCCCACACAATGGGGAGATACTTGGCCACCTCAGGAGCTGATTCAAGCTGATATTCAGCAGCAAAAAAGCTATGTGTGTGTAAAAGATATCGAAGAAAAAGTTGGCGGAACAACAGAAAAAATCCTTGGGGTGTTTTTCTTGGAGGTGGCAGAGGATCCCACCTACGCAGAGATTTACCAAGGAAGCTGGCTAGAAGAAAATCGCCCCTACGGTGTAGTACATCGGATTGCAAGCCTTGGACAGGGAGCTGGGGGCTTTTGCTTGGAGTGGGCCTTGGCGGAATGTGGCAATATTAGAATCGATACCCACGAGGCAAATCTCCCCATGCGGTCATTGCTCAAAAAATTGGGCTACACCTATTGTGGCATGATTTATACCCACGATGGGACTCCTCGATTGGCCTATCAGAAGACTCGGTAGTAGAGTTAATTTTTATTAAAAACCTCTTTGAAAACTTTACTATTCTTTGTCATTACTTTATTAATTTTGTAGTTTTTTGTATAATTGGAGAATAATTTTCCAAAATTGGAATTCAAAATATAAGATTGAAAAGGAGTTTGTATGGAAATGCTGATTCAGTTGGCACTTTTGGCCCTTGGCTTTGTGCTTTTGGTAAAGGGTGCTGATTGGTTTGTTGATGGTGCAGCGAGTGTGGCTGCAAAGCTTGGAATTCCCCAGCTGGTAATTGGACTTACCATTGTGGCCATGGGAACAAGTGCTCCAGAAGCTGCAGTAAGCTTGACGGCAGCCTTTCATGGTAATGCAGATATAACCATTGGTAATGTGGTGGGCAGTAATATCTTGAATGTGCTGGTTATCTTGGGATTGGCAGCACTGATTTGTCCCATGGCAGTGGCAAAGCTAACGGTTCTTGTGGATATTCCTGTGACCATCGCTATTAGCCTTTTGCTTCTTGGCTTGGGATTTGACGGAAGCATTAGCCGCCTAGATGCAGGAATTTTGCTGGTGGTGTTTATTGGTTATTTGAGCTATCTATTCATCATGACCAAAAAAGGCTTGATTTCTGGTGAAAGTGAAGAAGAAGACGCCAAGATTCAATCGGTTCCAAAGGCTTTGTTGTGTACCGTCCTTGGTCTTGCTCTGATTATTGTGGGAAGTAACTTTGCCGTAGATGCCGCCAGTGCTATTGCAAAGATGCTTGGTTTAAGTGAACGGTTTATCGGCCTTACCATTGTGGCCCTGGGAACCTCCTTGCCAGAATTGTTCACCTCTGTGGCCGCCGCCATAAAGAAGAACCCCGATATGGCCATTGGTAACATTGTGGGAAGTAACATCTTCAATATCCTGTTTATTGTTGGCTTGTCTGGCATGGTAATTCCCGTTCCATTTGCCCCACCCTTCCGCTTTGACACGATATTTGCTGCTGGAACCATGCTTTTGTTGCTCTTGCTGAGCTTGCCTAATCGTCGTCTTGGCCGAGTTGACGGTTTTATTTTGTTGATGGGATATATTGCCTATTTCTGGACTATTTTATAAAAAAACTGCCACCAGTAGACACTTCCTCTCGTCTACTGGTGGCCTTATCTGTTTTAGCTGGTTATTTCTTTTTTTCCAGATATATCTGGTAGAGGGCAAAGGGAACTGCATCTATCTCGCTTTCTGTGGGTACGAACAAGTTGTCTGCCCTGTTGATGACATTGTCTCCTAGTCGGAAGTAATCTAAGCGGGGGTTTCCACTAAATACAATAAAATTCAATTCCATAGGTTGCCCGTTATAGGTTCCCTTGTAGCGGACGATATTTGCCATGGAATACTCTTCTTCATTAGGTATTTCGTAGATCCACTCTCCCTTGTCGCTTACTACATCTAGTATTTCTCCGATGGTAACGTCGTATGTTACATCAGCAAAATACCCATCTTTAACAGCAGAGATTATGAGTCCTGACCCCATGCTCCTTCCTATAAAATATAATCCACCTAAAATAATAGCTGCCACTATTGCAATCCGAAAAAGCCATTTCATCTTGTATACTCCTTTTGATGACCGAGAACTAGAGGAGAGCTCGTATCACTCCTCCCTACAAAACGATGATTACAATCCCAATAACTTCTTTTTTTGAGCTTGGAATTCTTCCTGAGACAAAATCCCCTTCTCCATCAAAGATGCAAGGCGCTCAAGTTGAGAGACCACATCATCAGAAGTTGAGGGTGTTGTAGCCTGAGGTGCACTCCCCTGCCCTTTTTTGATGGCTTGCATGGCAGCATTTACCGCATCAGTAAAGGGCTTTACGGTCTTTTTGTCGCAGTTTTCAATCAACATGCGGGCTCCACCGTGCCAGATTTCAATAGCTCCAAAGAACAGTCCTGTTTGGAATGAAATTGAATTAATGTTTTCCAGATTCATCTCTGATTGCTTGAATCCAAAGAGGAAGCCATGGTCAAGAAGAAGAACTCTTTTTTGGGTACAAACCACCAACCAAGTTGTTCCGTCCATCAATCCAGAAGTTAGATACTTGATGTTTTCATCATCATGAAGGATTTCTGGCAGATGAGAAACCTCCTTTGCTGTACCGAACAAGTCTACTTCACCAAGAGCTGCTATTTCTGCTTGAATGCTTTCTAATGTTCTCATGAAAATCCTCCTAATAGTAGTAAATGTGCATTGTGGCTTGAGTGCTGGCTTTTTCCATTCTATTCAACAACTGATTTGCACGCTTCATCTGCTCTGATGTTGGTTGAACATCTTCATCTCCATAGCTGTCCATAGTCATAATAAATTCCTCTGCAAGTATTCCCAATTCAAATTCAGCTTCTGCGGAACTCATTTTTCCTGACTCCAGCTTGGTAACGATTTTTTCCATGGCAACAACGGTATCCTCCATATCGTCTAAGGCACTATCAATAATATTGACTCCAGTACACATAGCCAGCACAAAAATTATTGCTACAGCTCCACCTGCAATGCCCAAGAGCTTCTGCTTGCTCACATTGATGTTTGCAGGAAATGGAAACTTGAATCCACTGGAAGCGTTTTCTGCCAAAGGTAGCACACCAGCCTCTGTCAAAATCTGTTGCTGTTCCTGGTCAGTAACTTGGTATCCTTCCCGTAGTTTTTTCTGAATGTAGTTGAAAAAATAGTTCCTGTTAAAGTTGATGTTGATGGCGAATGTTGCTACAACTGCAATGATTCCCAATGCAATATTCACCAAAAAGAACAAACAGGAGGCAAAGATAACTCCAAATAATAGGAGTGCAAGCCCCACTCCCTTCCAATCCACAGGTTTTACCTGCATGGGCGGCAATCCATACTGAATAGTCATGAACGCTACTAATGGGTGCATCTTAACTTTTGCAGGACATGTTACCTTTATATCCTTGCACCCTTCTTTTGTAAGAATGATTTCCACCTCACCTTTTCTCATGCTCTTATCTCCTTTTTTCCCCGAGGGATTCCAAGAATTCTGTGAATTCTTTTGATTACAAGTGTCTGAAAGAATTATATCGATAAGCCATGACATAGAATGTCATTGTAAGAAAATTGTGGGGTAAAACCTCGTTTCCTATTAAACTTTGAATACAAAAACCATTTCCCTTCAACATTGAAAAAATTGTAAGTTAAGGCTAGTATTGTCCATATACAAAAGAAACTATACGTGGAGAACCTTCAATGAACTTAACAATTACACAAGGTGATATTACTCAATTTTTTGGAGATGCCATTGTAAATGCTGCTAACTCATCGCTTCTTGGAGGAGGTGGTGTTGATGGTGCAATTCATTGTGCTGCAGGATGTCAGCTTTTAGAAGAATGCAAAACTCTTGGTGGATGTGAAATTGGAGATGCTAAAATTACAAAAGGATATAACTTAAAAGCAAAATTCGTAATTCATACAGTTGGCCCAAGATATAGCTCTAGAAGAAAAGAAGAATGTGAAAAAGCGTTGAAAAATTGTTACCAAAAATCTTTGGAACTAGCGAAGGCGTCATCAAAGAAAAAACGCCACCGGTAGACGCTTCCTCTCGTCTGCTGGTGGCATTTGTTTTTGTAAAGCTTGTTATTTAGGCTGTCTTGGTGGAGCTTCCCTGCTGATGCCAGTTCTACACTTTACTGTATTTTGAGCTTGTTTTATACTGAAATTGCACCCGTTGGTAAGGTGGCTGTCTCTCAAACTCAATCAGCAGTGCTGAAATAATTTGATTTGGGAGGCTCTAAGATGACGATGTACGAAATTCTTTCGTTAGCTATTAACATAGCTATTCTGATTCTTGGCTTGCTCTCTTATTTGGATAAGAAAGAGTAAAAAATTGGCCGCCAAGTCTTGCACACTTTAGCGGCCATATCGCACAAGTGGAGACAGACCGTTTGCTGACGGGTGTTTCCTTTTTTACTATATAGATACTTGAAGTTTTTTTCAAGATAAAAAACGCCACCGGTAGACACTTCCTCCTTGTCTGCCAGTGGCGTTATCTGTTTAGACCCAGATATTTGGTCGTGTATGTAGGGCTTATACTAGGAGATTATTAGCCGTTATACACAGGTTTCTTGGAAATGATAGACATGATTGCACCTACGATACAGCTAGCACCGATGATGATGAATGCCAATGTGTAGGTTCCAGTAGCAGCTACGATACGAACTGCAATCTGTGGACCGATGATACCACCAATACCGTATGCCAAGAAGATGCGAGCGTAGTTGGGGCCAGAGTACTTGGCACCAAAGTAGTCTACAACTAATGAAGGATAAGCACCCATCATAGCACCGAAACATACGGCCAAACCACCAATTCCGATTGCAATGGTAATAAAGTTTGTCAAGAACTGGAGTGCAACCAACAGCACTGCGTTAATAACATAAATAATTGTTACAACTCGTTTTGCACCTAACTTATCGCAAAGAGCACCACTCATAAAGCGACCAGCAGTGTTAAAGATAGAAAGCAAACTTACGATTGCACCAGCTTCAGCAGCAGTAAGATTTGCAACCTGCTGTGCGATAGGAGAAGCCTGGCCAATAACCATCAAACCAGACATGTTGGCAAACAGATACATAATCAACAAGAACCAGTACTGCTTTGTCTTGAGCATTTCGCTTGCGGTGTAATCGTGTCCAGCACCAGATGCGGCACCTGTTGTAGCAGGAGTCCAACCTTCTGGCTTGAATCCGTCAGGAGCAGCCTTCATCATGGGAGCACCAATCAACATACCAACAAGAGCGATTACAGCCTGAACCCAGAATGTCTTTCCAGGACCAAGTGTACCAATCATTGAAGTACAAATAGGTGCGAATACGATTGAACCGAGACCGAATCCACCAACTGCCAAACCGGAAATCAGACCTTTTTTATCTGGGAACCACTTGATACAAGTAGCAACGGGAGTTCCGTAGATAAATCCTACACCAATTCCACCGAGGACACCGAATCCCAAATAGAGCAAGGGCAAGCTATTTGCAAATCCACTGAGAACCAGACCCAGGACATAAAAAATTGTTCCGATAAGTGCTGTTTTTGCAGGACCTTGTTTTGCCAAAATCTTTGCGGCGGGAATCATTGAGATAGGGATAATCAATGTTGCGATTGACATAGCTAATGATACGCTACTCTGGCTCCATCCGTGGGCATCAATAAGAGGTTTTACATAGATACTCCAACTGTAGAGCATACCTGCGCAGAAGTTGCTGATAATACCACCAACTACTACCCTCCATCTAAGTGCATTACTGTTTGCCATATTTCCTCCTTTGGTAATCAGTAATTCATATTCAAGTTTGATGTAAGTATAAATGACTCTGTAATTCTTGACAATACAAGATGATAGATTTTTAATATAATTTATTTTTTATAGATAAAATTACTTTCTAAAATGAAATGTCTATATATTTATAATATATACAAATAGTTTAATAGGGCTAATTCTTTTTCAAAAAAGAGTAAAAAAAAATTTTCTGATATTTTTTTATAACCATTTTTTAATACAAAAAGTTTTAAAAGTTACTTGCTCATGAGATTATTGCTTACTATATTAGATGTATAGAAATAAATTCGGGGGTTCCTATGAAGATTCTTGGGAGAGGTAAAGTCGTTGTCTTCCTCCTTGTTATGACAACAACAGTGACTGGATTCCTGTTTTCCCAAAGTGATGAGGGTAAGGTTGATGCTGACAAAGTTATGAACCTTACTGTTGAGCAAGCTGTAGACTATGCCAATCAAAACAGTAAAACGTTGAAAAGTTCCGCAATTGATTTAGAGATGAAACGCAGGGCAAATAGTTTTAAATGGAATCAACTTTTGCCTGCGGTGAATGTAACTGGAACTATAAGCCGCAGTAATGAAAAAGTTGATACCTCTGCTGCCATGATGGAAGGTATTGCTGGGATGTTAGGAAGGCCAGCACCTGCTCCAGCTGAAATCACAGAATCTGACCACTGGATGGTAGTGGGGAACGTGGGTATTTCTTGGAATTTTTCCTTTGCCTTAATTGACGGAATGCGGCTCATTAAGAAGCAGTATGAGGCGGGACAAATTACCTGGGATCAGACAGTACGCCAAAATGAGCTTCAAATTCGCAAGTTATTCTACGGACTGTTGCTTCAGCAGGAAAGTCTGAACTTACAGAAGAAATCTCTGGAAAATGCCCGTCTCAGAGCAGAACAGGCTCGTGTAAACTATAGAAACGGCTTGATTCCAGAATTGACCTTGTTGCAGTCTCAAGTTGCTTACGAAAACGCTCGTCCAAATATTTTAAAGCAGGAACAGGCTCTGAATCAGCAGCTTGATTTGTTTGGCTTTATGTTGGGAGTTCCTGCTGGAACAAAAATTTCTTTGGAGGGCGAAATCAATCCTTCCTTTGTGGATTTGAATCCTGAAGAGCTTATTTCTCTGTATGCTCAAAATCACCCTGATATTCTTTCCTTGCAGAAGAATCTTGAGATTTTGAATTTGAATCTTTCTATTCAGAATATGCAGGCCTATGCTCCCGCTTTACAGCTTTCTTGGGGCTTTCAGCCTGTAGTATCAGATATTTCTTCCAATTGGATAGATACCTACATGGATAATGGTGCATTTTCTGCAACCTTAGCTTGGAATCTTACCAATCTCCTCCCCTTCTCTACCAATCGTCAAAGTGCAAGAGATACAAAGGATAATATCCGCAAGCTGGAACTTTCTCTGGAAACCTTAATTGAAAAGACTGAGCTTGATATTCGCACCCAAGTTGATGCCTTGGCTCAATCTCAGGCTGCAATAGAGGCTTCTGCAGGAAATATTCAGCTGGCCCAGCGTTCCTACGACATGACCTTGGTGGCCTATCGCAACGGAACCGTGGAGTTACTTGATGTCCGTGATGCAGAAAATCAACTGAATCAGGCAAAATTGGGCCTCGTGAACGAAAAGTTCAATTATTTATCTGGGTTGCTTGATCTAGAGTATACCCTCAACACAAAGTTAGTAGATTAAGGGGATAAAACCCAAAGGAATAAGATGATGACACAAAGAAACGTAAAGGTTGTAGCCTTGGCTTGTGCCTTGGCATTTGTTTTTTTTAGTTGTTCAAAAGACAAAGGTTCAGCGGCAGCTCCTGTAGCAGCTCAGGAATCAGTTTTTGCTGTAAATACCTATGTTGCAAAAGCGGGAAGTCTTGATGAATATCTTGAATTTGGTGGAGATGTAGTTGCTTCTTCCAGTGTAGATGTTATGCCAGATACTTCTGGAAAGATTTCCGATATTCGGGTAAAGGTTGGAGATTCTGTGCAGCGGAATCAGATTTTGGCCCGTGTTGACCCTTCCCGTCCTGGTATGACGTATGAAACAAGTCCTATTCGGGCACCTGTTGCAGGAACAATTACTTCTCTGTCTGTATCAGTGGGAAGCATGGTTGGCCCTTCCATGTCCATTGCAAAAATCAGTAGTACTAGCGAGTTGGAAGTAGATATTAACGTTGCAGAGCGTTTCGTTTCTCGTATTTCTGTGGGACAGATTGCCCAGCTTACCTTTGATGCCTTTCCTGGTGAGGTATTTACTGCCCGGGTTGCAGAGGTAAATCCTGTGTTGGATACGAGTTCCCGCTCTATGGGTGTAAAGCTGGTGCTTGATCCACCTGATAGTCGCATTAAAATTGGAATGTATTGTAGAGTAAAGCTCATTACTGAGTCCAAAACTGATGTAGTGTCTATTCCCCGTGCTGCAATTGTAACAAAAGGTGGTCAGAATTCTGTTTTTGTGGTGAACGGAAGCACTGTTGAAAATCGCCCTATTTCAGTAGGAATTACTGTGGATAACATGGTGGAAATTACTTCTGGATTGATGGCTGGCAATGAGGTTGTTATTTCAGGACAAACACTGCTGGAAAGTGGTAGCAAAGTAAATGTTGTTAGTCGCCAGGAGGGAAAATAAATGAGCCTGTCTAAACTGGCGGTATCAAAACCAACTACAATTTTGATACTCTTTGTTATTCTGACAGCCTTGGGTATTTACTCTACAGCAGAGTTACCCATTGACTTGCTGCCAGATATGGAAATTCCTTATATCGCTATTGCAACCACCTACACCAATGCTGGTCCAGAGGAAGTAGAGCGTTCTGTTACCAGAACCTTGGAAAGTGGTGTTTCCAGTGTAACGGGATTGAAAAATATGCAATCCATATCCTCTTCTGGTTCTAGTTTGATTATGTTGGAATTTATTTTTGGTACGGATCTTGATACGGCCACCAATGAAATTCGAGACAAAATCGACTTGGTTCGTTCATATTTGCCTTCTGATGCAGACTCACCTCTGATTGTTCGTGCTGACCCTTCCATGATGCCCATCATGTCCTATGTTTTGAGTGGAGACAGAACTCCAGAGGAATTACGGCAGTATGCGGAAGACATTGTGCAGCCTCGCTTGGAACAGGTTGATGGCGTTGCTTCTGCCTCCATCAATGGTGGTAGAGAAAAGGCCATTATCATTGATATTCCTCGAGACCGATTGGAGGCATATTCTCTTACCATTACCCAGATTGCTCAGATGATTGGAGCCCAGAATGTGGAGGGTTCTGGAGGAAATATCTCCGAAGCAGATACTACCTATACTATTACCACTTCTGGTGAGTACACTTCTTTGGAGGATATTCGTAACACAGTAATTGCTTATAAAACCTCTGGAGTGTCTGCCATGGGGATGATGCCTTCGGTGAGCAAGATTTTGCTCCGTGATATTGCTGACGTGTATGAAGGCTACAAGCAAGTTTCCAGCTTGGCATATTTGAACGGCGTGCCCTGTGTTATTTTGAGCATCCAAAAGCAGAGTGGTAAAAACTCAGTGCAGGCTGCTGAACAGGTTCGAGAGCAGGTAAAGTTAATTCAAGCTGCCCTTCCTTCAGATGTAAAACTTACAGAAGAAATGAATACTACAGATATTATCGAAGTTTCTATCAATAACATTGTAAGCTCTGTAGTATCTGGTGCTGTTTTGGCCGTGTTGGTGCTTTTGGTCTTCCTCCGCAGTATCAAGAGTACCATCATTATCAGCTTGACCATTCCTATCTCCTTGATTATCACCTTGGGAGTAATGAAGTTTGCAGGCTTCTCCTTGAACCTCATGACCTTGGCTGGTCTTTCCTTGGGTGTTGGTATGTTGGTGGATAACTCCATCGTTATTTTGGAGAACATTTATTCCTACCGAGCTAAGGGGGCAAAGCCGAAAGCCGCAGCTATTCTTGGTTCCCAGGAAATGTTGATGGCTATTATTGCCAGTACTTTGACTACCATTTGTGTATTCCTTCCATTGATTATGTACAGTAGTGAACTTGGTGTTATGGGACAGATTTTCTCTGGTCTTACCTTTACCGTTGTGTTCTCTCTGATTTGTAGTCTTTTGGTAGCGGTTATTTTGGTACCAGTGCTTTCTTCCAAGTACTTAAAGTTGGAAAATATTGCAAAGCGTCAGCTGACTGGTGTGGCAGGAAAATTTGACCGTGCTATTGGTGGATTCTTTGATCGCTTGGACAATGGTTATGCAAACTGTGTACGTTGGGTGCTTCATCACAAGATTTTGCTTTTGGCAGTGATTTTGGTGATGTTGATAGCAAGTATCGCATTGATTCCTGTGGTTGGATTTATCAACATGCCAGAGCAGGCTTCCAATACCATTTCCGTAAGCTTGGAAATGCCCAAGGGAACAAGACTTGAATCTACTGATATGGTGATGCGTCAGTTGGAAAACTTGGTAATGCAGAATATCTCTGGACTTAAGTCTACTACAGTGTCTGTAGGTGGAGCTTCTATGATGGGCTTGGGAGGGGTAAATACTAATACTGCAACCTTAAACATCACCTTGTATCCCATTGCAGAGCGTGAGCCAGGTTGGGACACCACTGAGGAAGCTACTGCCAAGGTCCGTAGCTATTTTAGCCAATTTCCAGGGGCCACTTTTTCAATCAGCTCCAGCTCCATGGGAGGAATGAGTGGAAGCGACGTTGATGTTGTTATCAAGAGTAATAGCATGGAGCAGTTGCAAAAGGCTTCTCACGATATTGTAAACACTTTACTTGAGTACGACAGCGATATTGTTACTGACGTTACCTCAAGTCTGGAAGACGGTTTGCCACAGATTGATATTGTCATTGACAGAAATAAGTTGCAGGACTTGGGATTGAATATCTATTCTGTGAGCAATGAGATTAAAGCAAATATGAATGGTACTACTGCAAGCCGATACAGAGCTGGCGGTAATGAAATTGATATTATGGTACAACTGGCAGAAGAGGACCGCTCAAAGATTCTTGACTTGGAACAGATTTTTGTTACCAATTCAGCTGGTCAGCGTATCCCATTGTCAAGTTTTGCCTCTTACCAAGAAAATACTTCACCTGTGTCCATTGTTCGTGAAAATCAAACACGTACCATTCACGTTACAGCTAAGAAGGTGAACTGGCGTCAGTCTGCACAAGAGGTACAGAAGCAGGTTGAGCGAACTATTCAGGAGCATGTTGTTCTTGGAGATGATGTTAGCCTAACCTATAGCGGAAGTTACGAAACTTTGCAAAAAAACCTGCGACAATTTGCCATCATCATTATCATGGCTGTTATCTTGGTATTTGCTGTTATGGCCAGTCAGTTTGAATCCTTCTTGGATCCATTTATCGTGTTGTTTACCATTCCGCTGTCTGTAATTGGTATTGTGGCAATCTACCTTGCGGTGGGTTCTCCTTTGAACATTATTACTGCAGTAGGTGCCTTGGTTCTGGTAGGTGTTGTTGTAAACAACGGTATCGTTTTGGTTGACTATACCAACTTGTTGCGAAAACGAGAATATAGCTTGGAAGAAGCCTGTGTTGAGGCTGCCCGAAGCCGTTTGCGTCCTATTTTGATGACAACTTTAACTACGGTTTTGGGGCTTTTACCCATGGCCTTCTTCCCAGGTGAAGGTTCAGAAATGACCCAGCCTATTGGACAGACTGTTCTTGGTGGTTTGACCTTTAGTACCACCATGACCTTGTTCTTGATGCCTGTTTTGTATTACATTTTCAATCACTATCGTGAAAAACATAATGTAAAACGGACTGCACGAAAGGAACGCAGGGCAGAAAAGACCGCTGCAAAGTTTGCTGCTGAAGCTGAAATGAGACGTGCAAAGGCTCAGGCTAAGGCTACCAAAAAGCCAGTGGAAGAAAACGATGATGATGAAGTGGAAGAATTTTCTGCAAAGAAAAACTTTGGCATGGAGGATTTAGATGAGTAAGAAAGATAAGAGCCAGGACGGCGAAAAGAAAGAAAAGAAGGCCAAAAAGTCTGAGGATGAGCAGGCTGCTGCACCAAAACTTCAGCGTTTGGAAATCATTATGAGCCAGTCCATTGAAGAGGACTTTGTAACAGCCTTTATGAAGGAAGATACTGGCCGCATGTTTACCAAGTTACCTGTGGTGATGGGACGTGGGGTTACAGAACCTAAAATGGGAGATGCTGTGTGGCCTCAGCTGAACTGTATGTACATTGTCATCTGTACTCAGGAGCAGGCTAAGGTGGTAAAGTCCATTATCAAGGGACTACACAAAGAATATCCCAATGAAGGGTTGGCCTGTTTTAAGAGCAAGGTAAAGATGATGTAACACTCCCCTATTGCTTGGGAATTGTGAAAAATAAGAAAGCCAGAGATTTTGATTCAATCTCTGGCTTTTTTTATTAGGTTACTTTTTCAGATAAGGTTTTCGCTGTTATTTTTTTGTGGATTCTGGCTCTAGAAAAACCACCACGTAGTTGCTGGGATCAAGATACCGTTGTGCCAGTTGCCGCATAGCCTGTGGTGTTACGAGGCTAGGAATAGTGTTTGCATCAGCAATGGTGGTGGTGGAAAAGCCTCTCAGTGCAGCACTACCAGCCATGCGACCCCAGTAGCCATTTGTTTTCAGGGCTGTTTCCTTGGAGCGGCGGTATGACTCCTGCAATTTGGTGAGATAGGACTGGTCCACTAGGTTTTTCCTCAGGTTTTCCACCTCGGCAATGATGGCATCGGTAAGTTCCTGTTCACGGCCGGGCTGGCAACCAAAAAGGATTTCTACCATAAAGCTTCTTTGTGGATACAACTCCATGGAGGTGTTCACACTTACATTGTAGGTGCCGCCTTTTTCTTCCCGCACTACTTCCCGTAACCGTATGTCTAAAAGATTCTGTAACATGGAAAGCATTTCTGATTCTTGATAGGCAGCGGTGGCATCTACTGTAGGCAGGTTGCCACCAAAGGCAATGAATACTTGACTCTGCTCTTCCAGACCCTTTGTTACCACGGCCTTGTTGATTCCAGTGGGAAAATCTACTTCTTGCCAAATGGCTTTTTCGTTGTTGTTGGTAGCAGGTAAGGTAGCAAGGTAGGTGGCTGCCAGTCCCAGTATTTCTTCCTGATTAAAGTCCCCTGTGAAGATAAAGGTAAAGTCTCCTGCATCGGCAAATCGCTGGGTAAAGACTTTTTCCGCAGTTTGAGGATTTACCTTTTCCAAGAAGGCCATGGTAAGGGGCTGCTTTCTTATATTGTCTCCGTACAAGAGCTGAATTATCTTGTCTGAAAAAACATCGTCGGGCTGGGAGCCATGACTTTGAGCCTGCAAGGTGGCGCTATTCATGAGATTTGCCCAAGCGGTGTCTGTAAAATCTGCTGCGGTAAACTGAAGATGAATCAACTGCATCAAGGTTTCCAAGTCCTGGGTGGAGGTGGAACCAGTGAGTTGCTCGTTGTAGTTTCCAATGTATGTGTACAGGGAAACATTTTTTCCTGCCAGCTTTTTCTGCAAGTCTGTGGGGGTAAAGCCATTGAGACCAGACAAATCGTTGTAGCTTACGGCAAAGGCTCCTGATGGAAAGTCTTTGTCGGAAAGAAGGGAAAGTCCACCTTTGCTAACAGCATTGAACAAGATTTCGTTGTGCTTGAAATCAGTTTGATTCAGCAACAAGGTGGCGCCATTGGACATTTTGTAAGACTGAATATCTGTTCCTGGTAAAGTTCCCTCATAGCTCACCGTCCCCTGTTGGCTAGGAATTGTCATCAAATCGCCGTCTAAGTTACCTTCGGTATAGGGTTCCAGTGGCTTTGCAGGTTTGAAATTCTGCCATTGTGCCAGTAATTCCTCTTGATTAGGGAAATTGGTGGTGTTTTCTGGAATCACGGCAAAGAGGATGGTGCCAAGGTTCTTGAACCAGGTGGCTGCAACCTCATTCACTTCTTCCAAGGTGATGGAGGGAACCACTTCTTGATATATCTTGTACATTTCCTCTACGGAAACTAAGGTGTCTCCTGTGACAATGGAATTTACAATGTCTGAGGCAAGCTGACTTGAATTGATTTTATCTCGATTTTTCCAAGTTTGTTCTGCAGAAGCAAGGATGTTTTGCTTTGTTCTGTCTAATTCACCTTGAATTGCGCCGAATTTCTTGTACCGAAGGAATTCCTCCAACAAGGTATTAAATCCCTTGTCAAACTGGTCGTTCAAGGGCAATAGTCCCAGTAGATGGAAGGCCGTTGTGTGGGTTATAAATTGATTTGCAATGGCTGCATCAATCCAAGGGGCATCGGCAGATTGGCTTATTTCAGAAAGCCTCATATTGAAGATGGAGCTGGCCATGCGGGTGATGATGGTATTCTTCATGTCTCCCACAGTGGTGATGGGTTGGCTTTCTACCTGTTCTAAAATCTGAATCAACTGATAGGGCTGTTCTGGGTCCCGCATAATCTGCACTACAGGCTTTGTCTGCAGGGGAACTGAATAGGTTTCACTTTGAATGGGCTTCTCTGAAGCAGGAATATCCCCCATTACGTCTTGAATCAGTGACTGGATTTTTTCTGGTTCCACATCACCAACCACCACCACGGACATAAGCTCTGGTCGATACCATTTTTCGTAAAAATCTACCACACGCTGGCGGGGTACATTTTGAATCACATCCATTTTTCCGATGGGAAGGCGTTCTGCATAGCGGGAATCCTTCAATAAAAGAGGAAGCTGGGTGTCGTTGATACGGCCACTTAAACCACGACGTAATCGCCATTCCTCCACCACAACGCCTCGTTCTTTGTCTAGTTCCTCTTGGGAAAGGGTTAGGCCACAAGCCCAGTCGTGGAACACCAGCATCCCCGTGTCCAGCATGGAGGGATCGTCTGCAGGTACTTCTAGCATGTAGACTGTTTCGTCAAAGCTGGTGTAGGCGTTTACGTCGGCTCCAAAGTTCATGCCGATGGACTCAAAGTAGTTCACTAGTTCCTGCGGTTCAAAATTTTCTGAGCCGTTAAAAGCCAAGTGTTCCAAAAGGTGAGCTACACCCTGCTGGTCGTCTTCTTCCATGTTGGAGCCAGCACGGATAACAAGTCGCAACATGATTCTGTTGGCAGGCTCTGTGTTCCGCTGAATAAAATAACTCATGCCATTTTCTAGCTTTCCTGAAAGTACTGCCGGATCTGAAGTCAGTTGCTGACTGTCAGAAGCCTTTGTGGAAGCACAGCTGATGGTAAAAAGCAATGCCACCAGTAGCGAAAGGCAGGTAAATGACTGAAAAATCTTTTTCAGATTGAATTTTGCTTGTGTCATAAAATCTCCTTAAATTTATAGAAGGATGTGGATAGAAATTTGTTACAATTTTATTGTAGCGAAAAAAATTGGGGTATTCCATAGGATGAGATTGGCTTTTATGATGCTTCTGGGTCTTGCATAGTGCATTTAATGTAGTTTTATGGTATAGTTTTCGTATCTTTTGCACTGTTTGCAGTAAGATAGATGCAATTTGTTTTACAGTAAGAATTGAGAGGAATTGAGATGTCTGTTTTAGAAGGTATATTACTCGGTGTGTTACAGGGAATTGCAGAGTTTCTACCCATTTCCAGTTCAGGCCATTTGGCTATTGCACAGGAATTATTCAATTTAGAGGATGTTCCGCTTTTATTCGATGTATTCCTCCATTTAGCTACCTTAGGTGCAGTGGTTTTGTTCTTTCGCAAGCGAATTTGGAGCTTATTGCAGGTGATGGGAAGATGGATTTGTCGCCGTTCCCTGCCAGAAGATAAGGCTGACTTACAAACGATTGTTGCCTTATTGTTAGGAACCCTTGTCACAGGTTTTTTTGGTATTCTCTTGTCGGACGTGGTGGAAGATATTGATGAAAAACTTATTTGCGTAGGATTTTTCATTACCGCTGGTTTGCTGTTTTTGGGTGATGCAACGGAAGAACGTCGGCGGAAAAAGCGTCTTGCTACTGACCCAGATTTTACTGTTGGTAAGTCTGGTGGTGTAAAACCCTTGCAGGGCCTGGGAATCGGCTTAGCCCAGGGTTTTGGCGTGCTTCCAGGGATTTCTCGTTCAGGAAGCACCATTGCCGGAGCCCTTTTGTGTGGCGTTGACCGTGAACAGGCTGGAGAGTTCTCCTTTTTGCTTTCTATTCCAGCTATTCTGGGAGCCTTTGTGTTGCAGCTGGAGGATTTGGATGAAATTGGTTCTGCCGTAGGAATTGCTCCAGTGGTTGCAGGTTGTATCTCCGCCTTTATTGCAGGCATTTTTGCCCTGTCCGTTCTCATGAAGATTGTTCGCAAGGGCAAGCTGGAGTGGTTTGCTGTGTATCTGATTCCCCTGGGAATTCTGGGCCTCATCTTTTTGTAAGATTAATGACTTTGTACTAACTCCTGCACGACTTCTAAAGGAAGCCCTGTTCCTTGTGCTACTTGCCGAGGGGAGAATCCCATGGACAGGAATGCTTTTGCCGTCTCTAGAGCCTTTTCGTAGGCTCCACGTTCAAGGCCTTGTTGGAGCCCAATGGAAATACCTTCTTCTCTGCCTGTGCAAATCCCCTGTGCAATACCATCGGTGACACCAGCCTTGTAGCCACGTTTTTCTGCGTCTTGTTCTGCTAAGCCCCATGCCATATACTCACCTCTGAATGCTTGATTTACCTTTGTTTGCTCCACAATCTGGTGAATCTTTTGGGTAAAGTCAGATGTGGATTTTTTGTTTTTAATATACTCCAGAATGGACTTTCTTTCCACATCCTTTTCCTGATGAAAGGCTGAGGCGTTAAAGATAATCTTGTGGGTTTTGTCTCCCAGTTCCAGACTTAATTTTTCGTGACAAAGGTTTGAAAAGGTGTAGCAAGGCAAATTCTCTTCAAAAAAGTCTTCTTGGCAAACAAAAATCACAAAACTTTCCTTAAGTTCAGAATATTGCTTGCCCTTCAGCAGTAAATCAATGTCCATCATGGACTGGTAATACCGTGTTCTTGTGGGCAAGTCGTCATGCAGGCTGTTTTGAATTTCAATGTCAAAAACACGGGATGAGTCTTGAACGTAGACATCTAGTCGTACACCCTTGCTTTCGTAGTGGGGAGCGATGGTTTTTTGCAAGGTTGGAAATTCTAACTTCTGGATTTTGATACCTAAAAGTCGTTCCAAAAGGCCTTTGCAAATTTCCTCATTTCTCATGACGTAGCCGAACATATAATCGTCGGTAAAGGTGAGTTCTTCAATTGGTTTCATGGGTTCTCCTGATTTTTTCTTTACACATATATTATTCGCTTTAAACTTGGAGAATTTGTCTTTTTTTGCGGGAAAAAGTTGTATTTTTTTTGTAAAAGTTTTTCAAAATGGATCCCCTAGAACCAGCCATCTATGTAAAATCTGAGGCGGGGGAGTTTTTTTGCAATCACTTCTGTCTCCTTCTATATTTTGGAGTATGAAGAACCTTACAAAAATTACTATCACAGTTATTTCCACCTTGCTGGTAGTGTCGGTTGTTCTGATTTTTGTAATTGCCCATTTTACGTTGGTTTTTGTTCTTGATACAAAGGTGAACGGAAGAATTTTTCCTGCAGAAATACAATCTTCCGCTCCATTGATGAGTCACTCTGCAAAACAGCGGGAGTGGATGCTCCTTACTGCCAAGCAACGGCAAATTTTGTCTCAAGATAATCTCATCTTACATGCTTATTTTATTGCTGCCCCTGAACCCACCGACCGCTACGTAATTCTGTGCCACGGCTACAAGAACTCTGCTCTGTCCATGGCAGAATATGCCGCTGTCTACCATCAAGCTGGTTGGAATGTGCTTGTTCCCGACCATCGAGCCCACGGCTACAGTCAAGGGCGCTACATTACCATGGGCTGGAAGGAGCACCAAGATTTGATACTCTGGGCCAACTCCTTGATTGACCAAAATCCACAAGCTCAGATTGTACTCCACGGTATTTCCATGGGAGCTGCCACAGTGATGATGGCCGCTGGTTCCCCGGAATTACCACCCCATGTGGTGGCTGCTGTGGAAGATTGTGGGTATACCAGTCTCAGTGACGAGCTGGAAGACAAGATTTCCCATGGCCTTGGCTTGCCCGCCTTTCCCCTGGTGACTGTCACCTCCCTGTTGTCTCGCATTCAAATAGGAAATTTTCTTGGAGCTATAGATTGCGTGGATGCCGTTTCCCATTCAGAAATTCCCATTCTCTTTATCCATGGTGAAAATGATGTCTTTGTTCCCTTTTGGATGCAAGAAGAATTGTATGCCGCTGCCACCTGTCCAAAAATCAAGCTGGTGGTGCCCAATGCTGCCCATGCCCAATCCCAAGGAGTAAATCCTCAATTGTACTGGTCTACGGTGGACTTTTTTATCAATCGATTTATGAGTCAAGAGTCTCCTTCAGAAAATTCCTTATTGCTTCCAGTGAGCTTTGATTCAAAATGAATTTTTAGGTATAGTAAAATCCATGAAAAGGTCTGCAAAGATTGTGATATATGTGATTTTGGCCCTCTGCGTGTTGTTTGCAGTGGGCCTTGTTTTGGGTGCAAACTATATGTTTACCTATGCTCTGGATTCTCAGTTTGGTGGTGGTGTTGACACTAGGAGGTATGAGGCCCTTCCTGGGTCTGTGGAAGAATGGCTAATTCAAAATAGCTTCTTGGAATCGCTGGAAAGTCATGATGGTTTGAACTTAAAAGCTTCTTTCCTTCCTGCTGCCACAGAAACAAATAAGTATGTGCTGCTGGTACATGGCTATATGTCAGGTCCTTTGAGTATGGCTCCCTACGCTCAGCACTATCATCAGCTAGGGTGGAATGTGCTACTCCCCCATCATCGTGCTCACGGAGAAAGTGAAGGGCGCTACATTGGTATGGGCTGGTTGGAACATCTTGATATGCTCGGTTGGCTTTCCTCCCTGCTTGAAAAATCCCCTGACGCAGAAATTGTCATGCACGGTGTTTCCATGGGAGCTGCCACCACCATGATTGTTACTGGTTCTGCTCAGCTGCCTGCCAACGTAAAGGTTGCCATTGCTGACTGCGGGTATTCCACGGTAACAAAGGAATTCACTCATCAGCTGAAAGATCTCTTCGGACTGCCCCCCTTCCCTCTTATTCCTGCTACTTCCTTAGTAACCAAAATCAAGGCAAAGTATTTTTTCTCTCAGGTAGATTGTACTGCAGCTGTGTCTCAATCTAAAACCCCTACCCTCTTCATTCACGGAGATGCAGACAGTTTTGTTCCCTTTGAAATGTTGGAAGAAGTGTACCAAGCCGCTGCCTGCTCCAAGGACAAATTAGTGGTGGCTGGTGCTGGCCATGCAGATTCTCGAGAAACTGAGCCTGAAGTATATTGGGAGAAAGTTGATTCTTTTGTGACTCAATTTATGGAATGAAGCTGAGTTCCTCCTGCTTCATTTTCAAAAACTTTACAGAAAATCTTATGACTGATATACTTAAAATTCAGGAGTTGTTATGACCATTATTCCCGTAATTTTATCTGGTGGAGCAGGAACTCGTTTGTGGCCACTGTCTCGTAGTCAGTATCCTAAGCAGTTTTTATCTTTGGCTGCTCAGAATACTATGATTCAGGAAACAGTGCTTCGTTTAGAAAATATAGATGTTGCTTCTCCCATTGTTATTTGCAACGAAAGTCATCGTTTCATTGTTGCCGACCAATTAGCTCAAATCAATGTACAAAATCCCTTTATCATTTTGGAGCCTCTGGGGCGCAATACTGCTCCTGCCATTGCCGCTGGTGCTTTTAAGGCTCAGGCTATGGACAAGGATGCGGTGATGGTGGTATTACCCTCCGACCACGTTATCCAGAATAAGGATGTGTTGGCTGCTGGCGTGGAATTGGCCTGTAAAACAGCTGCAGATGGATTCCTTGTAACCTTTGGCATTACTCCCACTGCTCCTGAAACTGGTTATGGGTACATTAAGGCCCAGGTAAAAAATGGGGATTCTGTGTTTACCTTGGACAGGTTTGTGGAAAAGCCCAACCGTGAGACGGCTCAAAAATATCTGGACAGCGGAGAATATTTCTGGAACAGTGGTATGTTCGTGTTCAAGGCTTCTACCTTTTTAGCGGAATTACAGGAGTTTGAGCCAGAAATCTTTGCCAGCGTGGAAGCTGCCTACACTAAAGCCGCCGTTGACGTGGATTTTATCCGCTTGGAAAAAGAGTCTTTTGCCACGAGTCCTTCTCGCTCCATTGACTATGCCGTTATGGAAAAAACTTCCAAAGGTAAGGTTATTCCCCTTGATGCCGGCTGGAATGATGTGGGGGCTTGGTCTGCATTGTGGGAAGTCAACCAAAAGGACGAAAATCGGAACGTGACTTTTGGTGATGTAATTGCCCATAATACAACTGATTCTTATATTTATAGTCAAAGTCGGTTGGTAGCCACCGTTGGTTTGCGGAATGCTGTGGTGGTAGAAACAAAGGATGCAGTACTTGTAGCAGACAAAGATCAGGTTCAGGATGTAAAGGATATTGTAGAAGAGCTAAAACGTCAGGATCGTCACAGTAATGTAGAAGAAAACCAAGTGGGTGTTCGTCCCTGGGGGAGCTACGAGTCCATTGAACGGGGCCACCGCTACAAGGTAAAGCATATTACCGTAAAGCCTGGAGCAAAGCTTTCTGTTCAGATGCATTATCACCGAGCAGAACATTGGATTGTAGTTTCTGGAACAGCTCTGGTTCGTAATGGAGATCAGGAGCTTTTGCTGGGAGAAAATCAGTCTACCTTCATCCCCTTGGGAACCATTCACGCACTGGAAAATCCCGGTAAGGTGCCACTGGAGTTAATAGAAGTCCAGTCTGGTCCCTATTTGGAAGAGGATGATATCATTCGTTTTGAAGACCGATACGGACGTTGTTAGTTGTCAAAGGAGGTTCTATGAAAAAATTGATTCTATTGGTGATGCTAGCCTGTTGTGCTGTAGCTAGTTTTGCCGTCCCCCTGCCAGACGGAAGTGATGCTCGTATTACGGAAGTTCGGCAGAGTAATGGTAAAATTGTTTACGTTCGACTGAAGGAAGCTACCACATTGAATACTCCCTTGGGGGCACTAGATGCAGTGGAAGAGGTTTTCTTTTATGAAAATGGCAATATCCAGAAATTTCAGCCTGCTGTTTCTGGGGAATATGCCAGTCCTGTAGGAAATTTGACCTACACTACATCCCCCATCTCTTTTTATGAGTCTGGTGCAGTGGAAGAAATGGAGCTTGCTACAAAAACAGATATTACAGGCTCTGTTGGTCGTATAAAGGTTGCTGCAAAAACGATTACTTTTTACGATAACTGGATTCCTTCCTCAGTGGAGTTGGCAGAAGATTGCCAAGTTAAGCTGAAGTCTGGAGTTGTTTCTGCACGAAGCGGCTACCGTATGTTTTTTCACGAAAATGGAGCCATCCAATCTTTTACTGTAAGTAAATCTGAACCATTAACTTCTTCTATTGGAAAGATTTATCCTCAGGAAGGCTCTGTTATGGAGTTGCATCCCAACGGTAGCCTTGCTACTGTGTCTCCCGAAGATATTTGCATGGTTACGGTGGACGAAACCTTATACTTTACCAAGGCTCGTAGTCCCATTGCATTCAGAACTAGTGGGCAGGTTTCTCGATTTTCTGCAGAAGCCCAGGATTTTACCTTTGGTAAGTTCAAGTTCACCTTGGAAAGTGGTTCTACAGAAATGTTCGTGTATGATGATGGAAGCGTATTTTTTACCAATCCCGGTTATGTTCATTTGGCTGGTTTGGAATATCGTCGTCATTGTAATGGCCTTTTTGTTTCCCCAGTTCACAATCGCCTTATTTATTGGGAGGAAAGCTACAATGATACTTCCGTGTACAACTATTCCTACAATGATGAGAATAGGCTTGTGTCTACTTCATTGAATATGAACATCTTGCAGTACACTCCTGATACCATGAAGTATTTTGAAAATCCGCCCTTTACCTTTGACCAAGAAAGCAATGTTACTAGCTATCTTGGCTTTGAAAAGCGAAAGGATCCAGAAACGAAGACAAGCTATAATCATCCCGTGATTGTAAAGGTTGCTATTCGTCCAAATCGTATACCGATGGAGTTTCAGCAACCATTGCAGGATGAGCCTGTCATCCCTACTCCCCAGCCTGTTGAACCAATCCTGCACGAAAAATAAAAATGATTTTTTACGGCCCCATTTTATGGGGCCTTTATTTTATGCTAAAGGAGGTTGATTCTTTCGGTAACGAATAATTCCTATCACTGAGGAGATGATGGCCACCGCCTCGTTTATCATACCACCAATGGAAAATACAAAGATGTTGTAGGCAAAAATAAAGCTGCATGAAATTGCCATGCAGTAGCGGGTGGCCTGGGGATTGGTCAAAGACAGGGCAAAGGTGTTGATAATCAATCCAATGGTAATGAGGATTGAATGAGCCCCCTCGCTGGTGAGAAAACTTAATCCTCCGATAATCACCATCAAAAGATAGGGATAAAACTTATAGGAAAAAATCTTTTTGTCCCGATTCATAAAGATGATGTTTCTGATGAAGCAAACTACATTTAAAATTACACCTGTGGTAGCACCCAAGAAGGCATAGTTCAAGAGAATGGCCACCGTTACCAGCATATTCATAAAAAGAATCTTTTTCTGGGTGGGCATTTGGTAGGCCACAAAGGAAATTACCACCGCAATGAGACCAAAAATCTGGCCAATAAACTCCATCACCGTCATTCCTAAAATCATCGTTTCTCCTTATCCTTTCTCCGCCGTACCACAAATTCAATGGGAACGGCAGTGTTACAGGTTTCTACTCGTTGTTTATACATTAAGTGTAGTTTTTCTTGTACACGTACTGGCTGCTGACCTGCTGATGGCTTCACTGGAATCCAACTACCGTCTCTTTGTAGCTGGTGGGCGTGGCTTGTATCTTCAAAATACAGGTTGAGAATCCGCTTTACATCCTTAAAAACCTCTTCTTGCAGCACAGGGAACATGAGCTCCACTCTCCGCTCCATGTTTCGGGGCATCCAGTCTGCACTGGAAAGGTATAATTCCTGGTCACCACCGTTTTGGAAATAAAAAATGCGGGAATGCTCCAAGTAGCGGTCAATGACGCTCACCACTTGGATGTTTTCGCTTTGTCCTGGAATGCCAGGCACTAGCATACAGATTCCCCGCACGTTCAACATGATTCGCACGCCTTTTTTGCTGGCTTCGTAGAGCTTTTGGATAATTTGTTCGTCTCCAAGGCTGTTCATCTTGGCAATGATGAGACCGGGAACACTTTCTGTGGAAAGCCGAATTTCTCGTTCAATCAATTCCAAAAGTCGGTCTTTCAGGGTGATTGGTGCCATGTCCATTCGCTCCATGGGCAAAATCATGGAGTATCCAGAAACCATGTTAAAGAACAATGTAGCATCCTGTGCTATTTCTTGGTTTGTGGTAAAGAGGCTCAAATCCACGTAAAGCTTAGCAGTTTTGTCGTTGTAGTTACCAGTGGAAAGATGCACGTAGCGACACAAGCCCGTATCTTCTTTTCGTACTACCAACAAAAGTTTTCCGTGAACTTTCAGGTGAACAATTCCTTGCACCACAATGACACCAGCCTTTTCCAGCTGACTTGCCCAAGAAAGATTTTGTCGTTCATCAAAACGGGCCTTTAATTCCACAAAAACAGTAACATGCTTTCCCTTTTTTGCCGCTCGCTCTAGAGCCCGTACAATGGGTGAATTTCCACTGGTTCGGTACAAGGTCATTTTTATGGCCAAGGTATTGGGATCATCGGCAGCATCGTTCAAAAAAGAAACAACAGGATCATAAGATTCATAGGGAGCGTGAAGCAGCACGTCTCGCTGTTTCAAAATATCCCACAGTGGCTGGCCTTTTTCCAGTAATGGCGGATACTGCTGCTCCCATTTTTTGTAGGACAGGGGGATTGCTTGAGGCCATTCCGTTACCGCCAGCAAGGTGGAGGGATCAATGGGGCCTTCCACAGTGTACACGTCCTGCTCTTGAAGATTCAGTTTTTCTTGCAAAAAATTCTTTAAGTAACGGGTGGTTCTGGTGCATAGGAGGCGTACAGGCAGGGAGGATTGTCGCTTTTCCAAAACTGCTTCCATGGCCTCTGACAAATCGATGGATTCATCTTCATCCACCGCAAAATCTGCATCACGAGTCACCTTGAAAAGCATTCCTTCCGTAACCTTGTATCCAGGAAACAAGAAGGTGGCGTATTCATAGATAATGTCATCCAGCAGGGTAAATTGCAGGACGATTTTCTCTCCATCTTCCGAGGGTAAGGCCACAATTCGTGGAATGCTGGCTGGAATCTGCACTAAGGCTACAGGAATTTCCCCAGTAGCTGGAGAAAAGGGATTTTTCTTGCCTTCATTTTTGGAAATATGTTCTAGGGCAAATGCTCCGTGAAGCATTAAATTTGATACATGGGGAAAATAAGGGCCATCAGTACGAATGGGGGTCAACAGAGGAAAAATTTCTTGGATAAATTTTGTTTTTGTAAATGCTTGTTGCCGAGGGGTATATTTTTTTGCAGGCACATATTCAATGCCCTTTTCTGCCAGCTGAGGCAGTACTTGTTGCATTAAGGTTTCATATTGCAGACTCACTACTTGGTGGGCACGGGTGGCAATGTGTTCCAACTGTTCTTTGGGAGTGAGGCCTGCCACATCTCGTTGTTCTGGATTATTTCGTAGCTGTCGTTTAAGACCTGCCACTCGCACCATAAAAAATTCATCAAAATTAGAGGACACAATAGCAAGAAATTTCAGACGCTCCATGAGGGGAATGTCTTGACGGCAGGCCTCGTATAAAACTCGATTGTTGAATTCAATCCAAGAAAGTTCCCGATTAAAAAAAAATGATGATTCCTCTGACATAATATCAATCTCTCTGATAGAAAATTCTATTTTGTGAAGCTTAACTCAGTACCACCTTGTACCCGAAAACAGCTTCAAATAAGGTGGCCTTTGCTTCCAATGCTTGTTGCTCCAAGGTTAAAGAAGGTGTTCCCGCACATCTAATTATAAGGGTATCTGCGTGGAAATCAATGGTAAAGCCTTGAATTTTTTGCCCATGTCCACGGTCAAGGGCATCTGCAATTTTGAGCAATGCCGTCAGTTTTAACACCGTAACTCGGCTTTCCCGATCTTGTTTTGCAAAGTGGGGTAAGTCTCGTGGAGAAGTTTTGCTTCGGTGGCCGTAAGAGATTTGAGAAATCATATCGATTTGGTCACGACTCAAACCAAAGATATCGGAATTCCCAATGATATAGCTACTGTGCAGGTGGTGGTCGTCAACTCCAATAAAGACACCAATGTCGTGAAGAATGGCTGCTACTTCTAGAATAATGCGTCCTTCTGGAGCAAGTCCCAACTCATCCTTTAATCCATCAAAAAGTTTTAAGGAAATAACTCTCACAGATTCTGCATGTTGTTCGTCAATTTTATAGCGACGAGCCAAATTCCAGGCAGAAGCCGTAATCTGGGCAAAGAAATTTTCCTGTAATTCTTGGTTTGGTTGTTGAATAACGCTGAGAATGAGCCCTTCCCTCGTGTTTGTGTTGGGTACAAGAATATATTCTGCTTGGGTAAACTGCAAAAAAAACTTGTAGCTCATAAGGGCAATGGCAAAGGTCTGGGCTTCATTGTACGAGATCTTAAATTTCAGGACACACTCTTCTGCTGAATATGATTGCACCTCATTGGTAAAAGCCGAAAATTGGTCTCGGTTGATTTTCCATAACTTAGCCCCCACTTGTGTACCACAATATTTTGCAATAATTTGAGCTTCCTGCCCCACTGCCACAAACTGGGTGATGTTAGAAAAAAGCAACTCTTGGTCCATGGAACTCCGCATGACACGAATTGAGTCTTCCAAAAAACGATAAGTATCTTGGGCAGAAGCCATGGATTTTAGTTGGCGCTCAATGATGATGGTACCCAATCGCAGGGTGTGGACACCTGCAATCTTTCCCTG
Organism: Treponema sp.; assembly: GCA_017629095.1. Taxonomy (GTDB): domain Bacteria; phylum Spirochaetota; class Spirochaetia; order Treponematales; family Treponemataceae; genus Treponema_F. The sequence continues at coordinate 26,946 of JAGBXW010000021.1, read as the reverse complement.
GGCCATGAGCATAATATCTGTGGCACCACCACCTACTTCTAGAACGATGGTATTGTGATTTTCTATGAGGTCACGATGATCTTGGAATGCATTCCAAACGGCAAGATACATTAAGCGATTTTGTTCAATGCCATCAATCACTTTTACCCGGAATCCAGTTTTTACCATGATTCTGTCTAACACAGCGTCTCGATTTCGGGCTACACGTAAGGCACTAGTGGCAATCACTGCAATGTTTTCTGGTTGGATATGCCAAGCTTTTAGTTGTTCCTGAAAGCGATAAATAATATGAAGACAACTAACCAAGGTGTCACGAGAGACAATTCCAGTAGTAAACACATCACGCCCCAAGGGAATGGGGAGCTCAGACTTATCCACCGTTTGCCACTGGAATGTGGTTGAATCTGATTGTGTTAATTCAACCACCAATAATCTAATTCCCGTGGAGCCAATTTCAATGACTGCCTTTGTTTCTGTCATATCCTAGAGCTTGTCAATAAGCATTGAACACTTGCCTGAAGGAATAGGTAAGGTTTTCTTTTTCTGTCCCAAAATATTGATGGTAAAGTAATAGAGTTTTTCACTTTCCATCTGGATTTCCCAACCACGTTGGCTCTTGTTGGAAAGAATGGTAATGAGATTCCGCTTGAGAGCAAGGTTTTCAATACCCATAATTTCCAAGTTAGGAATAATCCAGTCAACAGTCTTGCGAGGTAAGCTGATGGAAAGTCCAATTACGTTTTCAATCATCAACGCAATGGTGGAGAGGGCTGCATAAGGAAGGTAGCGTTTACGTGGGAAATTTTCATCCCCATCCTTTGTGGCCACTCCTTCTTTACAGGGTAAATATGCTTCCCACAAATCACCTTTAATGTCAGGATTATTGGGGAACATGGCATCAATCATGTAATATAAGTGGCGAATCGCACATTCTCTTGCTGTATCCCACCGCTGATATCGTTCCAGTCCCTTAATCACCATAAAGTTATAGGGAGGATAGACGCTTCCGTTAAAACCATTTCCAGCTTCACTAAAATCTGGACTATCTGCAGAAAGTGTTGGGAAAGGATGATCTGTTCCAAAGGTATTTGGGTCAGAAAGATGGGCAATCATCTGGGTTGCCTTGTCTTCGTTGGGAATTTCTGCCAGCAGAGGCAAGAATCCCGCAATGGTTTTCTGGGGGAGCTGCTCTGCCTTTTCGTCTAGGTCGTGGTAAAAATTGGTGTCTCCATTCCACATCATGGAGTTGATGCGAGTTTTAAGAGAAAAATACTGACGTTTGTACTGGAAGTTTATATCCTTATCATTCAGAATATCTCCCAATGCAGCCATGTACATGGCGTTTACTGCCAGCAAGGAGTTAAAGTCAACAGGATAATATGTTCCAGAACGTGGGGCATCATACATACCACAAGCCTCTGGAGAAACTGCATACAAGCCATTTTCCTGCTTAAAGGTGGTATCAATCCAATCCATGTATTTTTTGAGAATGGGCATAATTTCTTTTACCCGCTTCTTGTTACCAGATTTATGATAGAGATTGAATTCAGCCCAAGCAAAGAGGGGAATTCCAATACCTTCTGGATTTGATGGAGTGGTAATGGGAGTGTCGGTTAATGCATCATATTTCCAACGAATGGCTCCATCAACTTCTTGCTTTGCATAGAGATAATCAATATTCTGATATGCAGGGTAATTTCTATTGGAATAAACGAGGAAAAATGAAGAGAGAATAGACTCCAACTGGTCTAAAATATACGTGTCGTTTTGAGGATAGATAAAGTACCCATCAGTACTGTTTTCTCCAGTCTTGGGGACAATCCAATAATCTTGAATCCAAGCCCAAGTCTTGTCATAAATATCTACAAAATCCTGATCATAAAAATGAATTTTGGGAAAATCACGTTTGTTCACAGACGCTCCTATACAATCTACAGTATATCATAAAATACTAAAAATTGGTACAAGAAAGAAATTTTTTTCCGTTATTGTAGCCAAATGGTGACTATGGTTGCGGTACAATGGGTGCCGTTGCTGCAGGAACAACTGTTGGTGTTGGAACTGGAGCTGGATCCACTTGGGGAGCTGGTGGCTCTTGGGGTGGCTGAGGTTCCGGTGGCGGAGTTGGTGCTGCACTATAGTACAACTTGATAGTTTCCCGTTGGGCTTTATGAAGAGACTTAAAGAACATCGTCTGGGTCTCTGCATTGTACACGTACCCAGATGAATTGTAGGATTCAAATTTTGGGTCAGTGCGAAATGGCATAGCATAAATATCAATGCGGCGGAAGGGTTTAATTCCATTAAAGATGGAATGATTTATCTCTCCCTGGGGGAAGTCCATAGTGATAGTTACATCCCCATTTGATTGCTTTGTGTAGTTTATGTTTTGAGCAATTGTCCAAGCCCATACAGGTTTGTTGTTTCCAGAATTTGCTGTATTTGCAACAATCGTAATATGAGGATAGTAGGTATTATGAGGTACCACAATAGGATACAGTTCTGTCATGATATGGAGATTTTCTGAAACTTCTGGTGTAATGTAGGAATTAATGATGAGGTAGCCAGTTGCCTTGTAATCCATATTTCCTGTGAGGTTACCATAAGCAATCAGGGCCATTCCCACAGAAATAGAGTCGAGGATAGGTAAAGAAGCTTCATTTTCTTCCAATCGAATGAGATTGTTTTCCAATGAACATGCTGCTGAAATTGTTTCCAGGGACTTTTCAAGAACAGGCATCAGATTTTGTGCCAATGTTCTGTCAAAAGAAGAAAGACGTGTATAAGTATTGATGATTCCTGCTGCTTGAGCAACAGATGGACTAAACTCAAGAAGACTTGCAGGCATTGTTAAAAGTTTTGTTACAACATCCTTTCCTTCCAAAGTACAGAGAACTTCTGCTAAATCTTGAATAGTGAAGATATCAAGGTTTTTTTGCTGAATGGCATAGTTTATCATGCTGGACCTGTTTTCCATGTGACGTACAAGACTGGTATTCATGGAAGCAAGGCTGTTGAAGTAAGGAGCGGATAAATATGTTCTTCTACTACTTGTTTTTAAGTTGCTGGGAATCTTGTTAAGGGCTTCTTTGTATTGGCGATTTTCTGCCATGGCTGCAATATAGGCTACCACCAATTGTTCAGTAGATATATCTGACAAGGACTGAGAAGCGAGATGTATGAAGTCACTCTTAAACTTACTGATAGTTTCTGTAAAGGTGGTTTCTGCGGACAAAGGAAGGTCTCTTGTCATTGCAAACTCAAAGGTATTGAGAGGATCAAAAATGCTATAGGTGACAAATTGTTCCTTGTCACTTAAAACCAAGTGAATGGGCGTGACTTCTGCTGCTGTAATTTCATATTCTTGAGTTTTTGAGCTAATGATAACTCTTCGTGGGGTTTGTTCTGTAACAAGGTAGCCACTAGTTGGTTTATATGACAAGGCAATAGCTTCTATTCCTTCTGGAAGTTGGGCTTCTAGAGAGAGATAATCATCTGCTCCACCAGCTTTTACGGAGAACTGCAAGTTTATGCCTTGGTCAAAGTTCAGGATAAAGTTAGAAGCATCTACTTCCTGCCAACTTTGAATTGCTATGGCTTGGGTCGTACCGTCAGTTTTTGTAATTATAGCGGGATTTTGGTCGTCAGCAAAAAGAATAAGTCCTTTGTATGTAGATTGAAAGGTATTTTTGAGGTGTTTTTGCTGGGAATCTGATTGGGTTTCTACCAATTGGAGACGGAGGCTCCCAAATGATTGGGAGAGAGCTGTTTCACTTCTAAATTGAAGGAGAAAAATGCCGAGAATAATAAGGCTATAAAGGACGCTAAGTCCCAAAAACTTTCGGATAGGATGCTTACTCATTTGTATAAGTTTAGCTAATGACGGCGACAAAATCAACTATCCTTGGGAAAAAATGGAGTCAGTATGAACAAACATCATGTGAAATGGGTAGCCTTATTAGGGCTATGTTCTTTTCTTTTCTTTTCTTGTGGTTCAACCCCAACAGGAGAGCCTCAGAGTGAGGATACTTCAGTGATAGAAGAAGCTCCTGAAGTATCTGAAAGTAAGGTGCAGGAACCTGAAGTTCAAGAGCCAGAAGTTTTTACTACGGTGAATTTTGCCCAGAAACTTCAGAAAGTGTTAGAAGAAGGCACCAATGAAGATGCATTAGCTTTGTTCCAAGAACTTCCTCCTGAATATGAAGATGATTTGGATATGCAGCTGATTTATGCTTCTTTGTTGGTGTCTGCCGGCAAGTTGGATGAAGCTTCCCAAGTGACAGATAAGCTTTTGGCTAGTCATCCTAAAAATAGTGACGTTATGATGCTTTCTGTAATGTTGGCTAAGGCCTCTGGCAATACTGCTCAAAAAAATGCCAAGTTAAAGGAATTGTTAAAAAACGATCCTCATAATAGTGATGCCAACGTAGCTTTGGCTGATGACCAAATGCTGCGGAGAAATTATAAGTTAGCTGGTCAGTATTATCGAAAGGGCTTGGAAAAAGATCCCAATCACTTGGATGCCTTGTCTGGTTATGGTCAAGCAACTTATTATATTGGTGATGATAGGGCTTCTCGTGCTGCCTTTAAAAAAATTATTGAGCTTGATCCTGATAACAGTATTGCTTACTCATTCTTGGGAAAATTGGATGCTGCCGATGAAAATTATTATTCTGCCACAAAGAATATAGAAAAGGCTCTTTCAATTGATAATGATATCTTTGATTATTGGCTTGATTATGGGCAGTATCTTCGGTATCAGGGAAAGTTCCAAGAAGCTGAAAATGCTTGGATTAAGGCAAAGGATTTGAGTCCAAACTATTTCTTGGGCTATGCTTATCTTGCAGGATTGTATGACGAACAGAATCGTCTTGATGAGTCCTTGGAAATGTATCGCAAGGTGGTTCAGTATAATCCCAAGTATTATTTTGCCTACGAGGCAATTGGAATGCTTGCCTGGCACAAAAATAGTTATGCTGAGGCCAGAGCTGCTTTTGAAAAGGCCTTTTCCGCTTCTTCTGACAATATTTCGTATCCTTTGATGATTGCTGCAACGTATCTCAAGGAAAATAAGGTAAAAGAATGCAAGAATTTCTTAACCAAGGTGATGAAGAATCGAGCTACAGATAGCTTGGAATACATAATGTTGCGCCTGTATTACGATGGATTGGCAGACCAGCGGGTGGCCCAGAGAATTGCCAATGAGAATAATAGAAATCTCAAGGGAAAGATGATGTATTACTATGGTCTATTCAATGAAATTCATGGTAATGACGTTCAGTCAAAAAAGTATTATACTGATGTCCTTGCCATGAATAGCCCTCTGTTCTTTGAATACCGTCTTGCGGAGTGGGCTGTAGGTGAAATTGTAAAATAAGAAGGAGCCTTGATGAGCCAGACAGAAAAACGCCTTGTGTTACAGGAGCGGGAATTCATTCTTTTGGGAACAGCCCATATTTCTCAGGAAAGCATTGTTCAAGTTACTACTTCAATTCGGGAGGAAAAACCTGATTGTGTGGCCATTGAACTTGACCAGCAGCGTTATGCTTCCATGAAAAATCCTGAGGCTTGGAAAAATCTGGATATCGTCAAGGTACTTAAAAATGGCCAGGGCTTTGTGCTTATGGCCAACCTGATTCTTTCTTCATTCCAGAAGCGGATGGGAGCCGACGTTGGTGTAAAGCCAGGGGAAGAAATGAAGGCCGCCATTGCCGTGGCGGAAGAGTTGAATATTCCTGCGGTAATGGTTGATCGTCCCATTCAGATGACTCTCAAACGAGCTTGGGCAAAGAATTCCCTGTGGGGAAAGTGTAAGTTGCTGGCTGTATTGCTTTCCAGTGCCTTTGAAAAGTCTGAAATTTCTGCTGAGGAAATTGAAAAGCTTAAAAACGAAAGTGAAATGGACTCCATGATGAATGAGATTGCAGAGTATCTGCCAGCGGTAAAAGCTGTTCTCATTGATGAGCGTGACCGCTACTTGGCCAGCCATATTTGGGAGGCTCAGGTAAATGGGGCTCCTGCAAAAAAAACTGTTGCAGTTTTAGGGGCTGGCCACTTGCCTGGCGTTGTTCGCTATCTGGAAGCCTTAGCTGCTGGAACTGCTTCTTCTGACACTACTGATATTTCTCAGCTACCTCCTGCGGGAGTTGGTGGCAAGGTGCTGGGGTTGATGTTTCCAGTTTTGATTGTGGGCTTGATTGTTGCAGGCTTCTTTACTGGCGGTGCAAAGGCTTCTTTGGACATGCTGGTACAGTGGATTTTGTGGAATGGCTCTCTGGCTGCTTTGGGAACCTTGCTGGCAGGAGGCCACATCGTCACTGTGGTGGCTGGCTTTGTGGGGGCACCCTTGGCTACCTTGAATCCTGTGGTGGCAGTGGGCTTGTTTACTGGGCTGGTTCAGGCTTGGATACATAAGCCCAAGGTAGAGGACATGGAACGTCTTTCTGATGATGCAACTTCTTTCAAGGGTTTTTATAAAAATAGAATCTTGCGGGTATTGTTGGTGTTCTTCTTTTCATCTTTGGGAGGTGTAATCGGTAATTTCATTGCAGTGCCTTCTTTGGTGGCAACAATTGCTCGGTAGTTAAATGAGGTGAAAAGTGGGTATGGAAAGAACTGTTTTATTTGCTGGAAAAGAATATCCAGAAGGCAGAGAATTTGCCCTTGTTGCAACACGATGCAATAGAAATGCTGTTATTACTGTTGCTGAAATGCCTGAAGAGCTTGAAGATGGTTGTATTTCTGACAATATCTATCCTGCAAAATGGAGTCGGAACTCTCCCCTTTCTGCTCGTTCTGTTATTCTGCAGGCAGAAAATGCTTGTGGTGCCTTCCAAGAGGCAGTCATTATTTTTGATACCGCTTGGTATTCAGGTCAGTTTGAAGAATTAACTCCCACTGCTAGTTCCAAAGCTATTGATACCATGATTGCTAGTTATACCCATTTAGTTGGTGAAATTGTGGCCCGATTCAAGAAAAAAGGTGGTGGAACCCTCATTTTTGTGCAGAAAAAAGCTACTACTGATGAAGCAAATGGCGGTTTTAGCAAACCTGTGAGTATTCTTGCCGGAATGGCTGAGGGTGCTTTTAAGGGCTTGGGAGAATCAATTGCCACTGCTTTTGGCCAAGATGAATCTATGAAGATTGTGTTGGCCAAGGCTGATTATGGCACTGCTGATAGCCATTTTGCCAATTGGCTTTTTGAAGTTCTTGATGCCCCAAATAGCGTCATGGGCAAATTTGATGCCAAGAAAGGGCCCCAGTGGTTTAAAATGGGGGCAAAAGCTGGAAAAACTGGCTTTTTTAATGCCTTCCAGAAAAAATAGGATTCATCATGGATGCATTTTCTTCTGAGCTTGCAGGTACTGTTCTGTCTTGGGAAGTCTGTTGTGTAAGAATTCTCCTCAGTTTTTCTGCTGGTGCCATTATGGGCTTAGAACGAAAGTTCAGGATGCGTTTTGTGGGCATTCGTACCTTGGTGCTTATCTGTGTTTCTTCCTGCGTCATTATGCTGCTTTCCATCTACTTGTCTCGTGTCCTTTTTGAAGGTAGCGGAGACCCTGCTCGGTTGGCGGCTCAAGTTGTATCTGGAATTGGTTTTTTGGGAGGAGGTGCCATCCTTAGAGAAGGATTTAACGTAAAGGGCCTTACTTCTGCCGCCATTATTTGGACTGCTGCTGCCTTGGGTTTGTCTATTGGAGCAGGTTTCTTCTTTCCTGCCCTCTTGGCCCTGATGATCTCTCTAGTAACCCTTGTGTTGATTGAATTTGTGGAAGAACGCTTTTTCCCCGCAGAAGAACTGAAGGTGCTATACCTTACCTGCTCTGAAACCCAGCCTCCTTTGAAAGTCATAAAATCGCTGGTGGCAAAGTATGGTGTAGTGGTAACTAACCTGAACAATGCCAGCTTTGTGGAAGGTGTGCTAAAAGTGAGTTATGAAGTCCGCATTCCCAAATCTGTAGATTTTGAAAATCTAGCTCATGAACTTTGTCAAAAGTTTAAGATTGCTTCTGTGGAATTACGCTAGTTTTTTCTAATTCAGCCGATAGTAACGTTTTCCATTCCTTGCAGTATTTTTCATAAAATTTCTATATTTCCACTTGACATTTTTTTATTCACATGATATTATGTAGAAACATTACGACGCAGGGTAGAGCAGTTGGCAGCTCGTCGGGCTCATAACCCGGAGGTCGCAGGTTCAAGTCCTGTCCCTGCTAAAGTAAAGAGGTCTCTCGAAAGAGAGACCTCAACTTTTTTAAAGACTGGACTTGAAGCCAAGGTGCAACCACCAAGTGGGAGGAGCAAGCACCGCCGGCCGGCCCAGAGGGCAAGTCCTGTCCCTGCTAAACAAAGAAGGTAAATGCTACTCTCCCCTACTCTTCTCCCGTAAAATATTTTCTCTACATGCACCAAAATTCATGCTTTACGAACTTTTAGGGCTGTTTTCTCCAAAGTCAGGCGAATAAAAGGCAAAACTATTTTTACCGTTTTTCTTTACTTGATACAGGGCCATATCTGCCTGATGGTACAATGACTCGTAGGTAGAATTTTCTTGTTCTATGGTACAACCAATACTGCAAGAAATTGCTATGTCGTTCTTCTCTCCTACAGTAATTGCGTTAAGTCTCTTTATCAAGTTGCTAAAAACTTCTGATATGGTGTCTTTATTTTGAGCTGCACCTGGTAAATAGATTACAAACTCATCACCACCAATTCGGCCAACAATATCATTAGAACGGAACTGAGATTTTAAGATTTCAGCCATTCCTCTAATGGCCTTATCTCCCTCTTTATGACCATGAACATCGTTAATGTATTTTAATCTGTCCATGTCTACCAAAAGGAATATTCCTGGAACCTTATTCTTCAAATTGTTGCAGATTAATTCTTCTGTAGTTTTTCGATTATAAACTCCAGTCATACCATCCTTTTCTGACCGCTCCCGGATTTCCAGCTGTTTAACCTTTTCCTCTGTAATGTCTTGCATCCACAAGAACAACTTAATGTCTTGGTTGTAAGGATCTTCAATCAAGGTGATTGCAGCAGATAACCAATGCTGGGCTTTTCTAGGATATCGTATTAACCATTCACTTCTCAGTTGGCGTTCTCCCCGAGCATAGCAGGAAAGAAAATTTTCTGTAGTAAAATAGTTTAGTGCTTCATCCTTTTCTATAAAATTAATATTATATGAAGAAAGCCTATCTACCAACTGGGTAAGAGTACAAGGGTATTTCATTTGAGAGCTTATGTGCTCCATTCCTGAGATTTGTTCCACCATATCCAAGGTAAGATTAGCCTCGATTCTTATAGAATTTCCAGGCACACTACCTTCGGTAAATTTCTTAACTCTCAGATAAGCTAACTCATGCTCATGACGCTCGGTAATGTCATAGATGGAAATCATGGCAGAAACAGGCTTTTCTTTATCAAAAATACTGGAATATTTAAAGTGGTACCAGCGGAACTCTCCAGTTAAGAGCTTGATACGAACATTCATTTCTCCTGAAGGAACTCCACTATGGATATCATGGAAGAAATTTTTTACCGTATCCTTATTGCTTGTAAAAACAGCGGTATTCTCAGGTACTTTCTCCTCATCATAGATACCAGCATACACATGAGCAAGAATATCTTTTTCAGCATGTTCCTGATCCCAAGGTCTGGTAGTTTTTGTTTCCAAATCGTAGACATAGAGAATTCTGTTAGAATGCTCGGAAACAATCTGGAAGATTTCTTCATTACGCTGAATTTGCTCCCGTAATTGGATTGATTCTTTTTTATGCTTCTTACCTCTGGACCGTATGTAGTTCAATGCAATTCCAAAGATAATAAGCACAAGAATAGTAATTACAAAAATTACATCTTCATATTCATAGAGTATGTCTTCAAACTCAGTAGTATATGTATGAGCCAAAGCTAAATTCTCTAACATATAGGGCTTTTGCGTGTCACTAATATGCTCTAAGGTTTTATTTATAATTGTAACTAAAGGATAATGTGCTTTGGGCACATAAAGACGCATTCCATACACATAAGCGCCACTTCCAGCAACTCTCGTTAATTGATTGTTATAAATTGGTTTGTTGAGCCAGTAGTCCGCCACCTGGTTGCTGAGAATTGCCATATCAGCTTTTTTATTCAATACGGCTTCCATACATTCTTTTGCAGATTCAAAATAGAGTATTCGTGACTCTGAATTAGTTTCCAAAAGTAAGTTTTCTATATGATGCATGTCGGTACTAATGACGAAGGTATGGTCATCATATTTAGTAACATATTCTCCCTTTCTTCTGATATAAGCTAAGGCTGTGTCAAACAAAGGCTTTGTCTGATACACCCTATCTGTTAGACTCATGGTTTCTACAGAGTCTCCCGCCCAGAAAATACCAAAGCCTTCTTCTTGCATAGAGGAAATATTTTCGTTAAAGGTAGGGTATTTTGCTGCCTCATACACAAACTTTAATCCACTCATCACTCCTAGGTGATTCAGGTAGTCCACCATAATTCCCTTAAATTGCCCGTCTTTATCGGTATATCCCATGGGACGGCGATCTTCAAATCCCTTGATTAGAATAGGCCCCACAGAATCAATATATTCCTGTTCTTCTCTGGTAAGGTATAAATTGGTTACATCCTTAGACACATTGTAAAAGGTATGCATTAAAACTTCTTCTAGGTTTGGAGTGTGGATTCTGATTTTTTGCATGGCAGTGTTAATTTCTTCCATCAAGTCGTAGCTTTGTAAATTAGTGGTAATGTAACTAGGGGCGACACTAAAGCGATCCACTACTTTTACGTCTTGTTGCGGGGTAAAGACACTGGAAACCATCAGGTCAATAGTTCCTTCTGAGAGGGCTTTTTTTGCATCAGAATCTGTTGGGAATGTGATTACTTGGCAATTTAATTTCTTTTCTTGCAAATAGATGGATAGCGTTTCTTGAAAGGAGGTTTCTGCAGAAACTCCGATTCGAGACCCATCAAATGCTTGGTAATCTTGATAATACATATTGCTATGAGGGGGTGCATATAAAACAGGATAATTATACCCCATGGGAAGATTTGAAAAAAGAAACTGGCCTCTTCGGTTTGAGGTATGGTGGGTCGTAATAAGGAGATCTAATTCTCCGTTTGCTAGTTTCTGTAAACAATTTTTCCAAGAGTCAAAAATGTATTCGTATTCCCACTGGGTATATCGTGCTATTTCTTCTAAATAAGAAACTCCATAACCACTGTAATTTCCGTCTTCATCTTGGAAAATAGGGTCACAATCTGCGTACCCTACTTTCAAAACTCTAGATGCCTGTTGTGTTTCTGTTCCGTGAATTAACGCAAGAACAAATGTCGCTATCAAGATGATACTAAATAGCTTTTTCATTTTAATTTACCCCCCCCCCCACTTCTACTTTATGAACTTTTGGGATTATTTTCCCCAAAGTCAGGAGAATAGAAGGCAAAATTATTCTTGCCGTTTTTCTTGACCTCGTACAAGGCTAAGTCTGCCTGATGATACAAGGATTCATAGGTAGAATTTTCTTGTTCTATGGTACAGCCAATACTACAAGAAATGGGTACGTTGTTCTGTTCTCCTACAGTAAGTGTGTTTAATTTCTTTATCAACTTACTGAAGAAATCTGATATAGTTTCTTTATGCTGGGCGGCCCCTGGCAAATACACTACAAACTCATCTCCACCAATACGTCCAATGATATCCTTGGCATGGAAATGATCTTTTAAGATATTTGCCATTCCCTTAATTGCCTTGTCGCCTTCTTTGTGACCAAGTTCATCGTTGATTTTCTTTAATCTATCCATGTCTACCAGCAAAAAGATTCCTGGAACACGTTTTTTCAAATTGTTGCAGATTAAGTCCTCGGCTGTTTTGCGATTGTACACCCCAGTCATGCCGTCTTTTTCTGACCGTTCCTGAATTTCCAGCTGTTTTACCTTTTTTTCTGTAATGTCTTTCATAGACAAAAAGAGTTTGATGTCTTGGTTGTAGGGATCTTCAATCAAAGTGATAGCTGCATCTAGCCAATGTACTGTTCCTAAGGGATACCGTATCTGCCATTCGCTGTGAAGTTCCCGCTTTCCTCTGGTGTAGGAAGCCAGAAAATGTTCTGTAGAAAAATAGCTGAGTGCTGCTTCTTTTTTTACAAATTCAATGTTATGAGAAAAAATTTCATCTAACAACTGTGCAAAGGTGTAGCCTTTGTCTTCGGTATAGTGTAGTCCTTGAATTCCAACTATTTTCTCCACCTGGTCTCGGGTCAAGTTAATTTCGAAACTTACCTTATTCCCTGCAATATTGCTTTCTGTAAGCTCTTTTATTCTCAGGTAAGCGAGCTCATGTTCATGATGCTCAGTAATGTCATAAATAGAAATCATGGCGGAAATAGGTTTTCCTTGATGAAAGATGGAGGAATATTTAAAGTGATACCAGCGGAATTGTCCATCTAATAGTTTGATGCGTATGTTCATCTCTCCAGAAGGAACGCCACTGTGAATATTGACAAAGAAATCTTTTACGGTATCCTTGACTTCGCTAAAAACCGCCGTATTTTCTGCTAATTTTTCTTCAGAATAGGAGCCTGAATAGACATGAGCCAAAATATCTTTTTGGGCATTTTCTTGATCCCAAGGTTTGGTTGTTTTTGTTTCCAAGTCATATATATAGAGAATTCTGTTGGAATGTTCAGAAACAATATGGAAAATTTCCTCTCGTTGCTGCATTTGAGTTTGTAACTGAGCCATTTCGGCCTTATGTTTTCGAATTCTATATTGCAAGACTCGTATTCCAATTGCTAAGAGGATGATTATAAGGAAAACACCTCTATATTCATAAAATGTATCTTCAAATTGACGGACATATCTGTGAGATTGTGCTAGATTGTCCAACATATATAGTTTTTGAATATCGCTAATATGTGCTAAGCTTTTATTCAGAATTGAAATTAAGTGCTGGTGTTCCTGTGGTACATAGAGGCACATTCCATATATGTAGGCTCCACTTCCTGCTACTCTTGCTAGTTGATCTTCATAAATTGGTTTATTGAGCCAGTACTCTGCCACTTTATCTGTAAGAATAGCCATTTCTACCTTTTTAGTTAAAACTGCTTCCATACAGTCTTTAGCAGAGTCAAAATAAATGATTTTTGATTTTGAATTTGTTTCTAGCAGTAACTTTCCTACATGTTCCAAATCACTACTCACTGCAAAGACATGTTCATCATATTTAGTAACATATTCCCCTGCTCTTCTGACATAGGCTAAGGGTGTATCGAATAAAGACTCTGACTGATAAATCACTCCTGTTGATTCTAAGTTTTCTAGAGACTGCCCTGTCCAAAGAAGACCAAAATGCTCTTTTTTCATATCGGCTATATTCTTGTCAAGTGTGGGGTGTTTTACTGCTTCATAAGTAAACTGTAATCCGCTCATGGCAGCCAACTGATTCAGGTAGTCCACCATAATACCCTTGAATTCCCCATCTGCATCGAGATATCCCATGGGACGACGAGCTTCCAGGCCCTTGATTACAATAGGTCCCACAGAGTCAATATATTCTCGTTCTTCTCTCGTAAGATATAAATGTGTTGCATCTTTGGATACATTGTAAAAGCTACGCATCAAAATCTCTTCTAGGTCAGGATTGTGGATTCTGATTTTTTGCATAGCTATGTTGATTTCATCCATCAACTTGTGATTTTGTTTATTTGTACAAATATAGCCAGGAGAAAAGCTGAATCGATCCACTACTTTTACATTTTTCTGAGGCGTAAAGACACTGGATGCCATCATGTCAATAGTTCCCTGGGCGAGAGCGTCTTTTGCTTTTGAATCTGTTGAGAATGGGACTATTTCGCAATTTAGCTCCATTTCCTGCAAATACACATTTAAAGTTTCTTTAAAATAGGTTTCTGTGGAGACACCAATCCGAGCTCCGTCAAAAGCCTTGTAATCTTGATAGTAGATATCACTGTTGGCGGGTGCATATAAAACAGGATAATCATATCCCATGGGAATATTGGAATAAAGAAAAACTCCTCTCCTGTCTGAGAGTTGGTGAGTCATGATTATGATGTCTAATTCACCATTTGCCAGTCGCTTCATGCAGTTTTCCCAGGAATCAAAAACATATTCGTATTCCCACTGGGTATACCGTGCTATTTCTTCTAAATAAGAAACTCCATAGCCACTGTAATTTCCAGCTTCATCTTGGAAAATAGGGTCACAATCTGCATAACCCACCTTCAAAACTCTGGTGGACTCATTACTTTCTGCTCCATGGATTAAAGCAAGAAAGAAAGTTACTATAAAGATAATGTTAACCAATTTTTTCATTTTATTTATCCCCCCCCCCTATATAGCGCTACTTGGCTAAGGTGAGTCTAAAACTCATAACGAAAGAAAATGATTTTTTTTCGTTATTTAGTATATGCATTTTAACACTAGTATTTGATTATTGCAATAATTTTATATTTAACATGAGTTTAAATTTTTTTAAGATAAAAAATAAACTGTGGAAAATGGAGAAATTTAACTAAATCCCCGGAAGAAAAGACTTGTATACTAGTTCCAAGAAACAGCCCCATCTATTCAGCAGTATAGCCCAACAAACGAAAAGTTGGGAGGAGCTACCAGCGGGTGCCTACCGACGCCGAACTGTGAGCGTAGCGAAGTGCGAGGCTGATTAGGGTTTCCCTGTTGCCCCTTTCACTTTCAATTTACCTATGCTATACTGCCCCCCATGAAGTATGAAATTCTTTCCAAAGACTTTACCAATGGGCTCTTAGAGCGATTTTTGCGATATACTCGGCAATGGACCACCAGCGATCCTGACCGTGCAGACCAGGGAATTATTCCTTCCACCGACAGGCAATGGGATTTTGCCAAAAACATGATGCAGGAGTTACAGGAGCTTGGAATTACCGATGTTTCCATCAGTGAGCATTGCTATGTTTGTGCTCGACTCCCCTCCTCTGCTGGCATGGAAGCAGTTCCTGCAGTGGGATTTCTTGCCCATATGGACACTTCTTCCGAGGTTTCTGGTGAAAACGTGCAGCCTCAAGTGGTGCAAAATTATGATGGAAACCCTATCCAGCTGAAAGGTGGTGCTACCCTAGACCCCAGTATCGACACAAAGTTGCAGCAGGTGGTGGGAGATACCATCATCACTAGTGATGGAACTACTTTGTTGGGCTCTGACGATAAGGCTGGAATTGCTATTATTATGACTGGCTTGCAGGAAATTATCCAAAAGCAGCTTCCCCATGGCACCATCGAAATTATCTTTTCTCCTGATGAAGAAACTGGCCACGGTATGGACTTTGTGCCTATCGAATGGCTCACCGCCAAGCAGTGCTACACCTTTGACGGCAGCACAGGTGGTGAGATTGAAGATGAATGCTTTAATGCTTGGCGCTCAGATGTAGTTTTCACTGGTAAGGCAAAGCACACCGGCTATGCCCGGCCTGACATGGTAAATGCAGTGTCCATGATGGCAGACTTCCTTTCTTTGCTTCCTCGTCACGAAGCACCTGAAACCACCGACAACTACCAGGGGTTTTACTGTCCCATGGACATGAGCGGTCATATTGAAGAATCCAAGGTAAGTATTTATCTGCGGGATTTTGACGCTGCTTCTATGGAACGTCG
This sequence comes from Treponema sp., assembly GCA_017629095.1. GTDB lineage: Bacteria > Spirochaetota > Spirochaetia > Treponematales > Treponemataceae > Treponema_F. The sequence goes on along the minus strand of JAGBXW010000021.1, from coordinate 11,292 downwards.
CAAGGAAAACGTAGAGCTTTTTGCAAAGGCTGTGGTGGCAAAATATCCTGGTTCTTCTGTAGAGGTAAATCATAATTTGCAGTACCTAAATATGAAGGCAAAGCTAGATCAGCAGCCTCATATCATGGAAAACTTGGTCAAAGCTGTAAAGATGGCTGGAATTGAGCCTATTTTCCGTCCCATTCGTGGTGGAACAGATGGTTCTCGTCTTACAGAAATGGGAATTCCTTGTCCAAATATTTTTACTGGTGGTCACAACTTTCATTCCCGCATGGAGTGGGCTTCCCTTTCCCAGATGGCTTACGGTGTTCTCACATTGCTTAATCTTGTATCTTTACAAGCCGATAAATAAAAAAATACCCGTGGAGGGGATTAGTGAATACAATGTATAGTTATCTGATTGAAGGTGGCTTTCCTATCAAGGGAACCATTACTGCCAGCGGTAACAAAAATGCCGCCCTCCCCTGCCTGGCAGCCACCTTGCTCACTAGTGAGCCTGTTATCTTGGAGAACATTCCCAATATCAAGGATACGGGAGTGATGATAGAGATTTTGCAGGCTCTCGGTGCTTCTGTAAAAAAATTGTCTGAAAATAGTTGGGAGATTTGTGCTGGTGCAGGGCTTGGAACTGAGATTCCTCAGGAATTATCCAAGAAGTTACGTGCATCCATCCTTTTTGCAGGGCCTCTTGTGGCTCGTATGGGAAAGGTAAAGTTGCCTCCTCCTGGTGGAGATGTTATTGGGCGACGGCGGCTTGATACTCACTTTCTGGCTCTAACTGAGCTTGGAGCTCGGGTTGCCATTAACGGACAATTTACCTTTAGCACAAACAAATTGGCTGGAGCAGACATCTTCCTTGACGAAGCTTCTGTTACTGCCACGGAAAATGCAGTTATGGCAGCCGTGTTGGCAGAAGGTCACACCACCATTACCAATGCCGCCAGTGAGCCTCACGTGCAGGATTTGTGCAATATGCTCAATGCCATGGGAGCAAAGATTTCTGGTGTAGGAAGCAATATCTTGGAGATTGACGGTGTGTCTGAGCTCCATGGTTGTACCTATCGTATTGGTCCTGACTACATGGAAATCGGTTCATTTATCGGTCTTGCAGCGGCCACTCGTGGAAGTATTTCAATCAAAGGCGTAAATCCTAGGGATATGCGTCCTATCAAGCTGGCTTTTGGTAAGTTGGGAATTACTTGGCATATCGAAGGTGATGTGTTGACGGTACCAGAAACCCAGTCCATGCAGGTAAACACCGACCTTGGTGGTATGATTCCCAAAATTGATGACTCTCCATGGCCGGGATTTCCACCAGATCTTACCAGTATCATGACGGTAGTGGCTACTCAGGTGGACGGAACCGTTTTGATTCACGAAAAGATGTTTGAGTCACGAATGTTCTTTGTGGATAAGCTGATTTCCATGGGTGCTCGCATTACCCTGTGTGACCCTCACCGTGCCGTTGTATCTGGTGCTTGTACTTTGCATGGAGATAATCTGGTGTCTCCCGATGTACGGGCTGGTATGGCCATGATTATTGCTGCCATGGCTGCTCGTGGTGAAAGTGTTATTAGTAATGTGTATCAGGTGGAGCGTGGTTACGAAAATCTTACGGAGCGGCTCCAAAGTTTAGGGGCCCACATCACCAAGGTGTATCCCGAAGAATAATCTGTTCTACCGTTTTAAGATGGATGAAATGAGCCATTAAAAAAGGCCAGTGAATGAAGTGATTTATGAAGCTGCTTCAACTCACTGGCTTTTTCTTTAACTCCCTGTTTATTGGCTTCTTCGGCTTACAAAGATTAGTGAGGTCCAAATTACAGCGATGAGGGATAAAACAAAAATGATTGGGATTGCTCCAAATCGGAAGAATCCAAACAGGCCATAATTAAGCAATCTTTGGGTATATTTTCCAATTTCCAGCAATAGATATAACCCAACCGTCAAGAAAAATGGTGTCAGAACCCAAGTAAGACGGAATTTTCCAGACATGATGCGGTAATTCCAACCAATAATTGCCATTGCAATAAAAAATACAATGTACAAAAAGGGTTTACTCATTCGAGAACAGGCATCTTGACCGTAGATAGTTTGTGAATATCCGTAATCGGAAGCTTTGAAGGCCAATTGAATAACATCTACCAAGGGCATTTCTTCTGGGTCATGAGAAGTGTTTTTAAGTAACAAAAAGTCAGAATAGGCAATTGGAAGGGTAAGAATTCTCTTTGTGGGTGCCACCTGCCCTTCTGAAAATGTATATATTGGTTTATTTAAGCTGTTTGGTTGTACTCTATCAACAGATTCTAGCATAATTGTAGGTACCGTTCCTTTTTCCATATCCAAGCCAGTATACGCCAACTCTTTTTGGGTAGCTTTGTCTAAAGAAGAAATGGTTTGACTAAGAATTTTTGCGTAGGGTACATACATTGACTGTTGGAATACACCATCTTTATCAAATTGGTAAATATCCAATCCACGGGCATATTGTACAAGGCTTCCAGTATTTTGGACGGAAGAAAGTCCCTTAATAAATACTACCTGTTGGCCACCATCCTGCAATTTCATGCGGAAGGCTATATCTCGTCTGTCTTCCATGCCAAAGGAAATGGGGATTTCATCTAAAAAGAAGTACTGTGCTTCCATTTCTACCGCTGCTGCTGCATAATACCGACGAATATCTTCATCTCTTGGGTATCGCTGTAGTAACTCGCCAAAACTGTAGTAGGCCTCTACCATGTTGCCTGCCATAAGCTGGGAATAGGCCAATTTTTTGAGTCTATATTGCTCCGTCAACTCATTATTTTCAAATTGTGCAGGTTCATCTAGCATATTCCATGCATCTGCAGCCATCATCTTTGCATCGTTTTCATTGGCACTGCCTGGCTCTGCCACTCTTTGAGCCATCATGGCATAATAGTGGGCATCAATCCAGTTTTCCTTTGCATAGGCAGCTTTAGCCTTTTGGAATAACTCGTAGGAGGTCGCATTTCGTTCATGGGGAGAAAAGTTTGAGTCACCATAGGCTTTGCGGGCTGAACTGAGAGTTTCATCATAATCAGTTCCTTCAAGCTGCACTGCCAAGTCACTTTTTAAGGTACTGGCTTCTTGAGACCGAGGATGTAGTCTTTCCGCAGCTTCTGCATATTGTACAGCAAACATTAAGTCACCACTTTCGTAATATTGGTGGGCTGCTTGCATATACTCCTTATACAAAGCCGGGGCGTCTTCCATGTGGAGAAGTCGCTGTTTTATCAAAGGGGAAGCAACTTCTTGACCACAAATAACAAAGGTGGTAGCAACTATGGCAAAAATCGCTACAAACTTAAATTGAGTCAGCATATAAGGTGAATACTTAACCATAATGTGCTTGTCGTCTTGACCAAAAATCTTTGTATACGCAATGATGTACGCACTTCCAAGAATGGCAGGAAGCCATGACAGCAGTAACTGTACGGAAGTCAGGAGTTTATAGGAAAATGCCATTCCAGGAATAAGTTCTGGAATACTCCACTTGTAATGCACGTAGCAAAATAAACAGATAAATACCAACAAACAATGAAAAAATAAAGCGAATACTACTCGTTTCATTCTACGGACTCCATGTTAGGATCTTGACGAAAAACAGCCAAAAGTATACCGAGGCAGGAAAGTACTGCAGTAATAATGCAGTTAAGTGTCCAATTCGGAAGTGTGACAAAGTTGAATATATTACCATCCCAGCCCCATGAATAAGAAATGTTGATAAGAGAGATTCCTATAGCCCCTAAGATTGCAGTGCAAAAGTTGAGGAGTCGCCATCGAAATAATCTCCGTATCCCAATAAGAGAATACAGTGCAAGTCCCCAGGTGGCAAAGGAAAGCCACGGAAGGAGACCTTTAGAAAAAGCATCTTGGGCTCTTTCCTTTGTAAGAATCAAGCTGGGAAGAATCACATCGATCAATTTTGAAATTTTTAAGGTGTCATAAATCAAAACATCAGAAAAGGGCTGAATATCAGCTTTAAACTGAGGAGTGTTTTCTAAAAGCTGGGCAGTATCTTCAGTGCTGTTTATATTATGTAACTCAAAGGAAACGCCGTTAGCCATCTTTGTTTGAGGATTAATAGTAGTGTAGTAATATAAGGTTCCATCATTAGGTCTAAAGAAGTTTGGTGTTAAAACAGGTTCATTTGTTTTGAGTATGTCTACAGACCCAAAATTCTGGGTGGCTACCAAACAAGCTGGAATAATGACTATCCATGCCAAAGCGGTAAGAATGGTATAGGTTACAATTCGTGCAATTCCATTGTAAGGATATCGAATGGAGTGTGCTATTAAAAAAGGTGTTGTACAAATGGCTGAGGTAGCTCCACAAACAAAAAGGAGTGAAACAATTTGCTTCCAAGAAAGAAACTCCGTTGTGCCACCAACAACAAAATTGCTTGCATACATAAAAAGTGAAGTTACAAAAAAACCGAGAATTGAACCTAATAGTATAACGGTAAAAAAGATACCAATGAGAGATAGGATTGTTTTCATATTATGTATAGAATATCACGAACAGACTACAAATACAACTAAAAAAAAAGACTCGGAAACTGTCCGAGTCTTTTTTTAATCTTCTTAAAATCTACCCTACGAGAACTTTTCCTTGTTCATCCACAGCCAAGATTGACTTGCATTCTGAACAGCGGAATCGTCCGGCACTGGTAGTTTTAAGCCGTTTTGAACAAACTGGGCAACCAAAAACCATTGGGAAAACAGAAACTTCTGTTTCAACTTCTTGCCTAAAGAATTTAATAGCTTCTTCTACGCTGTCACGGAATTGGAAAAGCTGTGAAAAGCAAAGAAGCTGGAAAACTTCCAATACTTTTTCTGGCATATTTATCAAGATAATATCACCACTTTGCAACTTTATGTTTTTAAGTAAAGAAGAAAAAACACCAATTCCTGTGGATGATACATAGTTCAAGCTTTTGCAATCGAAAATTAAGTTTATATAACCTGCTCCTACAATTTTTTGAACTTGATCATGAAAAAATTGAGAAGTATAAATATCGATATAGCCATTCAAAGCTATAATAATTCCATCTTTTAACTCTTGGCAAGGAGAGAGAATAATATTGAGGCTATCGTTAGTAGATTCGTCAAAGCCGGAAATCAAAGCGTTGTTGTCCATAAAACCCCTTCCTAGTTATTAAATTCAAAATATCACACTACAAATAATATAATGTTTTTTTTAATCTGTCAAATTTTATTTCTTTAAAATAGAGGGATTGTAATTTTTTTATAATTGGACATAGTGATTATGGTGTCCAGCCGTCATCTACATTCAAAAGAGCTCCATTTATTTCCTGCATAGATAAAAGGTTAATGGCTGCAGTGGCAATTGTTTCTGCAGGGATAATTTTCCCAGAAGGATTTTTCTGTGCCAACCCAGAGAGCAACTGTGGGCTTTGGTACTCTGTTTCTGTAAGGCCTGGAAGAATACCGTTGCAGGTAATTCCCCAACTACTGTATTGTGCCGCTGTGGATTTTACCAGGCTACAGAGGGCTGTCTTTGCTCCACCATAGGCTGCGTTTGTGCGGTATGGCTTTACATTATGGGTGAGTGTTCCTCCAAAAAGTAAAATTCGTCCCCAGTGTTTTTCTTTCATACGAGGAAGTGTTGCTGAAACACAGATGCCAGGAAGGGCATAGTTTAGCAAGGTGATGTCCATCCATTGTTTGGGGGTGGTTTCTTCCAAGGAACTTTGTAAAAATGGCCCAAAGGCTACGCAAAGAATGTCGGCTTCTTTGACATGTTCCATCAAGGGGCTGGCAGGAAAGGCGGCCAAGTTGTCTCCAGTAATTTCTTGCACAAGGGATTGGTGGCGGGCTGACTGGGGAGCGTGTGTTTCCAGGGTCTGCATCAAGTCTGAGAGTTTTTGGGAGTTGTGGCCGCCGTGTACAAGGACTGAGGCTCCTTCTTGAGCCAGTTTGAGGGAAAGTTTAGCTCCAATTCCCCCGGAACCACCAATAACAACTGCTTTTTTCTGTGCAAAAATACCCATAATCCTTCTGTAAATCGCCTGAAAGGAGTATAGTGTATTTATGGATTTAACGCAAACATACATCGTGCTGTGTCGGCCAGAGGAAAGCCGCAATATTGGCTCTGTGTGTCGGGCAATGGCCAATTCTGGCTTGTCAAAGCTGCGGATTGTAGGGCGCCGTGAAGATTATGACGACGAAAAGGTACGAGTACTGGCTATTCATTCCGCGTATATTTGGGAGCAGGCTGAATTTTACGAAAGTATTACAGATGCCACCAAGGATTGCTTTTTTGTGGCTGGTACCACTCGGCGACAGGGAAAGCGGCGCAAGGATAAATTGCTTTTACCAGAAGAATTAGCTACCCAAGTGGTGCAAAGTGGTGGCGGTGCCATTGTGTTTGGAAACGAGCGCACTGGCCTTACCGACAGCGAACTAGATGAATGTACTATGGGAGTAACCATTCCCAGCCACCCCGATTTTGGCTCCTTGAATCTGTCTCATGCAGTGCAGGTGATTGGATACACCGTTTTTCGTGCATTGAGCCTTTATTCTCCGCGGATAACTCCCGTTGCCATGGAACGATTAGACGGTACGGTTCAGGTAATTGCTGATGATTTACAGAAAATCGGATTTTTTAGCATAACTGGTCGTGAGGATATGGAGCGATTTTGGCGTGGAATCCTTTCTCGAGCCTGCCTGTCTGAGGGAGAATGTAAATATCTGGAAAAGATTTTTAATAAAGCAGCTGGTTTAGCGGGGAAAAATACCAAATAATTTATTGTTTTACAATGAATTATATTTTAGAAGGAAATGCAACCGTCATGAATCATTTCTTTTGTGGAAATGATGCAGGCTCTCAGTAAACAATTTTTTAGTTCTCGTACGTTGCCAGGCCAGTGGTAATCCAGAAGTTTTTGAACGCTGCTGGATGATAAATCTTTTTTATATGGTTTTAGAAAATGGCGTGCCAGTTGAGGAATGTCCGTTTTCCGTTCTCGTAGCGGAGGCACCTCTATGGGCAGGATAGAAATGCGATAAAACAAGTCACTACGAAAAAGCCCTTGGTCAACTAAGTGTTGTAAATCAGCATTGGTGGCAAAGAGAAACCTTGTGTTGCATTTGATTTTCTTTGGAGAACCTACCTTGTTGTAGGATTGTTCTTCCAGTACGTGGAGCAATTTTGGCTGAATAGAAATAGGTAAGTCTCCAATTTCATCAAGAAAGAGTGTGCCAAATCGAGCGGAAGAAAAATATCCTTCCCGAGAAATTGCATCGGTATAGGCTCCTTTTGTGGTGCCAAAGAATTCAGCTTCTGCCAAGGAGATGGGAATACTGGTAAGGTTTATGGCACAAAAGGGATGGGCACGTCGTGGGGACATATCGTGAATAAGTCGAGCCAGATAAGACTTTCCCGTGCCACTTTCTCCTGTGAGGAGCAATGGTGTGTCAGTTTGGCTGTAATGATAGATGGTGTTTTTAAGTTTTGTCATTTTGTGGGAATTTCCTAAAAATTGATTGAGTTTTGGGCAGTGGGGAATGGGGCATGGCTGAAAATCAGCAGGACAAATCTGGGTGGAATGGTGTTCTGAAATAATTTTTTTGAATTTATTTTTTTCGCAGGGAATGTGAATCACTCGTTTAATTCCAATTCTTTGAAAATACGGTAAAAAATAAGAACAATCAGAACGAGTCAAAATGTAAAAGGGGATTCTAAAAAATTGCTTGTGGAAATCTTCTAATAGTTGGGGATCATTTGAAGCGAAAAAAGAATAATCAACAAAGATGAATAGTGGTACACATTGTATTACACTGTCATACAACTTATTCCAATCACTATAAAATCGTAGCCGATATACTTCTTGTAAATAACGACAGAAATCTCGAACAACGGGATCTTGGGAAACTATATAAATATTTCCTGTCAACAGGGCTTCACCTTGTTAATCGTTTTTCTCCTTTGAGAATTTGCAAGCAAGTAGTAAGAGTCTATACCAAATGTACGGCACAAACAGGAATATCTTTAATGGATTGTGAAGTATCTCTATCCAAATTTCCAAGCCTTTGTCAAAGATTGCGGGGGAAATTCGCTTTGTTCGTTTTGCAAAAATGTTGATAATATCCTTGTTGTAAAGAAAGAGACTGGAAGAAAAGTTGTTTCGTCGATTGTATGCCCAGCAATCCTTTTCTGGAATACCATCACTTACCAAAACAAAGGAAGGTGTGGCCTTGTACATGGCAGAGATAATGTCCTTTTCCATGTCCTTGGGATAATGTCCTACGTATCGGCCCACCAATCGGATATTTCTGAAGGTAGCATGAACGTTTTTTTCTGCCTTGGTTAGGGCTCGCTTTCTGCCTCCAAAAAGATATAGGCTCTTGTAGTGAGAATCTAAAATTGCAAGACAGGAGATGATGGTGGAAAATGGATTATAACGAACAGGTGTTTCCAGCTCCAAAAATGCTGCACCTTTCAGCAAACTCTTTGAAATAGGCAACACCAATTCTGCATTGGTGAGGCATTCTCTGAACTTGGTATTACGACGAGCCTTTAAAAAATCCCACAGGTTAAGAAAAACAATTTGTTTTGTTCCTGGTCTCTCCAAAAGCCCCAGTAAGGTTTCTTCCAGCTTTTCTGGAGCAAGAATATCTATAGGAACATTTAACAATTGAATTCGTTTAACAGCCATTGAGATTTCTCCGTCAATAAGTTTTGTAAAACAGCTAAGCCATAGATGGTTGCCGTTTCTGCTCGTAAAATATTTGTTTCAAGGTGAACTGGAACAAAGCCATTTTTCTTGAGTGTTTCAATTTCTTCTGGGGAAAATCCCCCTTCACAGCCAGAAACAAGGGCTGCAACACAAGCTCTTTCTTGGGTGCTGGTGCTTTGGACTTGGGCCACAGCCTGATGAAAGCACTTTGTGTCTTGGCTTTTTTCATACAAAACAATGCCAAGATGATTTTCGGCTTTTGCTTGTTGCCACAATTCCATTGCCTCCGTCAGAGAGTATGGCTTTGTAATTACCGTCTCCACCGGAGAACCGCTTTGTTGGCGAGCCTCTCGTATAATCCGTTCCCATCGGTCACTTCTCTGGAAAGCCGCATCTTTTTGACAATGGGCTCCCATTATGGGAATAATCTTTGTTACCCCAAGTTCCGTAGCTTGCCGTACAATCAAGTCTAGCTTTTGGGCCTTGGGCATAAACTGAAAAAGCCACAGTGCGGGGCCTGTTTCAGAGTGCTCTTTTTCTACCTGAGAAGCAGACACTCCTGTTTCCTGAGTTGCATCTCCCAGGCACGGGGAAAGGATCAGGCTTTTGCCAGAAACAGCGGTAACGGCCATTGTTTGCAAAAGACCAGAGGGCAATCGCACGTGGATTGCGTCCCCCAGTCTAAGGCGTAACACTTGATGTAGGTATTTAAAATCCTTGCCGGTCAAGGTGAGATTTCCCTTGGTATCCGGCATGGAGGGTGCTAGGAATTGCCGCATGTTATTGTGCTGTTGTTGCTAAATCCTTGTTTTCTTCTTCTGCTTCCTGCTGAAGTTCTTTCAAGGTTTTAGCTTCTTTTACGAGCTTGTTAAAATCCTTCTTTTGAACAACTTCCAAGGCTGCATTCAACTGAATGTCGTAGTCCAAGTCGTAAAGCCGAGGTTCTCGCACCTTGTCTGTTTCCAACCGAATAAGACGACGGATTAAGCTCAGGTTCATAGGATATGTTTTATGCAAATCCTTTGCCAACTGAGCAATTTCATTTTCGCTCATGTTAGGATTGGTTATTTGCTTTGTAAGGACCTCATCTTCCATAAACTTGATGTAGGCTTCCTGCTCCTGTTCTGTTAGTTCAGGGAAGAGGATCTCCATATCTGGTGGAATACCGATTTTATCAATATTTGTGTCTGTAGGTGTGTAGTACCGAGCAGTAGTGAGTTTGATTCCGTCAGTGGCAGAAAGTGCCAAGGGTTTTTGAACAGAGCCCTTACCATAGGTTCGTTCTCCCACCAAATATGCCAAGTGATTATCCTTGAGGGCTCCAGCAAGAATTTCTGAAGCACTGGCAGACCCTTGGTTAATCAGTACCACAATGGGAATATTCTTTGGCATGGTAGTTTGCTTTGGAGAGGCTGTGTACATGAAATTTTCGTAGGTGAGGCGACTCTTTGTAGAAACGATGGGGCCATTGTCAATGAACTTATCTGCCACCTCCACAACGCTAGTAATCAGTCCACCAGGATTGTTCCGCAGGTCGATGATGAGACTTGTAAATTTATTCTCCTGAAAAGAATCCAGGGCTTCCTGCACTCGCTGAGGAGTTTGAGGAGTGAATTCGATAATGCGAAGATAGCCAGTTTGACCGATCATTGCATACTTTACTGTAGGAACTTCGATTAAGGCTCGTGTCAGTGTAACGGGAAATTCCATGGAAGCTCCACGGCGAATTACCAAATCAACGGTAGTGCCGATTTCTCCCCGCAAAAGATTTAAAACCTCGTCCATGGTAATGGTGGAAGTATCTGTGCCATTGATAGCGATAATCTTGTCTTGGGGCTGAATTCCTGCCAGATATCCGGGGGTGTCTTCCATTGGATGGGAAACTTCTACGTAGGCTGGTTTTTCTGGAGTTGACTCTACAGCCTTTGTAATCTGGAGACCAACGCCACCAAAGTTACCAGAAGTGGTGTCGGTAATATCTCGGGTCATAGAAAGATCCATATAGGTAGTGTAGGGATCTTCTAGGGAATCCATAAGCCCCTTCATGGCTCCTTGGTACAGGATTTCAGGATCCACCTCATCTACATAATTACGATGAACAAAATCAAAAACACTTCCGAGTAAATCAATGTATTGTCGTTTCTTTGCGTTATATGAAGATGTATCGTTATTCGCTTTGGGGGCAGTCTGGGAAAAAACACTGACGGTAGGAAGGAAAACCAAAACTATGGAAATAAATACAATGAGCAGAGTTCCTGCCCAAAATTTTTTTTCATTTTTTGTTGAATGTGACATGATATTCATTGTACTTTACTGGTGGACTTTGTCAAGTCAAATATTTTAGTTATATGAGATTAAGAATAAAAAGAAGTTTGAATTTATGACTTGACAAAATATCTTTTCCTTGCTACTATAATCAAGCATTTTTGTGGAGCGGTGGCCGAGTGGTTTAAGGCGGCGGTCTTGAAAACCGTTGTGCTGCAAGGTACCGGGGGTTCGAATCCCCCCTGCTCCGAATCCTTTTTTAGGATTCAAGCAAGGAAGCGTGGTAGAGCGGTAATACAACGGAT
>JAGBXW010000020.1 GCA_017629095.1 Treponema sp. | reverse complement strand
GTTGGAGCTATTGGTGGAGTCATCTCCTTGAGAACTGGCCTTGACTTGCTGTTCCGCCACGGCACGGCTGGCTCGCTCCCGCTCTATCTCGCTCACTCGCTTCTTCTCGCCACCAGCCATGTTTCGCTTGAGGTACAAGGTGGTGGTGTAGCCTCCATACACGGAGAACTCATGGATAACGTGGTTGGCAATGTATTCCCCAGAATAGCTTTCTCCCACGTATTTCACGGTCACCCGCATGCCGGGGAGAATCCTCTGGTCTCCCTATCAATAATTCTTATAGAAATAACCTTCTACCGTGTCGCACACTCCCTCTCCGTACTTCAGGCCAAGAGACTTGGCAGTAGTCCAGAAGTCATGCTCACTAGAAAAGAAAGTCATTTCATCCTTTTCCTTGTCGTATACAAAATATCTTTCCCATCGGCCACTGCCATACAAGAACTTGTCAGTCTCCTTCCACTCGTACACATTCTCCACCAGCAGCTTCCCTCCCCTCATCCTTAAGTCATACCGACTAACAAAGGGCTGCTGCTGGACATAGAAGTCTTCAGATACTTCTATCCTTGTAAAGTAGTACCTCCTGGAAATAAGCAGGAAATCAAGAATGCAGGCTAGCCACATGGCGATGACAAGGTGCTTTTTCGCTTTGGAGGCAGGATTCCCGGAAAAAAAATACCTATGGGTTAGAATTGATGCAAGAACAGCCAAGCCTACAATGCAGAGTCCTGCATATATCTTCACCAACAACTCCCAGTTGTCCAGTATAAAATTTACCACCTTAGTAGTCTCCCTTGATTCTCACTGTCCATTGCCCAGTAATGGTGTAGGGCTTGCCGTCAGGATTCCAATCTGGGGGAATTTTATTAAGCAGGTCATATGGATCAGTAAACTTATCGTAGAATTGATAGGTTATTGTCCCATCAAAATGAGTTGTTCCATTATCATTTCGATGTATGATTCCGTCAAATGTTCCACCCACTGTTGCCTTACCTAGTGCAAATTTCACTTTGGTAAAATCATATGAATTCAAAAAAGACGTCCCCTTCCCAGCTTTCATTTGATTGATAAATCGTTCTTGAATGGAGCCATCTCCCTTTTCTTTTGTTATTTCTTGATTATTTTTTACGGCATCTTTTATTTTCCTAAGAAGTCCCAGTTGAGATAACGTCTTATCTTCTCCCTTACCATTCCTATACAACAAATACAAATATCCGTTTGTTTTTTCCTCAACCTCTTCCTCCATCTCCCCCACATACTCAGCCGCAACCTCCTCTCCAACAATAGGATTCTCCTGCTTGGACAGCTCCTTGTACTGAAACTCCCCAGATGCAGGCTTGTCTGAAAATACCATTGGCTCCAGTTTCATCTGTTGCACTTGCCCACGTTCCCGCTCTCCCCACTGGTGGCACCGCCGCACTCCACCACAAAGGCATATTCTGGCAAGGTGTAGCCTTTTTCTGCAAGCTCCTGCTGACTGTCTGCATCCTTGTCGTCTGCGGTGTATTTTACCTGCCACTTGCATTTAAGTTGGCCGCCACTCACGACGGCGGATAGAGTGGTTACCGGGTCGTCCGTACCGTCAGCGTCTTTTTCTACAAATGGAAACAGGACTATTGTTCATCAATAAATTGCCAATGATATTGTTCCAGCATCTTTGAAAATTCAATAAGAACACAGGCATGTTCCTGTCTTGACGCTGCATCATGTGATACAAACTGTATGGGGCCTCCGCATCCCTCCAGTACACATTGCCTGCTGAGCCAGTGTAAAACAGTCCTGTTTTCTCTGCCAATTCTGCCCTTTCTTGGTCAGAAAAGTTATAACTGAATCCAAAGCCATAGATTATTCCTTCGTCAAGGAAGGCACCACGGTAGTTAATGCTAATTATTTGTGCTTCGCTCCCAGTTGGCCCAGTACTCTCGGTATATCTAGTAGCTTCAGTAAATGTAAATTCCCCAATCACTTCCCCATCCGCACAAAGTTTCTTATATGCAATCTCAGACATTCTTTCATCCGCTCCTACATTTATCAAGATGAATTTACTGTCTGAATTCAGCAATGCTTTCACGTCTGCTTCTGTAACAGTTGTTTCTTTTTTTAAAAGATTTTCAATAGTATCAGGTAGTAGGTAAGGTTTGGGGAACTCTCTCAATGCCTCCACAGCCATGGGCTCCTTCCAATGGAACCGAAACTCAATTTTTGGAATCAAATACACAAATGAACCTTCTCTAAACATCTCAATGGACGGTTGTTCCCAGCCTTCTCCAAACACCTTCTCAATCTCCCGTCTTGAAATCTCATCCAAATTGTTTTCAGCAAAAGCAGAGGATGTCCCCATCACCAAAATAATCAAAAACAAGATACTGAACCTTTTCATTCTCTTTCCTCCTCTGGATTGTAGGTGAGAGTCCTTCTAGCTCCCAATCCCTCTCTCTGTAAAATTGTATCTCCAACGATCCCCACAGTACCAGCAGAAGGGTCGTAGTATGTTCCATCCCCATTTGAGTTGGTGAAATGATCTGGGATATGATTCTCATCTGGATCCTCGGCATAAATCACTGCCGTGGGGTTATCTCCGCCATAGGTGAAGATCCCCCTTTGGCCCGTACTCC
>JAGBXW010000019.1 GCA_017629095.1 Treponema sp. | reverse complement strand
TCGGGCGGCAATGGCAAGGTAGAGTTCTTCACCAAGGGACAGGGCTGTTTGGGAATGATCTAGGCAATACCAGGTGAGTTTTTTTTCCCGTAAATCGGGACGAGCAAGCCACAAGGCAATGGGCACTGTAAGTGGGCCAGAGCCAATATCAAGACAAATGCCATTGTCAGGCACATTCAGCTGACTTGGTTTCAGCCCCGCAAAAAGCCGTGTGAGCCGCAAAAGGTTCCACCACTGGAAGTACCGCATATAAGCTGAAAGGGCAACGGTGTCGTTTAAGTAGCCCATTCTGCGGCCTCCACGCTGGTCTGTTAGCAGGTGGGACACATCACGAATATTTTCTGGCAGGCGGAGTAGCTGGCGAGAAGACAGTGGCCGCACCCCCTGAACAAGGGACTCAAAGTTTTCCAAAATCTGGCGACTTTCGGCAGGAAGCTCTGGCAACAATTCTTCCACAAGGGATTTTTTGAAAGTATCCTGTGAGCCAGCACTGAAAGAAGCTTTTGGACGAGCTGAAATAGCTCCTGAGGAAAGGTGAGTTTTACTAGGAATCCTTTTTGGAAGTAAAGCTTCTTTTTTGGAAGGGAAAGTTGATTCTTTTCCAGCTTTTTCCTGAAAATTTCCTGCCCCACCACGCTTTTCCACAGTTGATTTATTTTTTGCCACCAGCAGTTCCTCCTGGTCTACGATATTTTTTCACAAGTAAATACAAATCCGTGAGACTTGAACGTATTTCACTGATTGATTCCAAGGCAGAGGATAATTCCTGATTAGAAGAAACGTAGGATGCAGCCTGCTTAATCATTTCTGAGCGGGCTCCTTCGATGGTAAAACGTCGCTCCTGAATCAGGTATTTCAGCCGCATGATGGTCTGAAAATCCCGCTGGGAATAGACACGTCGTCCCCCAAGATCCTTTTTTGGGGCAAGACTGGGAATAACCTCTTCCCAGTACCGCAACACGTGAGCCTTGATTCCCGTCAGTTCCTCCATCTCGCCAATGGAATAGGAAGCCACTAAAATTTCTCCCTATCTTCCCATTTCTGACGACTTGCCTTCAGCTCCAGCAACACGGGGATTTTGTCAAAGCCCAAGTCGCTACGAATCTTATTCTTGATGTAGGCCAAGTAGGAGTCGGAAACAACTTCTGGGCGGCTGGCAAAAATCAAAAAGCTGACGGGATTGGATGAAGTCTGCACCATGTACCGCATCTTAAAGTGAGCAGTACGGCTGGCTGGAGGTGGATAGGCAGAAACCCAATCCTTCAGGGCAAGATTCAAGCTACCGGTGTCTATTTTACGGTGAAGCTGAGCCTGCATTTCCAGTGCCATGTTCAAAAGCTCCTGCATTCCCTTGCCTTCTAGTGCAGAAATAGCAATGACAGGGGCATAGTTCATGTGACCAAACATAATACGGATATTTTCTTCGGCCTTACGTAAGGCAGCACGTCCCTGTTCCTGGGTATCCCACTTGTTCAAGACAAAAATCACTCCACGACCTCTATCATGGGCAAGAGCAGCAATCTTCTTGTCCTGGTCCGACAAGCCCTCCTGGGCATCAATCATCAGGAAGACAACCTCCGCCCTATCCAGTGTCTTAATGGCTCGGTTCACGGAGTAATACTCCACGTTTTCCTTTACCTTTGCCTTACGCCGAATTCCCGCTGTATCCAGCACCTGAAAATTCCGTCCCTTGTACTGAAAGCTTCCTTCCACCACGTCACGGGTAGTTCCAGCATAATCGCAAACAATGGACGCTTCGGTATGGGTAAGACGGTTGGCCAAGGTGGATTTTCCAGTGTTTGGCTTTCCCATAATGGCAATGCGAACAGGTTCCCCACCTTCGTCTTCTTCCACTGCAGAAAAATCAAGGCGGGAAATCAACTGGTCTTTAAGCTCCGAAATGCGGTCTCCATGCTCGGCGGAAATTAGCAGCAAGGAATCAAAGCCAAAACGCATGTAGTTCCAGGCCTCTTCTTCCAGCCGTCCACCTTCTGTCTTGTTTACGGTGGCAATTACCTTTTTCCAGAAGGGACGCAGTAGCTTGATAAATTCCTCGTCTTCCCCAGTAATAAGTCCAGCGTCAAGCAACAGCAGGATTACATCGGCTCTTTCCAGAGCTTTGAGACTTTGTTCCACAACAAGCTCGTCCATCACCGCTTCCATGGAACCGATGTCTCTATCCAGCTTGAATCCACCAGTATCCATGAGATTTACAGGATATCCGTTGATAAATGCAGTTTCCTGAATGGGATCTCTGGTAACACCAGGTGTGGGGTCAGTAATGGCACGACGACGATGGAGCAAGCGATTGAACAAGGTAGATTTTCCCACATTTGGGCGCCCCGCAATTACCACCAAGGGCAGATTTTTGTATTTCTTGTCCCGACTAAAGCCAGTACCCTCAAAATCAAAGGAAGCATCCTCCTGATTTTCCAGCTCCATCATTTCATCTTGTGTATCTTTCTTAGAAAATTTCTTTCCCATAGTAGTTTTTTACTCCTTGATTTTATAAAGATTCTCCAGACAAAGCCTTCTGGGCCATTTTTTCCAACTCCTTCATAGAGTGCTTAGCCAAGGCTTTCTTAATAGCTCCAATGTGCACTGGAGATAAACTAAAGGTTCGCACTCCCAATCCAGCTAATAGCAAGGCTTTCTCAGGAACACCCGCCATTTCACCACACACAGAAACAGGAATTCCACCTTTGTCAGCACAGTCCACCGTATTTTTAATAAGACGCAACACAGCCACATTCTTATCATCGTATAAATCTGCCACCGAGGGATTTTCTCGGTCAATGCCCAGCACATACTGGGTCAAGTCGTTGGTACCGATGGAAAAGAAGTCAGAATACTTGGCAAAAATATCTGCAGAAATGGCTGCGGCGGCAGTTTCCACCATAATGCCAACAGGAACCTCTGGATTAAAATCAAGGCCATCCTTTTTCAATTCCGCTTTTACCTCATCAATAACCTGCAAGGTTTCCTTAATTTGACTCAAATGGGTAACAAGAGGAATCATAATGCGTAAATTTCCGTACACACTAGCTCGGTACAAGGCTCGTAACTGACGCTTGAACAAGGACTTGTTGGCCAAAGTGAGACGAATGGCTCGACTTCCCAGCAGGGGATTTTGTTCTGGCACAGTGTCAAAACCAGCATCCTTAATAAGCTTATCACCACCGGCATCCAGGGTTCGGATAATTACCGGCCGATTCCCCATAATTTCCAAAACCTGCTTATATGACTCCAACTGAGCAGCCTCAGAAACAGATTTCTTTCCAGAGGAACCTGTTTTACGGGCATCTTGCATGGCACCCATAAAAAGGAATTCCGTACGGAACAATCCAATTCCTCCAGCTCCTTCCTCCAGAGCAAGCTGGGCTTCTTCTGGGGAACCAATATTTGCCAGCAAGGTAATGGCAACACCATCTTTTGTACAGGCAGCCTTGTGCTTGAGTTTAGAAAGACTTTTTTCTTCCTTTTGCTTAGCCACTTCAAATTTGTGGTATTTTTTCAGGGTCTTTTCGTCAGGCTGAACAATTACCAAACCTTCTGTTCCATCCACAATAACCTGTTGACCAGATTCCAACTTGTCGGTAACAGCCTTTATGCCCAAAACTGCAGGCAATCGATGATTTCGGGCCAAAATAGCCAAATGACTGGAAACGCCACCTTCACAGGCCACCAAGCCTCGCAAATTTTTCTTGAACAGGGCAACGGCATCTGCAGGACTAACAGATGTTGCCACCACCACCGTATTTTCTGGCACAAGATCGTAATCAAAGGGCTTGTATCCTAAAAGTTCATCAACAACCTGGGCAAAGACATCAGTAATATCTTGAGCCCGTTCTGCCAAATATTCGTCCCCAACACCCCGCAGCATTTCAGCCATTTCAGCAGTCTTTTTGTGCAACACAATCTCTATGTTCTGCAAGCTCTTGATAAGGAGATTTTTCACCTGGGACAGGAATTCCACATCCATCAGCATCACCGTATAGGTTTCCAAAATAGCTGCATATTGGCTATCTGCCGTGGATGATTGCTCTTGCATCCGTTGTCGCACCTTTTCTAAGGCCACTTCCAGACGCTGCCACTCTGCGTCAATATCTGTATCTTGAATCTTATATTGGGGAATTAAGCGAGGTGCTGGGGCAGGAACGAGGAAAACCTCTCCAAAACCAATTCCTTCCGAGGCAGAAAGCCCTTTGAATGTTTCCATATTTTCCAATATAGCAGAAAAAAAACTCTTTGACTATGGAGGGGGGTACGGATAGAACAATCCAAGATTCTGCAAATTTTCATCTTTTCCCTCCTCTCTACTTTCTCTCTTTCACTTTTACAGTAATCTTGGTATACTGAAATTATGAAAAAGATTCTTGTTTGCTTCCTCTTATCCGTTGCACTTTTACTGCCCCTTGTGGCACAAAGTCACACTGCAGTTCCTGTAGACAATCCTGTCTATTACGTTATTGAGCAGGCTCAGCTGAAGGGCCTGTGTCCTGTCTTGAGTGAGGCAAAGCCCTACTCTCAACACAAGATAAAAGGCATAATCAATACCATCCTCTCTGCAGAAGCAGAATTACCGTGGGTAGCGCTCTCTTCCGCAGAAAGAGCTATTTTACGAGATACCTTAGCCTCCTTTGAAAAAACAGAAGGCTGGAACTGGCTCAAGGGAGAAACATATCAAGAACATACAACAGAATCAGGTATAACTATGACATTTAATGCAGGAGCAAGTTGGCAATCCGTGGCCTCTGGCTCCTACGAATTCCTGGGCAAGGATTTTGTGTGGGGAACCGACAACTGGGGCATTGCCTTTGCAAGCGGTGATATGGGAAGCAAATTCTCTTGGTATATTGACGCAGGTGGAGGCTTAATGAAAGCTCCTCGACAGGAATTAGGGACTGCCTATCCTTTTTACGAGGGATTTGAAAATGGAGACATAGACCAAGCAAGAAAAGATCAGAATGTGCCCTACACCGTATTTAGCGAACCCATTCCATTTTTTCCATACACTTTCCAAAAACACTGGGATGGTTCTATTTTCAAAGCTGAAAATATTTCTTCCAGTGGTTTTTACGATTGGCCCGAGGGAATTGCTTTTGGTTACCAACTCAACGGAGAAATGGCTGCTTCATTTTTAGATGATGCCATTTTTGTTCGTGCAGGACGACTGCAGCGAGAGTGGGCCGCTGGAACTGCAGGAAGTAGTTTAGTATTGAATGCAGCCGCTCGTCCATTCTTTGGAATAGAGGCAAACTTTGAGCCTTTTAGCTGGCTTAGATTAGCCACACTCACTGGTATCTTGGAGTATTATAACCAAAAAGGTATCAGCATTAGTTCTGCCACCTTCCAAAATGCCTTCTCAATCACTATGGTAGAGGCAAATTATAAAAACTATCTTCAGTTTAGTTTAGGTTCCAGTGCCATTTTCCCAAAAAGACTTGAACTGGGATATTCATTCCCCTTGTTAAGCCAATTCTTCTACCAGAACAACGTGGGAGACTTTGACAATATGTCCTTGTTTGCTACCCTTATTTTACAATACCCTGGAATCGGAAAAATTTGGGGTTCTGCCTTTGTAGATGAAATCGACTTAACCAGTCCAGAATTATTCAATCAAGACAGAATGATGTATGCTTTGCAAGTAGGAGCCTCTGCCCCCATCCCCATTCCAAAGTTGGCATTTAGCAATTTCTCCATCCAGTACACAAAGTTGGAGCCTTACGTGTATACCCACCAGCTGGTAAAAACACCTTGGTATGAGGCATGGATGGAGGAAGCCTATGTAAACAACGGTATTTCCTTGGGCTACTATCTGCCACCCAACTCCGATGAATTAAAGATTCGATTTGACTCATCTCTTATAGGAGGGGGGGTATTCCGGTTCCACGCCCAGTATCAGATGGTGCGTCATGGTGCTGAATATGGTAGCAGAGCCGTGGATGGTAGTGGCCTTAACTCCACATTGGATACCACTGGTAGAAATGACAAAGAAGGAAAACCCATGTTGTGGAAGCACTTCCTCCACGATGGAGCCTATCAGTGGCAACATATCTTCAAAGTGGGAGGAGAGTTCAATATGCAGGGCCTCAACGTTCCTCTTAGCCTCTTCTTGGACACTGGTGTGGTATACTCCTACTATACCGACATTAACGGCAAGCCCAATTCTGCTGTCCGATACGATATCCACAAAATTAACACTTCTGAATATCCCACAGAAACACGATTCATCACCACGGTGGGATTCAAACTCTACCCATAAACCTCAAGACAAGGCACTGTCAACACGAGACGGTGCTTTATCTCCCGTTTTTTGTAAAACATTTTGCTGTAATTATTTTTACTTTAATCTTTTTACCAAAATTGTTCTGATTATTCCTTTTCAAGTGGTTTGGCGAAGTTCTTCCAATCAGTTTTACCATCATTTATCAACACAAACACTTGGAGGCCACTATGAAAAAGCAAATTTTTACAATTTTATTTTTATCCATCGCATTCATCCTGCCACTGACAGCACAAAGTCACACTTCAGTTCCCTTGGATGACCCCATTTATTTTCTGTTGGAAACTACAACTTTGAAAGGATATTGCAATCCACCTGTAGTACGTCCTTATTCCCTCGCTACAGCCCTATCTCTGTTACAGCAGGTGATAGAATCCCCCCATGCAAGTGACACAGAAGTGGACATTGCACAAGCGGCCATCCAACGACTTAATCCTTCTCCAGAAAAAAAATGGTATGAAACTGGACGATTATACTTTAACCACGATACGGAAAGTGGGCTGAGAAACCGAATTGGATTGGGAGCCTCACTTGCTGTCCATGGAGCCTCCAACTTTGTTACCCCATCCTTTTCCTATGAAACAATTTTAGACGCATGGGTAAACGGAGATTTCACCAAGTATTTTTCCTACAAATTGCTGATGGGTGCAGGTCTTTCTGACTATGCTTTTGATGCGTATGTCCCCTATACCTTCTCCCAGCCCTATGATGGATTTCAATTTTTACTAAATCCCATGGGGGACTTTACTGCAAAAACAGATAAAGGTCATATTGGAATGAAAATTCTTCCTGAACTTTCCTTTGGCTTTGGAGAAGGCATGCTAAACATTAATTTTTCCAGAATACGGAGAGATTGGCAGTTGGCAGAAGGTCTTGGAGGCTTGCTTTTAGTAGGGGCTGCCCGCCCCTTTATGGCAGTAGATATTTATTTTGCTCCAGCTAAGTGGGTGAACGTAGCTTTCCTTACAGGTGTATTGGAGTATAACAGAGCAGACTCAGATACCATTCGACCCATGGATGTGCAAAATAGCTTTACTGCAACAAAGATTAAATTCAGTTTGGGAAATTACGTAGATGCAATAGTGAATGCAGCTGTAGTATTTCCAAAACGATTTGAACTTGGCTACCTTAATCCTTTAATGATTCCCCTCTTTTACCAAAACATGATAGGTGACTTTGATAACATGTACTTTGGTGGAACCCTAGTGGTAAAATTTCCTAGATGGGGACGACTCTTTGCAGATATTCTCCTGAGTGAAATCCGTTCCCTAGATATTTTCTACACTCCACAAAACGTATATGCTTGGCAAGCAGGAGCTCAAATAGCAATTCCTGACAGCCCCACATCAATCGCCCTGCAATACACAAAAATAGAACCTTTCATGTATACCCACTATGGCACCATCACTCCTTGGACAGACGATACGGAGATGAATACCAGTCTCTTAAACCATGGAGAAGGTGTTGCCTCTACCTTGCCTCCAAACACCGATGAGCTGAAAATTGCCGCAAAGGGAATGCCCTTATGGTTTTTGGAATGGAATGCTTCATATAGAATGGTTCGTCATGGTATAAATGTTCCCGGTAGCACCTATGCTTCCACAGAATACAGTGATATGCCTGAGAAAAAACACTTCCTTCATGATGGTGTGTATCAGTGGCAGCATATTCTGACTGTTGGCTGTAAATACGATATGCAGCATATC
>JAGBXW010000018.1 GCA_017629095.1 Treponema sp. | reverse complement strand
CATGGTATAAATGTTCCCGGTAGCACCTATGCTTCCACAGAATACAGTGATATGCCTGAGAAAAAACACTTCCTTCATGATGGTGTGTATCAGTGGCAGCATATTCTGACTGTTGGCTGTAAATACGATATGCAGCATATCGATATTCCCATGAATCTTTTCTGTGACTTAGGATTTGTATATTCCTATCATACAAATATTACAGATGGAATATCTTCTGGCATACAAAGGATCAATACTTCCGAATATCCCAATAAATTCCACGTTTTAGGAAGAGTGGGATTCAAACTCTACCCATAAACCTCAAGACAAGGCACCATCTTCACAGGTGGTGCTTCTTTCTTTTACCTTGACAGATAGCAATCCCTAGATTATAGTATATGTTACATAAAAAACCTCAGGATTCTTTTGAGGTATACTACGTCTTCAGGGCAGGATGAAAGTTCCTACCGGTGGTATAGCCCACGAGCCATAAGGCATGATTCGGTGTAATTCCGAAGCCGACAGTTACAGTCTGGATGAAAGAAGATGACTCACAGAAACCCATCTACGGGCAACACGCCCTTATGCCGTTCTGTCCTTTTTCCCTCCCTGAAGACAAACATACTAAGGTAATTATGAACTCAGATGATGAAAAATACATGAGACAGGCCATTGCACTGGCTCTTAAGGGAACAGGAAGGGTAAACCCCAATCCATTGGTGGGAGCAGTTATTGTAAAGGATGGTCGTGTTATTGGAGAAGGCTACCATCAGCAGTATGGTTGCCCTCATGCAGAGCGAAATGCCTTGGCTTCCTGTACAGAATCAGCTACAGGAGCTACCATTTACGTTACTCTGGAGCCATGTTGTCATCACGGAAAAAATCCACCTTGCACAGAAGCCCTGATTCAAGCTGGCATAAAACGTGTGGTAGTGGGTTCAGCAGATCCAAACCCACTGGTAGCTGGCAAGGGAATTGCCCAGCTCAAGGCTGCTGGCATTCAGGTAGAAGAAGGTTTTCTCCAAGCTGAATGTGACGCCATCAATTTTATCTTTTTCCATTACATTACCACCAAGCAGCCTTATCTTGCACTGAAATATGCCATGACTGCCGACGGAAAAATTGCCTGCCATACAGGAGCCTCTCGTTGGATTACTGGGGAGGCAGCCCGCCACCACGTCCATGAGCTTCGCAACAAATATGCAGCAATTATGGTGGGGACAGGAACTGTTTTGGCAGATGATCCAGAATTAACCTGTCGCATAGAAAATGGCAATAATCCTGTGAGAATCATCTGTGACACTCAACTCCGTACTCCCCTTTCTGCAAAGTTAGTTGTTACCGCCAAGGAAGTTCCCACCATCATTGCCACCTGCTGTCAGGAGGAGTCTCGGTACAAGCCCTACCAAGAAGCTGGTTGCCAGATTTGGGTGGTGCCCTCAAAAAATGGAGGGGTTGACCTACAAACATTGGTTCATCGATTGGGCCAAGAAAAAATTGATAGTGTTCTTGTGGAAGGTGGCGGTCAGCTGAACTGGTCCTTGCTACAGGCAGGCTTGGTGCAGCGGGTGTATACCTATATTGCTCCAAAAATCTTTGGTGGAGAAACCGCCAAGTCTCCTGTAGGAGGCATTGGAGTAGATAATCCACAACAAGCCTTTCAGATGCGTGTTGTAGCCACCCAGCAACTGGGCGAGGATTTCCTTTTGGAACAAGAAATCCTTCCTTCTTGCCACTCAGCAGACTGTAGTTGCAACGAGCTTTAGGAGAAAATAATTTATGTTTACTGGAATAGTTGAAGAAATCGGTACCATAAAGGCCATTCAAAAGGGCCGCAACTCTGCCATTTTGCGGATTCAAGCGGCAAAAATCATGGCAGATATGCATATTGGAGACAGCATTGCCGTAAACGGAATTTGTTTAACGGTAACAGAGTTCAGTGCCAATGAATTTGCTGCTGACGTTATGCACGAAACTTTGAATCGCACCAATTTAGGCCAGCTACGACAAGGAAGCTCTGTAAACCTAGAGCGAGCCATGGCTGCCAACGGGCGCTTTGGAGGCCACATTGTGTCTGGCCACGTAGACGGTGTGGGAACAGTTTCCAATATCCAGCGGGACGATAATGCTATTTGGTACACCATTTCTGCTGGCCCAGAAATCTTGCGGTACATTGTGGAAAAGGGCTCCATCACCATTGACGGAACAAGTCTTACAGTGGCACGAGTTTCTGACAAGGATTTTGCCATTTCTGCCATTCCTCACACGGTGGCCATTACTATTTTGGGACAGAAAAAGGTTGGTGACAAGGTAAACTTGGAAAACGATATCATCGGGAAGTATGTGGAAAAACTCCTTCAAGGGGGAGTTCAGTCCAGCTGGCAGCAAGCTGATTTTCAATCAAAAGCCAATGGAAATCAAAAGCAGGAAAAAAGCGGCATAACCATGGAGTTTTTAGCCGCAAATGGATTTTAAATCCAATAAATAAATCTCGGCGACAATAAAATCGCCACATCATACATAAGGAGAGCAGCTATGTCTGACTTCAACACTATTGAAGAAGCCCTAGAGGATTTGCGTCAGGGCAAAATTATTTTAGTAACCGACGATCCAGATCGAGAAAACGAAGGTGACTTTATCTGTGCCGCCCAGTTTGCTACCACAGAAGCAATTAACTTTATGGCTGTTCACGGTCGTGGCTTAATTTGTATGCCCATGTCTGTTGATTACATTCAAAAGTTGCGACTTCCTCAAATGGTAAGCTACAACACAGATAATCATGAAACAGCCTTTACTGTTTCTATTGACCATGTAGACACCACCACTGGAATTTCTGCCACAGAACGTTCCTTCACTGCCATGAAATGTGTAGAAGAGGATGCTAAACCAGACGATTTCCGCCGTCCTGGTCACATGTTCCCACTGGAAGCAAAACCTAATGGTGTACTTGTTCGCAATGGTCACACCGAAGCCACCGTAGACTTGATGCGTTTGGCTGGCTTAAAGGAATGCGGTCTATGCTGCGAAATCATGAAGGACGACGGTTCCATGATGCGCACCCCTGAACTCAAGGAACTGGCAAAGAAGCACAATCTTAAGTTCATCACCATCAAGGATCTGCAGACCTACCGCAAGCGCTACGAAAAGCTGGTAGACCGCATGACCGTTACCAAGATGCCCACCAAATACGGCGACTTTGTGGCATATAGCTATGTAAACAAGTTGAACGGCGAGCACCACGTAGCCTTGGTTAAGGGTGATATTGGTGACGGAAAAGACATTCTCTGTCGTGTGCACTCTGAATGTCTCACTGGAGATGCCTTTGGTTCCCTTCGCTGTGACTGCGGACAGCAATTTTCCGCCGCCATGAGCCAGATTGAAGCAGAAGGCCGAGGAATTCTCCTGTACATGAGACAGGAAGGACGAGGAATCGGACTTATTAACAAGCTGAAGGCTTACGAGCTCCAGGAAAAGGGCATGGACACCATGGAAGCAAACATTGCCTTGGGATTTGAAGCCGACCAGCGTGAATACTACATTGGAGCTCAGATTTTGCGGGACTTGGGAGTAAAAACCATGCGTCTTTTAACTAACAACCCCGACAAGGTATACCAGCTTTCTGACTTTGGCATGGAAATTTCTGAGCGGGTGCCCATCCAGATGGATGCCACCAAGGATGACCTGTTCTATCTCAAGACAAAGCAGCATAAAATGGGACATTTCTTGAATTACCAATGAGATGCACCGTGAGTCAGCAGTTGATAGCAGAGTGTTGACTCATGGCCTTACCGTAAAACTAAACTACAAGGAGAAATATATGAAGAAATTTGAAGGTTCATTAGTTGCTTCCACCATGAAGGTGGGAATTATCGTTGCTCGTTTTAACGAGTTTATCGGTTCAAAGCTTTTAGATGGAGCTATGGACGGACTTTTGCGTCACGGAGTTCAGGAAGAAAATGTTCACGTGGCTTGGGTTCCTGGAGCCTTTGAGATTCCCCTCATTGCTTCCAAGATGGCAAAAAGTGGCAAGTACGATGCTGTAATCTGCCTTGGAGCCGTTATCCGTGGGAGCACCACCCACTACGACTATGTTTGTAGCGAGGTTTCCAAGGGAATTGCTCAGGTTTCCCTTTCTAGCCAGGTTCCAGTAATGTTCGGCATTCTCACCACCGAAAACATTGAGCAGGCCATTGAACGAGCTGGTACAAAGGCTGGCAACAAGGGCTACGATTGTGCTCTTGGTGCCATCGAAATGGTAAACCTCATCAAGGAAATCGAAGCATAACAATCAAGTTTATCACTTGTCTTGGTAGTGGTTCTTGCACTGGTAGATTTTGATGCAGCCGTCTTCAATCTTGTAGATAAGACGGTTCTTCTCATCAATCTCCCGACTCCACCACCCGGACAAGTTTCCCTTCAGCGGTTCTGGATGACCAAGACCAGTATTTCCGTTGCGATCTATATCCGCAAGTAATTTATTCAATTTTCTTAAAGTCTTTTTATCTTGCTCCTGCCAATACAAATATTGTTCCCAAGCGTCATCTGTCCATATTTTATCCACCGCTACACCTCAATTAAATCATGTTTTGTAAATTTGAGCTTCCCTTCGTCATCAAGTCGCTTCAACTCCTCCAAATGGCGGATATTGGCCTCGTTGTAAAAATCATCTGGCTCCTTGGCAGAAAGCTCAAAGGGGATTTTCTCCTCCTTGATGACTGTCTTCACAAAAACATTGAAGGCAGTGGATACAGAAAGTCCGATTTTTTCGCAGATACGGGCGAATTCGATTTTGTCGTTGTTGTCTAGTCTGATAGTTACGTTTGCCATGATTATACTCCTGAAAAGATTTCTCCTTTCAATATACCATCAGAATCTGTGCAATTCAAGTGCAATAGATGGGAATTTGGAGTGCGAATGGAAAGTATTATCGAATTGAAAATTGAAGTGAGGAACTAAAAACTAGGGAGAAGTTTTCAGAACTAACTCCTCCCACTAAAGACTTTTCTTACAAATCACAGGCAGCAATAAGAATTAGGATAATGACAATTCCTAAGAAAACGATTTTTCCTTGTTTTGTCATTGGACCTAAATTACCGTTGTCATCCACTTTACTTCCTGTCATTTTCTTGAAATTTTGCCATAGCCCTTTTGCAGCCTCTTGCCCTTGCTTTTGAGCTTCTTTTATCTGCTCCCTACGTTCACGTTCTTCTTCCGTCATATTTTACCCCATACAAATCAAATAAATTGGAGAACAATCCATTTTCCCGTGACCCCACTCACAAAAAATCAGATTGTCCTCCATCGGCCTACCTCCGATTGGAGATGTTATTGGCCGTGCGCTCCAGGCTTCTGCACAGTCCAGCAAGCAGACTCTCCAAAAAGGAACTTCCACCACTTTCTTTTTTAGCCTTTAACCTAGCCTCAAATTCCTCTCTCCGACCAGCAGCCTCATCCCTTATTGAAGCTGCCCGACTTCGCATTTCATCCTTTTCGGATTCAGAAAAATCATTCCAATTTGTCCCCATACTTATCCTTCTTATTTCTCGTAAATTGCTACAATCTTATAGTTTTTGTACGAACTTAAAAATTTTGCCTTTGCTTCTGCCTTTGAATTAGCCTTAATTCTTTGATGTAACACGGTTGTTGAACCAGCTGGACTATAAGCAATCTCATAAGTCTTCATTGTTTCTTCCTCCTATGGAAATATAACCTCTTGGGAATTACCCCTAAAAATACAATATTAAATATTTGTTTTTCTGTCAATAAATACATCATATAATGATATAATTTTAGGTTAAAAAATCCATCATACTATATTGTATGAAACCTTCACTGGAAACAGTATTTCGTGATAATTTAAGATTTTACAGACGCAGGGCAAAGCTTTCCCAAGAAAGACTATCCACACTGCTAGACAAGAATATAAACTACATCAACATGATAGAAGGTGGCAAAAGTATTCCGCCACTTTCCGTAATAGAACAGATTTCTGAATTGCTGCACGTGGAGCCTCATTGTTTTCTGGAGATGCGGGAACCGATAGAAACATTTAATAAATTGCAATTTGCAGAGGAAGCTTCTGCCTTGATTGCAGCTCAGTCAAAGGAAATTTTACTACGACTATTAAAATAGCAATACAGGGTAAATCTTCCCAAAAATTTTGCTCCAGCCGGAGAGAACAACCTATACTTGAAGTATGGCTACCATCCACATTTCCTATATTTTCATGATGTTTCTTGCCTACAGCTTTATTGGTTGGTTGTGGGAAACAAGCTATTGTTCCATTCGTCAGGGACGTTTTATTAATCGGGGATTTTTGCGGGGGCCCTTATGTCCAGTGTACGGAGTTGGGGGCCTGCTGATTATGTATTTGCTACAGCCCTGGGCTCATACTTGGATTCCACTGTTTTTTGCCAGCATGATGATTGTGTCTGTGGTGGAATATGTTACTAGCTGGATTTTGGAAGTGCTTTTTCACACCCGCTGGTGGGATTATTCTAAGGAAAAATTCAATCTCCACGGAAGGATTTTTCTTGGAGGAGCCATTTGTTTTGGGCTTATGGGAACCTTGATTGCCCACTTTCTGCATCCCTGGCTAGAGTCCAAGATTTTTTCCATCCCCCTGCAAACAGCCCGACTAGTGGCGTGGATTTTGTTTGCCATTCTCATGGTGGACTTGATTACCACCCTTCACGGTTTGGTGAACTTTACCCTGTATCAGACTCGCCTGAAAGAATTCGCTGAATTTGTAGAACGAGGCTTTGACCAAGAATGGATTAAAGAAAAGGAAGCTGCTTTAAAACAGCAGGAAGAAAAAATGCTTCGTCACATCAAGAAATTCCCTTCCATGACCAGCACGGAATTCCACAAGGGAATAGCGGCCTTACGACAGAGAATGCAGCAGGAGAAAAAATAAAGCCCACTTCCACAGGATGAACTTTAGGGCAGTGGGCTATTTCAGCAAACTAAGTTCGGCAAGGCCATGAAAGGACTCAGCTTCCTCTTCGGTACGGAACCTGAATCCGCTAGGCTATCGGCGTTTTCGTTCATCCACCAAACGCTGGATTTTTGCGGTAAAGGCAGCCTGACTGAACTGTGCCACATGGGCAGCAAATTTACTTCTGTCGGCAAAGGTTTCAGGGGGCAGGGATTCAAATCGAGTCATGGCTTGAATTAAGGACTCAGGTGTTTGCTCATCAAAGAAGATTCCCGTTACGCCTTCCTTGATGGAATCAATGGCACCACCCTTGCGATAGGCAATGACAGGACAACCTGCAGCATTGGCTTCTACTGGAATAATACCAAAATCTTCTACGCCGGGGAAAAGCAATGCCTTTGCTCCACCCATGTATTCTTCTAACTGCTGATGAGTCACACGCCCCGCAAAGGAAACTAAGCCAGAAGACTCATATTTTTTTCGTTCTTGGGCAGAGCCACCTTCTCCCACCACCACCAGCTTGCGACCAGAGCGAACACAGGCTTCCAGAGCCAAATCTGCTCGCTTGTAGCCCACCAACTGGCCAAAAAACAGGTAATAATCCTTGGGATTTCGCTGGATGGTGGCAAATTTTTCGATGGCCACAGGTGGATACACGATTTCTGCAGGCCGATTATAGTAGCGGTTAATTCGTTTAGCCACATAGTGGGAATTTGCCACAAAGCAATCCACCAAGTTGGCGGACATAACATCCCACAACCGCAGAGAAGGCACCAGCTTTTTCATAAAAAAGCGAACAAAGCCTGAGGCTGTACGGAAATATTCATGGTACATATCCCACAAATACCGCATGGGGCTGTGACAATAACACAGATGAAAGGCATCGGGATTGGGAACAACACCCTTTGCTGGGCCTGACTCACTGGAAATAATCAGGTCATAGTCCGACAAGTCCAGCTCCTTCAGGGCATCAGGCATAAGGGGCATGTATTTCTGATAGAATTTTGCAGCCATGGGAAGCTTGCTGATTTTTGTGGTAAAAACACGATGGCTACGGATTTTTTCGGAGATGGCTTCTGGCACATACACGTGGGTGTAAATATCAGCCTGGGGAAACATATCCAACAGGGCTTCCAGAACCTTTTCTCCACCACGCATATTTACTAACCAGTAATGAACGATTGCAACCTTCATAAAACACTCCTTATAGCATCAAAAATCACAGTGGCAGATTTTTTAAAGGAATACCCCGTGTCCCCCAGTGAGGGAGCAGGCAACTTCCAGGCGGACAGTAGTTTTTCTGCCAAGTCCTCCACATCTGCCGTTTTGAAAAAGGTAACTGGCAAGCTCCCGTAAATCTCCTTGAACACAGGAATATCGGAAAGCACCACATTTGTTCCCTGAGAAAGGGCTTCCAAGGGAGGCATTCCAAAGCCTTCATACAAAGAAGGCTGCACCAAAAGTCTGCAACGGCGGTATAAATCCCGCAATTCACTGTCACTGACTCTACCAGTAAAGGCAAAAGCTTCTTCTGGCAGAGACTGGAACTGCTCCAAGATGCCGCTATCTCCCGTTCGGAAATTGCTTGCATTGCCTACAATTCCCAGCCGACCATCCAAGCCCCGTTGCCGAGCCAGCTTAAAGGCGGGAAGTAAAATATGTAATCCCTTGTGGGCCTTGATATTACCTACAAACAAAAGATCCTTGCTTTTGCCAGCTCCATCACCAGCGGCACTGTCCCCTTCTCCTGCACTGGCACTGGAATCAGTACCATCTTGGGTAAACCAATGTGGCACTGCATTGTAGGTTACCACTAAGGGCTTTTTTTCAGGAAATTTCAGCAGGCTACGGATTCGCTCGGCAGAAAACTGAGACACGGTGAAAATACAGCAGGATTTTTTGATGGCGTACTGATAAAACCACTTTCTTACCGCAGTGCCAAAACCACCAGCCAATTCAGGTATATCAAGAAAAACCACATCGTGAATGGTGGAAAAAATGGGCACCCTTATGCCACCAAAAATGCGGCCAGGAATATTGCAATAGGGAGAGTAATAAGCGTCGCAGCTATTGATGGCCTTTAAAAGTGCAGCAGGAAAGGCAAAAAGCTCCTGGAGGGAAAAGGTTTTTATGGAGCAATCTAGGATGTACACTCCAGCGCAACCTGCATATTGAGCCAAATCTGAAGGACGTCCCAGTAAAAGGCATTCATGTTCTTGGGTAAAATAAGGAAGCAGTCCACACAAATAGGTGCCAATTCCACCACTTCCAATCATTCTGCAATCAATGGCCAGTTTCATGCCACAACTATACACAGAAAAAAGGATTCAATCTAGCACCGCCCCAAGTTCCCAACTCCACTGACACTGGCACTCACCAACTTCAGATGGAAATAAAAAAAAATGCACCCTCCTGAGAATTTCAGAAGGATGCATGTGTCAGTTTCGTGACGGGAAAAAGGCTTAGTTCAGTACGCCACCTTCTACAACCAAGGCATCAGGATTGGCAGCTTCGCCGTATACTGGAGCCAAAGTAGCATCATAAGCAGCATGGAAGAAGTTTTCCTGTCCCAAAGCCTGAATCTCCTGATTCAACCATTCCAAAAGGCTGGTGTTGCCCTTCTGTACAGCAGGTGCAATAGTGTCCATATTGCCCAAGGCATCAATTCCCACTGCATAGCCAGGATTTACCAAGGCCCAAGCCAAAACCTCGGTGTTGTCGGTAGAGAAGGCATCTCCACGACCATCAATCAAGGCATTGTATGCATCAGCATATTCGTCATACTTCTGCAACTTTACCTCTGGGTGATTCTTTGCAAAATAAGTTTCAGCAGTAGTTCCCTTTACTACAATCAAATTCTTGTCAGCCAGCTGATCTACACTGGTAATCAAGGCATTTTCTGGAGAAACAACACCTAACATAACCTTCATGTAAGGCAGGGCAAAGTCAACCTGGCGGGCACGATCTTCTGTTACGGTGAAATTTGCAAGAATAATGTCAACTTTTCCAGTTGCAACATATTCTACACGGCTAGCTGGGTCGGTAGAAACATATTCCACAGCCACACCTAAATCCTTGGCAATGCGCTCTGCAAAGTACACGTCATATCCCTGATACTTGCCGTACTCATCAACATAACCAAAGGGAGCCTTGTCACTGAATACACCAATAACAATCTTTCCACTAGCCTTAATTTCTTCTACAGTGCGGAAAGAAGCTGCACTTGCGCTACTCTCCTTTCCACCCATAGCCCACAGAGCAGTAGCTGAAAAGGCAAATGCAACAGCTACCATTACCATCTTCATGATATTTCTTTTCATAAAATCTCCTTATATACAATGATTAAAATTAATCATCTTTTTGAACAGTAGATTTGTGTTTCTCAAAGGTAAAGGTACGCAGGAAATCCTTTGCTCGCTGTGTCTTTGGAGAAACGAAAAATTCCTCTGGAGTTGCTTCCTCCACAATACGGCCCTTGTCCAGAAAAATAATTCTGTCTGCAACAGCACGGGCAAACTGCATCTCATGGGTTACAATGACCATGGTCATGCCCTGATTAGCCAACTCCAGAATTACGTCCAACACTTCTCGCACCATTTCTGGGTCTAAGGCAGCAGTTACCTCATCAAAAAGCATAACCTCAGGATTCATGCACAGGGCACGAACAATGGCCACTCGTTGCTTTTGGCCACCAGAAA
Source organism: Treponema sp. (assembly GCA_017629095.1). Classification (GTDB taxonomy): domain Bacteria; phylum Spirochaetota; class Spirochaetia; order Treponematales; family Treponemataceae; genus Treponema_F. The sequence goes on along the minus strand of JAGBXW010000018.1, from coordinate 39,753 downwards.
GCTCACGGGGAAAGGATTTTCGCTTTTCCCACAGGCCAACTCGCTCCAAAAGTGTTTGAGCTTCTGCCACCACTTCCTGTTTATCCCGCTTTTGCACCTTAACAGGAGCCAAGGTGATATTATCAAGAATGTTGCGATGGGGAAACAGGTCGTAGCTCTGGAACACCATGCCGATTTTTTGTCGCAATTCCTTTGAACGGCGAGCATCTGAATCCACCAATTCCCCGTCCACAAGGATGGAACCGCTATTTGGCTTTTCCAAGCCAATCATACAACGCAACAAGGTACTTTTACCACAGCCAGAAGGTCCTAAAAAAACAACCACCTCACCTTGATGCACCTTGAGACAAATACCATCAAGAACAGTATCATCTCCAAATTTCTTTACCAAGTCCACCACTTCCAGATGGACACAACTTTCTGATGTTTTCATAAAATTACCTCCATCTCTTCTCTAACTTTTTTGCCAGCAGGGAAATTGGCCAGCAAGCAAGAAAATAAAGCAGGAATATCACTCCGTAAATCCACAATGCAGCAGTTGGATGGGTAAATCTATTAGCGTCAATGATTTGCTTGCCCACCTTGAGGACTTCAGTCATTCCAATCAATACAACAAGACTGGTGGTCTTAATCATACGAGTGGTAAGATTTATAGTCAATGGGATGAGCCGACGCAAGGTTTGAGGGATAATGACATACAAAAATGTTTGTCTGCGTCCCAATCCCAAAACCAAGGAGCTTTCATATTGATGCTTAGGAATGCTGATTAAGGCGCCCCGCACTAAATCTCCCATTTCCGCAGTACCCCACAGGGTAAACACCAAGATGGCACTCGATTCTGCAGAAAGATTCCATCCCCAGGCTCGTGTCACTCCAAAATACGCAATGAACAAAAGCACCAGCTGGGGCATTATTCGCACAAACTCCAAATACAGGCGACTCACAAGGCGAGACAGGGGATTTCGCAAGGTCATAAAAACACCGAACGAAATTCCCAGAGGCATGGACAAAAGCACTGCCGCCAAACTGATTCTCAGGGTGACCCACAATCCACCCAGTAATCGCAGGAAGTTATGCCCCATGAACAAAACACTAATTCCCGAATCCTGCATGACGCAACCTCCGCTCCAAAACAGATGCCAACAAAGAAATTGGCAATAAAATCACCAAGTAGAAAATTACCAGCATAATCAAGGCTTCGTCTGTTTCGTAATACAAGCCAATCAAATCCTTGGTAACGTACATCAAATCTGCCAAGGCAATACCACTGACCACAGAGGTTTCTTTAATCAGAAAGATTACATTGGCACAGAGACCTGGTACCGATACCGCCATAGCTTGAGGAAACACCACCTCTGCCATGGTAAGACGCCGTCCCATACCAAGACTGGCAGCTGCTTCAAGCTGACTGCGTTCCACAGAATCTAGGCCACTTCGCAAGGACTCTGCCATGTAGCTGCCACCCAAAAAGGACAAGCCCACAACAGCACAAACCTCGGAACTCAGCACAATTCCCACCTTGGGCAGGCCAAAGTACAGGAAAAACAACTGTACCAACAAGGGCGTATTTCGGCTGATTTCGATATATGAAGAAACCAGGAAACGCAGAAGGGGTATTTTATAATAACGGATTATGGCACAGCAGATTCCAATAACCAAAGAAAAGAGAATTCCCAAGAAGGCCACCCTCACGGTTAAGACTGCTGCATCAACGTACCACGGCAAATATTTTACCATGAACTCAAAATTTAACTGCATGTCACAACTATACACGGAAACAGGGATAGTTGATAGTGGGTAGTGGTTTGTTTTCAATTCTTCATTTGACAGTTTAATTTTTGTGTCTATAATTGTATATGTAAATTTTTATTCAATATGGAAGGTTGTCAGAAACTGACACAAAAAAGGAGTTTTATATGAGAAAGATTGCAGCAAGCCTGCTCTGTCTTTTATGCCTTACCTCCGTCTTTGCGTACGAAGGCATGTTAGCTGGTCAAAAGGATTTAAAGGTTGTTAAAACAGAATTTTTTGACATCATTTATACCCCTGGTTCAGAAAAATCTGCGGCAATTATTGCAGAACATGCAGATGATTTGTATCGGGAATTACATGATACCTACAATCTCATTCACGATTTTAGGATGCCCGTTACTATTACTAGCTCCCAAGATATGTTCAATGCATATTTTACCCAAGTTCCCTACAATCACATTGTGCTCTTTGATACACAAGCCCCATCAAATATGGCTGTATTTGAAGAAGACCTTTTGATGGTATTCCGCCATGAATTAACCCATGCAATTACCATAAATATTAAAACACCCTTCTGGGTTGTAGTGTCTAAAATTTTTGGCGATATGATTAACCCCACCCCCTTGATTGCTACCAGTGGACAGCTAGAAGGTATTGCCGTTACCGAAGAAAGCCGCACGGGAGAAGGTCGTCTTCACAGTGAATTTACTCGTCATATTGTAAAGCAAGCAAAGCTGGAGGATGACTTCCCCAATTTTGCAGAAATAACTGGTGCCCGTAGCATCTACGTATACGATTATAACTACAAGTTCGGCGGTGAGTTCATGGAATATATTCGTCAAACTTATGGCGAAGAAAAAATGGCTGAGTACTGGAAGCGAATGACAAACCTTGGTGGACTCAGCTATTTTACCATTTTTGAGTCAGTATACGGTATTTCTATGAATGATGCTTGGAACAAATTTAAGGAAGTTTTCCCTGTGCCAGCAATTCCAGCAGACCCTACAGAAACAGGTATGGTTCAGAAGTTCAACACTGACAAGGATTTTGAGCAGTACACCTATGTTGCAAGTGCAAAGGATAAAATCGTTTACTATAATAAAAATACCATAGGACTTTACTATGCCCTCAAGGATGAAAATTCTCCTACTGGCTACACAAAACCAAAAAAATTCCTGCAACAGGGTTCCCTTCAATCCATGAACCTTTCTGCTGATGGAAGATATCTTACCTATGTGTACTTGTCCTCAGCTGGAGCCTTACCTAAAAATAAAATGGTTATTTATGACTTTGAAACAAAGTCAAAATTCAAGGTTCCCCAAGACAGACTGAATAATGGTGTCGTATTCACCATTACAGAAAATGGCACACAAACAAAGTACCTCGCTGCCAATAAAAATATTAGTCAGGATTCTTCCATCAACATTTTCCGCTTGGAAGAAAATGCTAAAGGCAAGCTCAAGGACATAGAATTAGTTGAAACTATCAACAACAAGTTCAATAATTTTTCCACTAATCTCCAAGCTGATACTGAGGGAAAGATTTACTATCTGAGCAAGCAAGGTGTTGAATACCTCATCAAATCCTATGATTTTATCAGCAAGGTTCACCAGCAGTACGAACTGCCCCATCCAGACATGCTGATTCAGGGACTAAGCATTTCTCCTGCAGCAGATGGTTCTACACGAGCTCTTTTTACCTACGTGCAGCCAGGAACCATGCCTCGTTTGGGAGAGGCAAAAATTCTTCCCACTGGTGTTGAATATAACTTGTATCAGCAAGACCTTTCTGGTGGTATCTTTGCTCCTGTTGCCCTTGACGAAAACAACATTATGTATTTGGGGTATTTTCTAAATGGAAATCACATCTACACTACAAACACTACAGCCATGACAGCAAATACGATACCTGGAGTGGTAACTGATTTAGGTGTACGCAGCGAAGCCGAAAATCAGGCTATGGCCTTTGTAGACACTTCTGTCTTGGAAAATGCAAAGGACTTTTCTGTTTGGCCCTATCTTGTTAAAGGTACTTGGTATCCTTTCTCTCAAAGTGCATCCTATGGTCTTTCCAACGGGTTTGACAGCATAGACTCATTCACTTCTATCATTGGAGCCACTTTTATGGGTACCTTACCTTGGAGTAGCCCCTCCTATACGTTGAGTGCGGGATATAATCACTCTGCAAAATCTGGCACCTTTCAGACAACCTTCAAAGGTGGCACTGAAACTGACCTATTCAAGTACGAAATGCAAAACAATCTGGAAGTAGATGGGTCTGGATATAAACAAACCTACCACAAAATTGCTCTTTCCTCAGGAACCTCTTTTTCTCCTGTTTTAAGAATGAGCATTACTGATTCTCTAGACTTGTTTGAAGGACGACAAACCTATGAGGTAGAAAAAACAGCAGAAGAAAAAGAAGCTGATACAGCACTTATTAAACGAGGCACAAAGATTGTAGTTAGTTCTAATGATATTTTCTTTACTCGAAATATTGCAAAATTGAATATCAATTATCTGCCATTGCAGGGAAAAGGTGCCTTTGAAATGCTGAAATTCACTGGCCGCACCTTTATTGATACAGTGTATGCTGCTGATATTACAAACTTTGGTTCCCCGCTGACCAATTACAATAACCTTGGAGTGGGACTTCAAGTTCACGTGCCACAGTTGATTCCTGTAGGTACACGGACTTGGGGAACCTGGAACTTGCCCTTTACCGCATCAATTGATTTGTACCCATCTCAAAGCTACTTCATGGAGACACGAGGTAAGCTGGTGCTGTTTTCTTTTGAGCTCCAAAAAGCCTTTACCTGGTTCCCTATTGTGTTCTTTAATACCATTACAACAGAAGTGGAATATGTAAGCAAATTCTCCAACGGGAAAAATCCCTCCTGGGCCATTGTACACCTACCTAACCACTTTAAATCTTTGGGAGCAATGAGCTATAGCGATGAATTTACCACTCGTCTTGCCCTTACCCTCACTCCAGACTTAGGCCTTGCTGCCAACGTACACCCCACCTTGAATTGTGACTTTAAGTATCGTTTCTTCCCAGAAGAAGATGAATCACCTTTTGCCTTTAATCTAGGATTTAAACTGGAAATGTAATCTGTACAGGTCAAAGGAAAGCCCCCGCACCAGCGGGGGCTTTCTTGTTTTAAGTGAGCTGGAACTAGGCTATGCTATCAAAGCCCCGCTGTAAGTCTTGAAGAATATCCTCGATGTGCTCGGTACCGATGGACAGGCGCACAGTGTTTGGCTTAATTCCCTGCTCCTCCAGCTCTGTAGCAGAAAGCTGACTGTGAGTGGTGGTAGCAGGATGGATTACCAAACTCTTTACGTCTGCCACATTTGCCAGTAAGGAGAAAAGCTGCAAGCTATCGATGAACTTAAAGGCTTCTTCCTGGCCACCACGAATCTCCAGTGTAAAGATGGAACCACCACCATTGGGGAAGTATTTCTTGTACAGGTCATTGTTGGGATGGTCAGCTAAGGCAGGGTGGTTCACCTTTTCTACCAAGGGATGGCGAGAAAGGAATTTGAGAACCTGAGCAGTATTTTCTGCATGGCGTTCCATTCGCAGAGAGAGGGTTTCCACACCCTGCAACAAGAGGAAGGCTGCAAAGGGAGAAATACAGGCTCCCATGTCACGAAGCAAGATGGCACGGATATAGGTTACAAAGGCAGCTGGCCCCGCAGCCTGGGTAAAGGACACACCATGGTAGCTAGGATTTGGCTGAGCAATGGCAGGATACTTTCCAGAAGCAGCCCAATCAAATTTTCCGGAATCCACCACAATTCCACCTAAGGTTGTTCCATGACCACCGATAAACTTTGTGGCAGAATGCACCACAATGTCAGCACCATGTTCAATAGGACGGAACAGGAAGGGAGTTCCAAAGGTATTGTCCACCACAAGAGGGATACCATGCTTGTGAGCCAAAGCAGCCAAGGCATCTACATCGGGAATGTCGCTGTTGGGGTTGCCCAAGGTTTCGATATACAAGCCACGAGTATTTTCCTGAATAGCAGCTTCTACCTCTGCAAGATTATGAATGTCCACAAAGCTTGTGGTAATGCCAAAATTCTTCAAGGTATTGGACAAAAGATTGTAGGTGCCGCCGTAAATAGATTTTTGGGATACAATGTGGCCACCATTTTGAGCCAAAGCCTGAATCACATAGGCAATGGCAGCAGATCCAGAAGACAGAGCTAAGGCTGCCACACCACCTTCCAAGGCGGCAATTCGCTGCTCAAAAACAGCTTGGGTTGAATTAGTCAGGCGGCTGTAAATATTACCTGGGTCAGTAAGGTTAAAGCGAGCTGCAGCTTGAGCGCAATCTCGAAACACATAAGATGTGGTGGCATAAATTGGCACCGCACGAGCATCGGTAGCTGGGTCAGGCTGCTCCTGTCCCACGTGAAGTTGCAAGGTTTCAAACTTGTAGTTAGACATTGTATCCTCCATAAAAATTAAGCCAACTGAAGAGCATATACCCACAGCCGCCAAAACATTTCCTACTGAACTAATAGGTAAAAAAACTATATCTTTCAAATCTCTCTTTGTCAATGAGAACTACTGTCTCAGAATTATTTTCTAGGAATCATCCCTCAAAAAGTATTTCCCTTCCCCCAAGGCTTTCAATGTTGTATACTACTTTTATGACACACTACAAAACAGATTATGCCATTATTAATGCAGAGATTGTGGTTCACCAAACTGATTCACAGCCAAGCAATACATCCTCCACTACCGAGGGAATTTTACACAAGGCGGGACTTCTTGTAAGCCAGGGAAAGATTCAAGAGATTTATGCTGACTCCACAGAGGCTCAAGCCCAGGCACAAAAGCTGGGACTGGAAATTATCGATGCCCAAGGAGCTTATCTTGGCCCTGGACTTATCGATATGCATATTCACGGTTGCGGTGGCACAGACACTGGCCAGGAAGACCTGCAAACAGCCTTGGAAACCATGGCAAATTTCTTGGCTCAGCGGGGAATCACCAGCTTTCAGCCAGCCGTTTTCCCCAGTGTAGAAGTTATGGAAAAGGCACAAGCTGCCTTGGAGGCAAGTCCTCTGGCTGCCTACCACGTTTGCTCCATTTACAACGAGGGTCCCTTCATTGCCTTGGAAAAGAAGGGAGGACTTCCTGCAGAAAGCCTACGGGATTTCACTGCAGAATACATGGAACAGCTTTTGTCCTTCCGCCATCCTGAAACAAATCGAACCTTGCTAGGCACCATGACAGTGGCTCCAGAGCTTGAAGGAGCAGATGTAGCTTGGAAAATGGCCGCAGAAGCAGGCTCCAAGGTTGCCTGGGGACATTCAGCCTCCTATGCCGACATGCTTCCTGCCAACAAGGGAGTGCACCTGACCCACATTTTCAACGCCATGAACGGAATTGACCACCGTCGCCCCGGACTTGCCATTGTACCCTTCTTAAAGCAGTATCACGACGCCACCTACGAGCTCATTGCAGACACCGTTCACGTGAACCAGCAGACTATGGAGTTTTTGATTCACAGCTTGGGAACACAGCGATTGTGCTTGATTTCAGATGCAATGGCGGCGGCAGGCATGGGCCCCGGAGAATCAGTGTATTTGGGACGGCAGGTTATCTGTGACGGCAAGGTAAGCCGCTACAAGGAAGGCAACATCCTCATCGGTTCTGCCATGCTGACTCATGACACTGGCCGCCAGCTGGTGGAAGCAGGCCTCATTGATGTGGCTGGCTTTTTCCGCATTGCCAGCACCAACCCCGCCCGTGTTTTAGGCCTCACGGACCGCGGTTTAATCCAAGTAGGCCACCGTGCTGATTTTGTCCTGCTAAATGAAAGCCTCCATGTTCAGGATGTTTTCATAGGCCGAACGAACTAATTCCTGTTCAAGCTGAAAAGGAATTTTACTATAAACCTATCTCGTGATATTCTATTGAGAAAGGTACTTTAGCTTAAAGGAGTTTACCATGAAACGAAATTGCTTTTTAGTTTTTGTGATCATGCTCATTCTGCTGATTTCCGCTTGTTCCTCCAAAACAAATCAAGCCAAGATTCAATCAGAAGCGACACAAAACAAGGCCGTTACAGTGGAAACTCCACCTTCTCAAAAAAAAGAATACCACACACAAATTGCCATCATCGGCATGAATCAACAAGCTCTGGAAACTGCCACCAGTGCTCTGGAATATGGTTGCCAGTCTGTGCTGATACTTGCCAACGGTCAGCCCATCCCCAGCGATATCATCGCCACCCATCCTGAACTTACCTTTGTTACCGAGGGAGTTGCCCAGGGCATTCTCATGACATTTGATGGAGCCATTCGGGGCATCAACGGCTTTCAGGAAGGAAATGCCATGACCATTCATTGCAACACCGTAATTTTGGCCCACAATCCACAGCGGACAGAGGTGGCTTCCTTGGTGGCCTTCCTCTCTCATGATGAAAAAGGAAATCTCCATGCAGACAACAAGGGCCAGCTCTTGCGCCAAATCACCGCTTCCCAAGGAGTTCCCACAAAATGTGGCGTGCCTCTTACAGTTGCTGGCTCAGAAAAAGAGCTTCCCCCAGAAGTAACTCCCGTGGCAGGGTTCTATGCATTGTCTTCTGCCTTGGGAACCGATGCCCAAACGATTCCTCCCCAGGAGTTGGGAAAATTGGTGGCCGCCAAGGAAAAAATGAGTGGCCTGCAACTTATTTCTTTGAACAACTAGCGCCATGATTGCAAAGGGCATTGTAGGTCGCCTCACAAAGCAGCTGGTGGAAGATGCCCACCCCACAGTAGATTCCACCTGTTGCATCAACGAAATCCAGCAAAAAAAACAGTGCGGTCTGTGTAAAGCTGCCTGCCACGTTTCTGCTCTGGACAAGATAACACATCCTGACTTTACCCACTGCGACGACTGTGGCATTTGTGTGGCTCATTGTCCAGCCCAGGTTTTTACCAATTCTCCAAGCCTTACCCAAAAGCTCATGACCTTGGTGGAAACCACCAACCAAACCATTGTGCTGAGTTGCCATCACAACGAAACAGAAGCTGACTGCAAGCTTTCCTGTCTTGCAGCCTATCCCTGGGAGGTGCTGGCATGTCTTGTGGTAAGCAACAATCTCATTTCCTTTTTGCCAGGAGCCTGTGATTCCTGCTCGCACAAAAACCAGATGCTCCTCTTTGAACGAAGCCTTTCCCAGCTACAATCCTTTCTGGGAGAAGAAGCCTACAAAACCATTTTCAGCGAAAACAAAAAGCCCCAACTCCAAAGCCGCCGAGAAGCCTTTGCCAGCCTCTTCCGTCAGGGAAGTCGTTCTGTCTTAAATCTTTTACCAGAACAATTGCGTTCTTCTCCCGATAAAAACTTGTGGAGAAAGATATTGCTCCATCGTCTGGCCTCCCAAAATCCCAGGAATCACACCGCCCACTGGATCACTCCCCTTATCCAAGAGGATTGCAAGGCCTGTGGTATTTGCGAAAAACTTTGTCCCAACAAGGCTCTCCGAATTGTGTCTGGGGAAGACAAGCGTTTTTACCTCACTCACTTTAGCTGGAAATGCCAGGGCTGTGGTATTTGTGCCACCGCCTGTCCTTGGCACTGCATCACAGAATTTGGCAGAGTAGCCCTAGAACCAGCTCACCGACCCCTGGTCACCAAAACAAAGGCCAGAGTATGTAGCCAATGCTCCAATCCTGCTTACGGCGAACTTGAATTGTGCATCGAATGTTCCATCAAACAACGGGAAGGTAATGTATAATAGTTACCGTTCACTAACTATCGATATTAAATTATCGTTAATAAATTATTAAATAATTGACATTGGCCATTTTTAGACTTACCATTAAAAGATAAATTTTTACACAAAGGAGTTTGAAGATGAACAGACATGGGAAAAAACTTTCCGTGATGGTGTTCCTCTTTGCAGCTCTCTGCATCATCATGCTGGCTTCCTGTACTGCCAGTGAAAAGGGTGTACAAGCAGCAAAGAAGGCTACCGAAGCCACTGTCACAACTCAGGTTGGTGCTGTAGAAAGTTACACTGGTGTAGTAAATCCTACTCTGGAAGCAAACTATCATCAGACACCAGAAGAAGCCCAACGGTACGGAGCCCAGATGGAGGAAATCCTTACTCAGGGCTCAGATGCAGACAGAGTTCTGCAGTCAGGTATCTAGGTCGGTATAGGATCCATTCCATGAAAAATTCCATTCAGCAGATTCAACAAGAGATGACACCTTGGATTTTGCTCCTACAAAAATATTATCAGGGCCATTTATGTACTTTAGATTCAGCTACTTGGGAAGAAATCATTCAGGCATTACAAGCCGAACCTACTGCAACCATGACAGCCATGGCAGAAGCTTTGGAAGTTTTAGCTGCAACGGAAGAGTTCCAACGCCAAGAAATGAAATATGATTTCAACAACTTGTTCATTGGCCCCGACATCCTAAAAGCTCCTCCCTACGAATCCTGTTATCTGAATCCAGAGCGCACTTTAATGCAAACAGAAACCATGCGTGTCCGTGCAAAATACCGTGAAGCCGGTCTGGAAGTTGCCAAGAAAAATGTGGAACCAGATGACTTTATGGGCTTTGAACTGGAATTTCTGTTGTTCTTGCTCAGTAGCGAATCAGAAACACATCACAATCTGATTCCCCAGTTCATGAAGGAGCACTTGTTGGTATGGTACAAGCCACACCTAGAAGCCATTAGAAACAATACCCACCATCCAATTTGCTTGTCCATGGCCCGTATTCTGGAAGGAGTTATGGAATACTTCAACACAATGATTAATCACGTCTAGGAGGATTGCTAATAATGCACACTGAAATTACGAGAAGAACATTTCTAAAGGGTGCCGCAGCCACAGGTCTTTTGGCAGGATTGGGAGGAGTAACAGCATCTTCCTTTGCTACAACAAATACCGACAGTGGTACCAAGAATGTCAAGAAAACCTACAACTGTTGCCCCCGCAACTGCTATGACACCTGCTCTATCATCACCACTGTGGAAGATGGCGTTATCAAGTTTGTAACCGGAAACCCTGAAAACACCTATACCAACGGTCGACTTTGTGTAAAAGGATACACCTATCCCCGCCGAGTCTACTCTCCTGACCGAGTAAAATACCCCATGAAGCAAACTGCCAAAGGAAGCGGTAAGTGGGAACAAATTAGCTGGGATGAAGCTTTTGACATCATTGCTAAAAAAATCATCGAAATCCGCAACGAATACGGCAACACCTTAGGTGTTTGTCTCAATAAATACAGCGGTAACTTTAATGTCTTGACCTATGGTATTGAAGGAATGATGTCTAGCTTTGGTCACACCACTCGCATTCAGGGAACCCCCTGTTGGCCTGCTGGTATCGACAGTCAAACCTTTGACATGGGAACCATCCTTAACTCCGACCCCGAAAACTTTGCCCTGTCCAAGATGATTATTGTTTGGGGAGCAAACCCAGCCTGGTGTTCCGTTCACTCCATGCACATTATTCAGAAGGCCAAGGAAAACGGCTGTAAGGTTGTATTCATTGACCCTGTAATGACAGCTTCCGCCTCCAAGGCAGATGAATTTATCGAAATCAAAACAAGTACCGACGGGGCCTTGGCTCTTGGTATGTGTCGCTACATCCTAGACAACAACCTGCAAGATGATGCTTGGATGGCAGCTCACTCCATCGGCTACAAAGAATTCATCGATTACGTTAACAAGAACATCACCGTAGAATGGGCCGCAGAAAAAACTGGTGTTCCCGCAAAGGTTATTGAACGCATGGCTTATGAATATGCCACCACTCAGCCTGCTGCCATCTGGATTGGATACGGAATGCAGCGCCACGCCAACGGTGGAGCCAACGTTCGTGCCATTGACGCCTTGGCTGCCCTGTGCGGAAACGTAGGAAAACTGGGAGCCGGTGCAAACTATGCTCAGCTAGATAGCTGGGGATTCAACTATGCCGCCATGGTGGATTCCCCTGCCAACACCGACAATGTAGCTTCTGACCGCTACATCAACATCAACAACTTTGCCGCAGAACTACTGAACATCAACAACAATCTGAAGAATCCTCCAGTAAAATTGTTGTGGGTAGCCTGCCGTAATCCCATGAGCCAGGATCCCGAAGCTGGCTTGGTAGAAAAGGCATTTAAGTCCGTAGACTTGGTTGTTACTGTTGACCAGTTCTTTAACAAGTCTGTGGAAATGTCCGACATCGTATTGCCCGTCTGTACCATCTTTGAAACCTGGGGACTCCATGCCAGCTACTGGCACTACTGGATGAACGGAAATGAGCCCGCCATTGAGCAGATGTACGAGTCAAAGTGCGACGTAGAAATTGCCATGGGCTTGGCCAAGAAGATGAATTCCATTCAGCCAGGTTCTTGTACCTTCATTACCGACAGGACTATGGAAGAATGGTGTGCACGAGAAATGTCCGATGCCTTCAAGCAGAAATTTGGCTTCTCCGACTGGAAGGAAATTTTCCAGAAGGGCACCGTAAAGGTAAAGGGCTACGATGCAGCTTGGGCAGACGGCAAGTTCCGCACCCCCTCTGGCAAGTACGAGTTCTACTCCCAGAAAGCAGCCTCCACAGGTAACCACCTCTTACCCGTATACCGAGAAGCACTGCAAAACAACGATCCTGTATTCAACATCAGAGCCATTACTCCCCACTGGAAGTATGGACTCCACTCTCAGTTCCAGAACTTGGACTGGATGGCAAATATTCACAACGAACCCTTTGTGGAAATCAACCCTGTTCTGGCAGCAGAAAAAGGCATTAAACAGGGAGATGCAGTAAAAGTATCCAGCTCCATCGGTCAGCTGATACTGAAGGCAAAGATTACTGCAAATGTTCCCAAGAATGAGGTTGTTATCTACGAAGCTTGGTACAAGGACAATCCTTTCAACGTAAACTACATTGTCAAGGCAATTCCTGCCGACATGGGAGCTTATGCCACTGGACAGCCCGGTGTTTCTTTCCACGATACCTTTGTGAGTGTGGAAAAAACATAAGGCATTGCAATGAATGGATTTGTTTTAGTCAACGTTAGGAGGATTGAGAATGAGTAAGCGACTTGGCTTTGTTTCAAATATGGAACGTTGCGTAGGATGCAATGCCTGCGTCATAGCTTGTAAATCATATCACGGACTTGAACCAGACATGAAACGTCGAAAAGTACGAGACTTGGATGACAATCTGGTGGGTAGTCCTATTCGGGCATATTTGTCCACCTCTTGCCAGCACTGCGAAGACCCTTCTTGTATGAAGGCTTGTCCCACCAGTGCCTACAGCAAGCGGGAAGATGGAATTGTATTGCACAACAGAAAGGTTTGTATTGGTTGTAAGATGTGTCTGTGGGCCTGTCCCTACGAAGCACCTACCTTCAATACTGTTACCAAAAAGATGGACAAGTGCGACATGTGTCGAGAACGGCTTGACCAGGGTGAACAGCCCATTTGCGTAGCCTGCTGTCCAATGGAAGCCTTGAAAATAGTAGATATGGACACCTTGGATGAGGCAACCTTGGTAAAAGATGTGGATGGATTCCCAGTTTCAAGCATTACAAATCCCAACCTGAGAATGAAAATGCCACAATCGGTAAAGCAGGTAAGGAGGTAACCCATGGGTGATTTGAGTTTAATTTTGGGAACAGTCCTTTCCCAAGTTTCTATCGGTACATTTATCACAACCTTTGTGGTGGCCCACCTTTTGAAGAAGGTTGACGGACAAGTTGCATTTAAGTCAGCTCTGATAGCCTTTATCATCGGTGTTTTGGGAATCGGAACCATGATCATGCACTTGGGACATCCTCTCTTGGCTATGAACGCCTTCTTTAACCTAGGACGTTCTTGGCTTTCACGGGAAGTCCTCTTTTACGGTGGCTTTTTGGGATTGGCATTCTTGTATCTGGTATGCAGCAAGCTGAATAAGGAAGGTCTACTGAAACCACTGGGAATCGTGGCCTGTATTTTTGGAGTTTGTGCTGTCTTTGTAACCAGCATGATTTACACCGTACCTTCCATTGTGGCTTGGAATAGTGTGAATACACCTCTTTCCTTTGCTCTTACTGCTATCATGATTGGTATTCCCTTAGGAGTATACCTTACCAATGCATCAGAGCTGGTACCAACAGCATCTCGCCTATTAGCCACCTTTACTTTGGTAGCCATCACCACAACCTTGGTGCATACGTCAACCCTCGCATCAAGCGTTGCTGCTGGTGCTGGAAGTGCTCACCTTTTGCTCACCAGTCCCTTGTTCTGGATGCGATTAGTTCTCCTGTGTCTCGCATGTCTCATTTCCATTGTGGCAGCCATTAGGTACAAGGGAAAGTCAAACTGCCCCTTTAATTACCGCTTAATAACCATCATCTTGTTGGTTGCAGCAGAATTTATTGGACGTACCTTATTCCTAGGAACCATTGTACGAATGTAACTAGATTGCGTGCTGGAGTTTATCCTTTCTTTATGGTATACTCCAGTACAGTCTTTTTTTGGGGAAAATCATCTCGTCATGTTTAACATTGGATTTGGAGAACTTGTTCTTATACTGCTGATTGCCTTTCTTGTGGTTGGCCCCAAGGATTTACCCAAGGTTGGTCGAACTTTGGCAAAAGGTGTACGAGAATTACGGAAATTCATGAACGATGTGAAAAATTCTGTAGACTTAAAGGACGAAGAATCCTACATCAAAGAAGTGGCCCAAGGGATTGCAGAGACAAAATCAACCATTCAGGAAATGAATCCTGTTTCCATCGTCAAACAAGAATTGGCCTCCCTAGATCCCTTAGCTGATGTTACATCCGAGTTGAATGCCATCAAAAAAGATATACACTCATTGTAAAGAGGTAATATATGAGAATTGGAACAACTGAATTGCTTCTTATCTTGGCACTGGCCATCCTGCTGTTTGGTGGCTCCCGACTTGCGGGATTGGGCAAGTCCTTGGGAAAGGGAATCAAGGAATTCCGCCAAGAAATGAAAGATGGCTCAAAAGAAGAAAAGACTGAAACAAAAGAATCAAACGGTAGCTCCGAGTGAAAAAAGACGGAGTTCCCAAGGGAAAAAAATCAAAAGACAAGGAACCCTACGAGCTTGAGGCAAAACCTCTCCTAGACCACCTAAAGGATTTACGGCGATTGCTGTTTTTTTCTCTGGGAGTGATACTTGCCTGCTTCCTTGTGATTTTCACCCTCTACTCAAAAGAACTTGTCCAGTGGATTTCACAGCCCATTGTAGACATGAATATCGACATTATTTACATCGATGTTTCTGAGGCATTTACCTCTCAGCTAAAATTGTCCTTTATTGCAGGGGCAGTTTTAGCAAGTCCTGTGGTATTTGTGGCCATTTGGCTTTTTATCCGGCCAGCCCTGTACAAAAATGAACGTTTTGTCTTTGGCTTTATGACACTTTTTGCCCTGCTCCTTTTCATAGCAGGCGTGGTGTTTGCCTATTTTATGGTGTTTCGGCTGGCCATAAACTTTTTTATTGTTTCTGGAGAAAATATCGCCACCCCTATGGTGTCCTTGGAACGATATGTTTCCTTCTTGTTTTCCTTTCTCCTACCCTTTGGAGTCATGTTCGAGACCCCAATTCTAGTGATTGTGCTGACTCGCATTGGCCTAGTAAATGCAAAAATTTTAAGCAAGGCTCGAAAATTCATTATTTTAGGAGTCTTCGTGGTGGCCGCAATTTTGACGCCCCCAGATGTTATTTCCCAAGTGTTGCTAGCCTTGCCCCTGCTGGTTTTATTTGAAATAAGCATTATCTTGTCTCGCTTTGTGCGGCCACGAAAAAAAGAGCCTCTGGAGGAAGCTGTATGAAACATACTTTAACTACAAAACTTGTATTTGTGATGGCCCTCCTTATGGTGTTGGTGACCTTAGGGTGCGAGAAAAAATCTGAAATTCCACCTGTTACCATAGCACCACAAAAAAAACTGAAAATCGCCCTGGTTCAACTGAGTCAAAATCCCTCTTTTACCGACATGCAGGAAGGCTTTATTGCAGGAATGCAGGAGCTAGGATATGACAACGACAAAGTAGAATACCTTCAGTATGATGCAGGAGGCAGTATTTTTACCCTGCACCACATCCTTAACTCCTTGGAAAACCAGAAGGTAGACTTATTGGTGCCACTGGTAACCTCTGTAACTCAGGCGGCAGTCAGCAAGGAACTCGGCATTCCCATTATCTTCATCTCCGTAACAGATCCTGTGGAAGCAGGAATTATGGCATCTCTCCAAACTCCCGACAAAAACGCCACAGGAACCTGCAATGTAGTTCCCATGGAAGAATTATTTCTACTGGCAAAGGAGTTGACTCCCCACATCCGTTCTGTAGGCATTCTCTATGATCCAAGCCTTCCCAATTCCGTAATCACCGTTAAAAGAGCAAAGCAATACCTTGGTTCAGCAGGATTTGTGGTGGCAGAATCCATCGTTACCAATTCCTCAGAAGTTCAGTCTGCAACTCGTACCTTGGCAACAGTGGCAGATGCAATTTACGTTCCCATTGACTCCACCATTCTCAGTGCCATGAGCCAAGTGGTAGATATTGCCCTGCAACAGGGAAAGCCTGTATACGGAAGTGCTCCTTCCATGGTGGCTTCTGGAGCCTTGGCTAGTGTAAGCGTCAGTGAATGGGAAACTGGCCGACAAACAGCAGCCCTTGCCCACCAGTTTTTTGAAGGAACTCCCATTGAACAAATCCCTGCAAAAGTTGTGGATAACTTTTTGTACACCGTCAATGAAGAAACAGCCCAGGCCCTCACTGTTACAATTCCGTCCCAGACTGACACCCCCATTCAACTGGTAGATTCATCTACTGGAGCAAGGTAGTAGTTCATGAGTCTTTTTGCAGGAGCTTTTCAACAGGGGTGTTTTTATGGAATTGTTTCTGTAGGAGTATATCTCACCTTTCGGATTTTACGAATTCCAGATTTGACTGCAGATGGAGCTTTTACCCTTGGTGGAGCCACCAGTGCAAGCCTCATTCTGGCAAATGCTCCTGTTTTAGCCCTGCCCCTTTCCTTTGTGGTTGGCTGTGGAGCTGGCTTGGTAACGGCCTTTCTGCAAATTAAGCTGCGAGTGGCTCCCATTCTTGCAGGATTTCTTACCATGTCTGGCTTGTACACCGCTAATCTAGCAATTCAGAGGGGAGCTCCCAATCTTTCCTTGCTACGGACAAAAAACTTATTCAACATTCTTCCCTTTCTTTCAAAAAAGGAAAGTCAATTTTTGTGGCCAATCTTATTGTGCCTCCTGGTATTTTTATGTTTCACCCTGTTTTTACACACAGAAAAGGGCCTGGAAATCCGAGCCGCTGGCAATAATCCAAAGATGGCCCAAGCCCAAGGAATCAATGTGGCACAGGCAAAAACCGTGGCCCTCATGCTGGCCAACGGTACCATTGCCCTGGCAGGAAGCCTTGCAAGCCAGTATCAAGGTTACACCGACATAAACACAGGCTCTGGTTCCCTGTTGGTGGGGCTGGCAGGAGTGATTTTGGGAGAAGCAATCTTTCCTACTAGTCGCATTGGCTGGAGGCTGGCCAGCATTGTGGCAGGAGCCATTTTGTACCAGCTCCTTTTGGCAGTTGTAGTTCGCTATAGCTTTTTGCCCGCCTACACTTTTAAGCTGGTGGCAGCAGTACTCATAGCCTGTACCATCGGGGTAAGCCAGATAAAGAAATCGCCACAAAATGACGAATTATAATTCACGATATAAAAAGGTATAGAAGGAATGACTAACGTGCATCAGCGACTCAATTTTAAGCTCTCAATTCAAATGTCAGCCCCTCACACCTGGCCAGCTTCTGTTATACCAGTGCTTTTTTCTGGTGCCATTGTTTTTCGTCAAACCCACACCTTAAACTGGTGGCTGTGGATTTCGCTCATTCTCATCAGCATATTGATGCAAAGTGCGGCCAACATCTTTAACGATTATTTTGACTTGTTGCGGGGAACAGATTCCACCGAGGACTTTGTGGAACCTGATGATGCTGTTTTAGTCTACAACAAGATTCCTCCCCAGCAGGCTCTGTTTTTGGGCATTGGAACCATGGTGGCCGCATTGGCACTTTCTATCTATCCCATTATGGAAGGTGGATTTTTAGTTTTGGGCATTGGACTCCTTGGTGGCGTTGTTTTGCTAGCTTATTCTGCCGGAACAACACCAATTTCCAGCATTCCCTTTGGAGAGGTGGCTTCTGGAGTTACCATGGGAACCTTTATTCCACTAGCCTGTGTTACCGCCCTTACGGGGAAATTCTATCTTCCCGTAGTGCTAGACAGCCTGCCTATTACTTTGGGCATTAGCCTCATGATGATGACCAACAACACCTGCGACATCGAAAAAGATTTGCGGGTACAACGCTCCACCCTGCCCATTCTGCTAGGGAGAACTGGTGCTAGAAAATTGTATCGAGTGTTGCTTTTAACGTGGCTTTTTCTTTTGGGTGGTTATGCTGCCTTCCGTTTTCCTGTACAGGATTCTTGGACATGGCCCCTTCTTCTGTGTTGCATTTTTTTGGCAATCCTCTGTGGTACGGCTTTAATCAAGCAGCTGAAATTCGACTTAAATCCACCCTGCCGCCCCAAAGCCATGAAAAATATCGCGGCCCTAAACGGATTGCTGGGGCTCTTCTACACCCTGTGGTTGGTACTCTAGAACAGGCTGATTCTTTCGGCTAGTTTTCCATTTAATTCTTTCTGCATAAAATCTAGTACCTGTAAAAACAGTTCCTCTCGGTTTTCCTGAGAAAGACAAAAACACTGACAATGCTGGTGGCCCCGCACTTGGTTCAAAAAAGCAGCATCCTTGTGCTTTAGGGCAATAATTCCTACCTGATTCCGATTCAAAAGCTCCAAGACAGCGGCACAAAAGTTTTCTGAGACCCGCTCCAAAACACCGAGCTCATCCAACAACACAAGATGCCCAGCAGGAACAGGTTGGGAAAGCAGTGGAGCAAAGTCATCAAAGGCTTCTTTCCGCACCTCCAACTGCTTTCTATTACAATAGGCCACGAGGTGCCCCTCACCTTCTTGGCCATAACCACGGAGGTGCTGCAAGTACACAGGAAAACCACCAGTTTTTTCCTCCAGCGTATCACCTTTACGAGTAACAAGACCCCACACTGGCAGTGATAGCTCCTGCACCACCCGCTGAACAAGGCTACTTTTTCCCACTCCAGGCTCACCTACAATCACTGCATACATAGCGGCACCTCAAAAGCTTACTGACAAAAGGCGAATTCCGTAAGGCTGGCATACTGGCTTTCTGTCAGCTCACAACCGTAAAACAGCTTGTAGTACTTGCAAATTTCTTCTTGAACATCGTAGTCACAATAGTCTGGATATAAGACAGCAGTTATCCAAATCATTCCTAAAAAACGCTGAACCGAAGGTGGCATTCCCATCCAGTTGTGGGGAGCACTGGGAACCTCCAGGTAACGTCCAGCTGCAATGCCCGCAATTTCATTCCAAGAAGCCATTTTTGCAACATCACGATAAATACTTCCTGCATCAAAAATCACAAAGTCTGGATTCCACAGTGCAATTTGTTCCATTGTCACCTCGTTTCCCAGCCCCTTAGACAGAGGATTATCCACCACAGCTACATTATCCGTCAACATATCAATCAATTCTGCGTGGTAAGAATTTTTTGCTAGCACGTTCAGTCCCTGTTCACCTACCACAAACAGACTGCGAACCTTCTGGTCTCCCACCTTTTCCATAATTTCCATCGTACGCTGATAAGTTGTTTCACAGAACTGAGCCAATTCTTCACATCGTTCCTGCTTGCCGAGTAATTCCCCTAGCACACGATAGGTTTTTCCCATGTCCTGCAGGGACGTTACAACGTAGACTGAAGGAATTCCTGTTTGTTTTTGCAATGTGTCCAAGTCTTCTAGGGTGGTTTTCTTGATTTCTCCAATGTCAATAATACAATCGGGCTCAGAAAAGGCCAATTCTTCCACATTTAAGGAAACGCCCCCGTAAAGCTGCCCAAAATAGGGCAAGTCTCGGTATTTTTGTGGAATAAATTCCTTGGCACTGTCACTCCATTTGTTTGTAAGGCCAGTAAACATGTCTGGATCAATGGAATACAAAATGATTTGAGCCAGTGGCCCCGCAGGAATGATTCTGGTAATTTTTTTTGGTAGCTCCACCTGACGGCCAACATCATCAACATAGATTCGACTTTCCGCTGACGTAATAGCTTCTTTTGCAGAACTCTTTTTTGTACAAGAAAGAAGAAAGCCTGCTAAAATCACACAAACAAAACACAGCAACAACTTACGGCTTTTCATCATGTTCTCCTTTTATTCTAGCTCCCACAGGAACTGCAACCCGCACTCCATGTACAGGGCACACCTCCACAGTCACACCATACAAGGAGGAAATAAGCTGAGAAGTGTACACTTCCTCTGGCTCACCACAAGCCAGCACCTGTCCTCCCTGCAAGGCAAGAATACGGGTTGAATACAAGTAAGCTTGGTCAGGGTCATGGGTAGACTGCACCACACAGAATCCATCCTGCACCAAGTTCTGCAGAGTTTCCATTACACGAATGCGATTTCCAAAGTCCAGATTGGCACAGGGCTCATCCAGCACCAAAATCTTTGCCTTCTGGGCAATACCACGAGCTATCAAAACGAGCTGACGTTCACCGCCACTAATGGAGCCATAGCCTCTGTCCCTCAAGTGGACAATTCCCAGCCGTTCCAGAGCAAAATCAACCTGTTCTTGCTGCTCCTTTCCTGGCAGAGAAAACTGTCCCATTTGGGCAGTAGTTCCCATAAGCACCATGTCCTGCACGCTAAAATTGAACACGGGATTATGAGACTGAGGAATATAGGCAATGTGACGAGCCAACTGAACTGAAGAATATTCACAGATAGCCCTTCCGTTCAAAAGAATTGAACCTGAACTTGGTTTAAGCAAACCTAAAATGCAACGAAAAAGCGTACTTTTTCCCACACCGTTGGGGCCCAAAATGGACAAGAAATCTCCCCCCTGAGTAGAAAAACTTACATTTCGCAAAACATCATGGTTTCCGTAGGAAAAACAAAGCTTTTCAACATGAATCAATGGCGTTCCCCCTCTCCTACAATCAAATAGAAAAAGAAGGGTATTCCAATAAATGAGGTGAGAATACCGATGGGAATTTCTGTGGCCAAAAGATTTCTAGAAATGGAGTCCACCGCCAGCAAAAAGCTACTTCCCAGCAGCATGGAGGCAGGCAGCAGATAGCGATAATTGTTGCCCACCAAACGGCGAGTCATGTGGGGAATCACCAAGCCCACCCAACCGATAACTCCACTAACAGAAACGCTGGCAGCAGTAATCAGCGTGGCACAAATAATCACCAAAGAACGGAGGCGTTGCACATTTATCCCCATGGTGCGAGCTTCCTCCTCCCCCAAAGTCAAAAGATTTATCCGCCACCGCAGCAAAAACAAGGGCACCAGTCCCGCCATCATGGGAATCAGAACAAAGAACACATCCTTTGGAGTGGAGCCGTTCAAGCTTCCCATAAGCCAATAGGTAATGGCAGGAAGCTGGTCATCGGGGTCTGCCACCATCTTGATAAAGGAAGTGCCAGAAGAAGCCAGAGAACCCATCATGATTCCCGCCAAAATCAATCCCAAAAAGCGTTTTCCTCTAGCTCGTGAGCCAACATACATCACCACCACCACAGCCAAAATACTAAATCCAAAGGCAAACACCACAATCATGGTTTTCCCAAAATTCAGCAGGATGGCTAAAGCTGCTCCAAAGGCAGCCCCAGAAGAAGCTCCCAAAATATCAGGGGCCGCCATGGGATTGTGAAACACCCCCTGATAGGCCGCCCCAGCAGCAGTGAGACTACAGCCCACCAAGCAGGCCAGCACAATTCGAGGCAGACGATGCTGTAACAGTAAGGATTCTTGCACTGGCTTCCAGAATGGTTCTATGTCTACAACCTTGGAGATGAGTATGCCAAACAATTCCTTGATGCTAATGGGATACCGTCCCAGTGACACAGAAATCAAAATGCAGGCAATAAGCACTGCCACTAAAAGGAGGATAATAGTAGTGTAGGAAAGGTGTTTTTTTGTCATACCCAAACAAGATGCTCCATGAAACAAAGCTTGTCCTGCGGGAAAAACGCAAAACAAGCCCCTAAGCCCTCGATTGGGTAGATAAGACGAGTCATTAACGTTTCCTTCTCACAGTGGAAGGCGGTGCCGTTTCCAGCACAACCCCGTGACCCTTTCAGTCAGGCTGTAGTCCATGGCCAAAGGCTTTAGAAACTAACAGCACGGAAATCTTACATCCAAGGTACCATCAGTTTATGTACCTGTCAATATACAAAAACTTTCCCCAGTAAGCCAAAATTTGTATATTTAATTTCATGAATACCACAAAAACGACTGCCATCATCCTTGCAGGAGGAAAAAGTAGCCGATTCGGTGCAGATAAAACCACTTTGCCCTGGGGCAATCGATTAATAATCCATCATTTGGTAGAAGCCTGTAACAAATTTGCAGATGAAGTGTTAATTATCAGCAACCAGCAGAATAAATTTGCCATAGAAGGGGTTCGTGAGATTTCCGACATTTTCAAGGAAAAAGGACCTTTAGGTGGTTTTCATGCTGGAATGGAAGCAGCTCGCTACGATAAGATTTTTTTTACCGCCTGCGACATGCCCCTGTTCAACCTAGAGCTAGCTCAAAAGCTTCTTACACAGCTTGACCAGGGGGCAGAGGCTGCAATTCCTCGCCACGGAGAAAGAACGGAGCCCCTCTTTTCCGCCATCCTTCGCCCCGCAGCCTTGAACACGGCTACCGCCATGCTCCAGCAGGATAACAGGCGATTGATGGATTTTTTCCAACAGCTCAACACCAGCTACTTGGAATGTCAGGAAGAGGATTTTCAGTTCAATCTGAATCGGCAGGAAGATTATCAGAGCTTTCTTGCCACCTACACTACAAACCTTTCTTCAAACCTCAGCAACGAGAAAGGGAATACAAAAGGAGATACACACAATGAATAGAGATTTTATGATGATGCTGGGAAATATGTTTGGTCGCAAGGACAACCAAGGCTTTTCCCAAAGCTCCATGCAGGAGCTGGCTCAACGGCTCCAAACAGAAAAGGATTTTATCCTTCTAGATGTACGCACCCACGAAGAATTTAATGAAGGACATATTCCTGGAGCTATTTGCATTCCTAATGAAACAATTGCAAGCCAGGCTGTATCACAGCTCCCCAACAAGGAACAGCTGATTTTTGTCTATTGCCACAGCGGAATGCGTAGCATGATGTCCGCCAATTTTTTAGCAAGCCAGGGTTACACCAATGTGGTGGAGTGCGGCGGGATTATGGATTGGCACGGGAACTTGGAATAGTTTTTATAACACATACGGAGGAAAAATGAAAAAAATTATATACTTATTAGCAACTGCAGTATTGTTTATCTCCTGTTCAAAAGGACAATTCACTCAAATTTCCATGGAAGAATTGGCTCACCGAATCCAAACAGAGTCCGATTATATTTTGCTCGATGTTCGCACGCCAGAAGAATTTTCCACTGGCCACATTCCCGGAGCCATCTGTATCCCCAATGAGAGTATCGGAAAACAAGAAATTCCCACTTTACCAAATAAAAAACAGCGGATTTACATCTATTGCCGAAGTGGAAGCAGAAGCAAACACGCTGCCGACAAGCTCCTAAATCTGGGGTACACCAATCTTGTAGAAGCTGGAGGCATTATGGACTGGCAGGGGGAGATTGAAGTAGGACGGTAAGTCCTCGAACAGCATCCCGGGAGACTGAATCCCGAGCCACATCCTGGGGAGCAGGGGAACAGGAGCAGCATCTCGTGTGGTGGGGAACACAAATTTTTCTAGGGAATCTCGGGAACCCTACCCAGCCTTACGCTTCGCTGACGCGAAGAGGTAGAGAGCGACGGCTGCAAGCCGGAAAACCGCGATATATTGAGCGGTTTTAGCGAGTCTCACTTTTGCCCCGCAAAAGTGCATGTGCAGGGATCTTCCCTGCTCCCCAGTATAATTTGCTTGGGGTTCCCCTGCTCCCCAGACTATTGCTGGCGGGGGCTTCAATCTTGCGGTCTACTGTTCGTGGGGCGGGTAGATAGGGAGCGACGGCTCTAAGCCGGAAAACCGCGATATACTGAGCGGTTTTAGCGAGTCTCACTTTTGCCCCGCAAAAGTGCATAGGCAGAGAACCGCCCCAGTCACCTAGGGAGCTTTTCTTAGTGTTCCCCGTACCCTAATTATTTCTCGTAGGGTTCCCCAGTTTCCCGAAATAATTTTTTTGAGTGTTCCCCACCACTCTGGCTACTATTCGTGGGTTCCCCTGCTCCCCAGACTATTGCAGGCGGGGTTTCAAGCTTGCGGTCTACTGTTCGTGAAGAGGGTAGATAGGGAGCGACGGCTCTAAGCCGGAAAACCGCGATATATTGAGCGATTTTAGCGAGTCTCGGTGCGTGCTTGCACGCCTTGCCCCTGAGAAACCGCCTGCGAAGCGATGGCAGGCACCCATTGGCATCCCCTCCACTTTATCTGATGACTGCAGGCGGGGGCTTCCAGTTCACGGACTACTTTTCGTGAACTGGATAGATGGGGCTGGATAAAAAACACAAAAAGATGGGATTTTTTCTGGAAAAAACACATTTTTTTTGCACCTCCAAACCTATAATCTATATGTAAGAAAAAAATTTGGAGGAATAATGTTAACAGAAGCAGAACTGCAGAAAAAGTGGGAAAGTCTCACCTTTACCGATAACTTTATCTTTTCCCGGGTGATGCACGACGAACATATTTGTCGTCAGGTGGTGGAACTGGTTCTTGGAATACGGATTGGAAAGATACGCTACCTTTCAGCACAAGATGAACATAAAACCGACCCAGATTCCATGCGAATCATCATGGATGTTTTCTTGCGGGATGAAAATCGCATCATCAACGTAGAAATGCAAACTGGCCACAAGAAGGAGCTCCCCAAACGGAGTCGTTATTATCAAAGCGTGGCAGACGTAAGCACCACCTCAACTGGAACCAAGTACCGAGATTTACCAGAAAACATCCTGATTTTTATTTGTACATTCGATCCTTTTGACAGGGATTTTCCTCGTTACACCTTCCAGTATATCTGCAACGAGGATAAACGGCTCAAACTAAAGGATGGTTCTCTCCGAATATTTTTAAACACCAAGGCAACAGAGCTTTCAACCCTTGACCAGAAATTACAAGCATTCTATCATTATTTACAGGAAGGTGTTGCTGAATCCAGCTTAACACAAGAAATTTTCAACAAAATCACCACACTGAAAAACAATTCCATTGAAAGGAGGCTCTACATGACACTGGCTCTAAAAATGGCTGATATAGAATACGATGCATATGAAAGTGGTTTCGAGAGAGGCCATGAAGCAGGACTCCAAGTTGGTATCCAACAAGGAATTGAGCAAGGAATTGAACGTGGAGTTGAACGTGGGTTGGAACGTGGAGCCCACCAAAAAGCCTTGGAAACAGCAAAAAATCTTCTTTCCATGGGATTATCCCCTGAGCAAGTAGCCCAAGGCACCAATCTCCCTCTGGAAACTGTCCAGCAAATTCAATCAAGCTTGTAGGAGCAATTTTGTCTTTTTTCAAACCATTGGACTATCTGTTGATTCTCGTAGGCATTACCTTTTGCACACTTTCCATCCTTTCTGCAACCACCCAGCAGGATGGTACGCCCCTTCTCATTGTATCAAGCCCCGCAAATGAATATATCTATCCACTAGATACAGACACCACCGTCCCAATTCCTGGGTTGGAGGGAATTTCCACAATTCAAATCCAGCAAGGACAGGCTCGGTATCTGGACTCTCCCTGTGCAAACAAAACCTGTGTGGCCGCAAGTCCTATTCACCGCAATGGAGAGTGGTCAGCCTGTCTTCCCAATGGAATTTTCATGCGAGTAGAGAACTCCACCCCAGATTCCACAACGGACATTGACATAATGGCCTTCTAACTTCATAGTATTATCATGGCAAAGAAAAAAACTGGATCTATCATCTACAAATGTACCTCCTGTGGTTACACGCAACCTCGTTGGCTTGGACGTTGCCCCGAGTGTGGTGAATGGAATAGCCTTGTGGAGCATGTAGCCGACGAAGCCGCTCGCATTCCTTCTTTTGCAGGAGTTTCTGGCTCCCTTACAGTCCGAGCAAAACCTGTTCCCTTAGCTTCCGTCAATCCTTTGGAAGGAAGTCGCATTTCCACTGGCATCGCCGAATTTGACCGAGTGCTGGGAGGTGGTGCTATGAAGCGCTCTGCCGTCCTCATTGGTGGAGAGCCAGGAATTGGAAAATCTACTTTGCTTTTGCAAACTGCTGCCCAACTGGCTGCCTCCAAAGCAGCAGGCCCCATTCTCTACGTATCGGGTGAAGAATCTGCAGCCCAAATTCGAGCTCGAGCAGATCGACTGGGCCTCACAAAATCTGTCAGCACAGACTTGGATTTGCTTTGTACCACCCACTTGGCAGACATTGAAGATGCCCTTAATTCCATGAACCCCACCTTTGTGGTTATCGATTCCATTCAGACGGTGTATAGCCCAGATGCAGGTATTGTTCCTGGTACCGTGAACCAGCTGAAATATTGCACTAATGAACTTATTGGCTGGGTAAAGGAGCGAGACGCAGTCCTTGTTATTACCGCCCACGTGACAAAAGAAGGCGTTATTGCAGGCCCTAAATCCCTGGAACACATGGTGGATGCGGTGATTTCCTTTGAAAAAAATGAAGAACAAGTTCGCTTTCTCCGTGCTCAAAAAAATCGCTTTGGTTCTGTGGATGAACTGGGAATTTTTGCCATGACAGAAACAGGACTCATTCCCGTGGAAGATCCTTCCACCCTTTTTATCACCCGCCGCAGTGGCCAGCTTCCTGCAGGTGTAGCCTCAGTTCCTGTTTTTGAAGGAAGTCGCGTCTTCCTAGTGGAAATCCAAGCCCTCACCGTACCTGCCAAGGCTTCTATCACCAGGGTTTATTCCGACAAAATCGACTCAGCACGAGTAAGCCGCGTGGCAGCAGTACTGGAAAAACGTGCGGGACTGAGATTCAGTGACCAAGATATTTACATCAATGTTGCAGGTGGTGTACGCCTTACAGAAAGTGCCATTGATGGAGCCTTGGCAGCAGCCCTCTATTCCGCCCGCACCGACCTTCCTCTGCCAGAAAATGCTGCCATTGTGGGAGAGCTGAGCTTAGCAGGAGAAATCCGCCCTGTTAATCGCATTAAACAGCGCTCAAAGGCAGCCAGTGGATTAGGTTATTCCACCGTACTGGCCCCAGAAAAAGAAGAAGGCGTTACCTGTGTCAAAGACATAAAATCCCTTATTAAGGCACTCTTCTCAAAATAGCTTGTTTTCTAGCTCATCGCCAGCAATGCCTCCCATTGTTTCCCACGGATTTTTGTGGTACACTGGAGCAATGGAGGCATCATGCTCAAAGGGAAACATCTAATTGAACCAGCCAACCTAACAATCCAGGAAATCGACGAGATTTGTGACTTAGCAGACCAAATGATTGTTGATCCAGCAACTTTTTCTGATGTGTGTCGTGGGAAAATTCTTGCGACACTTTTTTTTGAGCCAAGCACCAGAACTCGACTCTCCTTCGAGGCTGCCATGCTTCGACTGGGCGGTTCTGTTTTAGGCTTTTCCGACTCAGCCAATAGCTCCACCACAAAGGGAGAAACCCTTGCAGACACCATCCGTACCGTGGCATCCTACGTGGACATTATCGCCATGCGTAATCCAAAAGAAGGCTCTGCCTTGGTGGGCTCCCAATATTCCACAGTGCCTGTTATCAATGCAGGAGACGGGGGCCATCATCACCCCACCCAAACCCTTACAGACCTGCTCACCATTCGCTCCCTCAAAGGTGGTTTTGAAGGTCACACCATCGGTTTTTGTGGAGACTTAAAGTTTGGCCGTACCGTTCACAGCCTTGCCAAGGCTATGAGCCGTTACAAAAATAACAAATTTGTTCTTATCAATCCACCAGAATTGGAAATTCCTCAGTACATCACTCAGCAGGTATTCCGCCCCGCAGGTATTGAATGTGTTCAAGCCCTCAGACTAGAGGAAGTTATTGGGGATTGGGATATTCTCTACATGACACGAGTGCAGGCTGAACGATTCTTTAACGAGCAGGATTATATCCGCCTAAAAGATAGCTATATTCTGGACAAGGAAAAAATGAAAATGGCAAAGGATTCCATGATTGTTCTGCATCCGCTGCCCAGAGTAAATGAAATTGCCCCAGAGGTAGATTCAGACCCACGGGCCGCCTACTTTAAGCAGGTAAAATACGGCATGTTTGCCCGCATGGCTTTAATCGCAAAATTAACAGGAGTACTCTAATGCTCAGCGTAAACACCATTAAAAACGGCTTGGTAATTGACCACATTCGTGCAGGTAGCGGCCCAAGAATCTTTTCCTGGCTAGGACTAGATAAGGCTAGTTATCGAGTCGCCCTGATTATGAACGTGCCCTCCCAGCGTTTGGGAAAAAAGGACATTATCAAAATTGATAACATTATTAACATCGATTATTCCGTGCTAGGCTTCATTGACCCAAACATCACCGTAAACGTGGTACAAGATGAATCCATCGTACGGAAAATCGACCTAGTGCTACCAGAAAAGGTAGAAAACGTGATTCGTTGTAAGAATCCCCGCTGCATCACCACTACAGAAGCCTACTTAAACCAGATTTTCCGCTTGGTAGACAGAGACCGCTGTGAATATCGCTGCGAATACTGCGATGAAATCCATCGCGCAGAAATGGGAGGTTAAGACACATGAACAAACCTTACTTTTACTATATTATTCAATAGTAAAAGTGAGGTTTGCTGTCACATTCATTACTGACAGCTGTTTCAAATGCTTTGGTCAAATCTCTTGCAGAAATCTCTTTAGCGGCTCCATCGTATAATATCCTTCCATCATGAAACAGCAAAATTCTGTCACAATTTTTGATAGCAAGATTTATATCATGAATCGTGACCAAGATACTGCATGGTACACGTTCCTTTACTTTTTGTGCAATTTGGAAAAATTCCTTTTGATATTTTATATCCATAGCAGAACAGGGCTCATCAAACAAATACAATCCAGCATTCTTGATTATCGCTCGTGCCAAAATAGCCCGTTGTGTTTCTCCTCCAGACATCTCACACAGAAGCTTCTGACGAAAATCATTCAAATCACAAAAGGACAAAACCTCATCTAAGAGACTATAGTCATCCTTTCTATAAAAACCCAATCGAGAAAAAGGTCGTCGTCCTTCAATGACAAAATCTTCAACACTGTAATACTTTGGAATATGCAACTTAGTTTGCTGGATGTACGAAATTCTTTGTGCTCGTTCCTGCAATGAAACATCTTTGATATTTTTATCTTCTAAGAAAATATCACCTTCGTAATGTTTTGAAAGACCGGCAACAATATTAAGTAAAGTTGATTTACCAGAACCATTTTTCCCAAGGATTCCTATAATTTCTCCATCTTTGGTAGAAAAAGAAATATTTTGGAGAATTTTTCGTTTAGGAGTATACGAAAAAGAAATATTGCTAGCACTGCAAACAACACTCATTTTGAAACACCCTTTCTTGCAAATAGTAAAATCAAGAGAAAGGGAATTCCAAAGAAAGATGTTACTGCACTTATTGGCAAAACGAGAGGGTACATAACAGTAGTTGAAATTATGTCTGCTACAACAAGAAGTAAAGCACCCATAATACTTGAAGATAACAGAAGTACTTTTGGGGCTTCCAAGCCAATCAATCTACAAATATGTGGAGCTACCAATCCAATGAAGCCAATAATCCCTACAATTGACACAGAATACGAAGCAAGTAAAGAACAAATTGCTAGAAAAACGATCCTCTCTAATGAAACATTCACACCATGCATAATTGCAGCAGATTCTCCTTGCAGGAGAATTGACATATCATTTGAAAACAAAATTGATATCATAAGCGAACATGAAAAAATCAAGAATAACTTTAATGAATCATATAGATTTGAAGTTGTTAAAGAACCAGTAGTCCAAACTGTAATTTGATAAAGAACATCTGGTGGTGCATAGAATTCTAATAAGGTATTTGCAGAAGAAAAGAAAAAACTTATAGCCATTCCAATCAAGATAATATTCTTTTGACTTATACCAGCAACAGATACCATCAAAACTAATGCACCAACAGACAACATGGAGAAACAAAATGCCACAATCCCTGTATGAAGCCAAGTCATGCCATACATCATATTTAATACAATGGCAAAAGAGGCTCCAAATGCAGCAGCAGAGGATATTCCCAATGTAAAAGGTGAAGCTAATGGGTTATCAAGGATTATTTGCATAATTGAACCTGATAACCCAAGACAAGCACCAGCCACAATAGCGATAAGAATCTCTGGAAGACGAATCTTTACAACAACATGTTGTAATCTTCCTAGTTCCAGAGAAAAATCCAGCGGGTTAGGAAATAAGAAAAGAGACAAAACAGACAAAACAACAAGAAACAGCAACAATGCTAGAATTTTAATGTAATGTCTTTTTCCAACTTTCATAATAATCCTTAATACCGTATGCAACTTCAAAAATATTATTTATAGCTTGGCTATATATACTCTCCGTCATAATTTCTGGATATGCGGTATGGGCATAATAAAATGCTTCTGCAACAACATATACATAATCTTTGGGCAAGGAAAAAGTATGTGTATGAAAAACATTATTATTTTTTACCGCATCTACAAACTGAAAAGTATCATTTTTGTAGATTTCATCTTTCGTTATACTTGAAATCCCACTGGGTGAATCAAGAAAAACAATTTCAGGATTAAGTTTCAAAAACTCTTCCTTGTTTACTTCTGCAAATCCCCATTCATCAACATTACTAGTTGTAGCACATACATTATTCACTCTTGCTAAATCAAGAGATAGAGAATTTCTCTGCGTTTTAAATAAATTATTTTTTGAATTTTGAACAACAATGTAGGCACTCTTTTTTTGGTCTTCTGGCAATGATAATAGAGTTTTCTTAATAGATTCCATCTGACCTATTAAAGCAGAAATAACCTCTTTGGCTTTCTGCTCTTTTCCTAAAAGTTTTCCAATGATTGTATATATATCAAAATCATATTCTCCTTGAGAAAGTATACAAGCTACAGGAACACCCGTTTTTTCCTGCAACATATCAGAGGATTCTTGATTTCCTTTAAATAGAATCAAATCTGGAGCTAAGGAAATAATATATTCATAATTAGGATTTTTTGTTTTTCCTACATCAGGTAATGAGAGCAGTTCTGGATTTGTTTCACTTATAATAGACAGAGGAAGATATCCCCTTGTCTTGGAATCTAAAGCAATAACAGAATTTATAGCCTCCAGTTGTTTTACGATTACAAGAGAGTTATCTGCCATAACAACAATCCGTTCTGCAGGTTTTTCTAATTTCACTGTTCTTCCTGCATAATCAACGACTTCTAAAGAAGCTACTAATTCATCTCCTCTCTTTGAACAGCCTACAAGCATAATAATTCCAAAAAACAACGCAAAAAATTGATTTTTCATCTCATTCCCCTTTCTATGATATTACTATAACCAAGTGTCTTCAATCTTAGTACTTTACAAATACATAATCAAGCTACTTCCTTGCAACTTGCAAAAAATCATGTTACCTTCTTAACAGGAGAATAAGATGAACAAAATACGGCCAGTTTCGGATTTGTACAGCTGTTTTGATGATATTTCCAGAATGGTTCACGAAACTCAGGATCCTGTTTTTCTCACAAAAGATGGATACGGAGATATGGTTGTTATGAGTATGGAAGCATATGAAAATCTGAAGTTTGAAGGAGAGGTGTATTTCAAACTCAAAGAAGCTGAAGAACAAGCGGCAAAATCAAATAGATGTTTTTCAACTCAAGAAGTTTTCCAGCAGCTCATGGAGACAATTCAAGTTTAATGTATCAGATTCATTTTCTTGAAAATGCACTAGAAGATTTAAAAGAAATAGTCGCTTATATTGCACACACACTGGGAAATCCTCTTGCTGCAGAAAAACTCAGTAAAGAAATCCTTTCGCAAATCAATAACTTGGTAACATTTCCCTATCAATGTCCTGTCTATCGAACTTTATATCCATTATCTCATGAGTTTAGAAGACTACGAGTAAAGAATTATTTTATTTTCTATTGGGTAGAAGAAAAGAACCAACAGCTAATCATTGCTAGAGTTATTTACGCACGACGAAATGTACAAAATTTACTTAACTAGGAGACCAACATGAACAAAACATGTTTTTACAATGCACGCTTAGTAGATGCCAATACCGATACTTTCGGAATTTTGTTAGTAGCAGAGGGAAAAATTGCTGCAGTGATAGCTGGGGATTTTTCAGCTGAATCAGCAAAGTCGCTAGCAGAAAGTTTTTTTTCAGCCCAAGATGGCCATACCACCATCAATTTTGTTGACTGCAACGGTATGATTTTGCAGCCAGCCTTCATCGACCTCCACGCTCACTTCCGCTATCCAGGACAGGGCCAAAAAGAAGAGCTTACCACTGCCCTAGCCGCCGCCGCCGCTGGTGGATTCGGAACACTGGTACTCATGCCCAACACCATCCCCGCCATTTCTTCCAAGGAGCTAGTGGAACAAGTTTGTAATGATGCCCATGCCCTTGGCATTGCTGATGTCATTCAGTCTATTACCCTCACCAAGGATTATTCTGGTAACGACACCAGTCACCTGCAGCAGCTTTCAGCCTTTGCTGATGGCACTCCACCTTCTGCAGGTCAGGTTGCCATGGCAACAGAAGACGGCAAGGACGTGGAATCTTCATCCACTATGCTAGAGGCCATGAAAATTTGTGGACAAAAGAACATTACCGTGGCCTGTCACAGTGAGGACATGACCTTAGCCGCTGCAGCACGCCCATTCAGAAAGGTTGCCACAGATATTTTTGCTGTCTATGCCCCTCAGCCACAAGAAGCACTGGGCTCTATTCCAGCCGACACAGATTCTGGCAATCCTGAAATCAAGAAAGCTCTGGAATCCTTGGAGCAAGCAAACCGCATCCTTTCCCTGGCAGAAGATATTGCCACTGACAGAAATATTCGCCTTGCCCACCAAGCAGGCTGTCACATCCACCTGTCTCACGTAAGTACCGCTGGAGCCATGGAGGCCATCCGTGTAGCCAAGGCCAAAGGCTACCGAGTCAGCTGCGAGGTAACGCCTCATCACCTGGGCCTGAGCGTTGCAGACAATGATCCCAGCTTACGGCACATCGTAAATCCGCCTCTTCGTAGCGAACAGGATCGTCAGGCTATGATTCAAGCCCTGCTGGACGGAACCGCCGACTGCATTTCCACAGACCACGCTCCCCACACTGCCCAAGACAAGGCCAACGGAGCCCCTGGCTTTTCTGGCTTGGAGACAGCCTACGGCGTGTGCAATTCAGTGCTTGTGCAGGGAATCCAAGGTGCAGCCAGTGGCAAAACCCTCACTGCCAGCCAGCTTTCCCAGCTTATGGCCGCAAATCCCGCCTGTCTGCTAAATCTCCACCAAGGAGCCGAACCTCGTGGTCTTTTGCAACCAGGCTTTGTGGCAAACCTGACACTTTGCAATCCCACCGCCCAGTGGACCGTCTGTGGCCAAAACTTTGCTTCAAAGGGCAAGTACACCCCGCTGGAAGGAAAAAGCCTCATAGGAAAAGTCCTTGCCACCTACCATCGTGGACAGGAAGTGTTTAAGTCTGAGTAAACAGAGGGGGAGTTTCCCACAAGGAGAACTCCCTCACATCTTCATCACTGTTCGATTATCTGCAAGCTCAAGAAACGGACATCTCTAATCTCTGAATCTTTCAAAATCTTTTGATTGATAGCTTTTTTTATCTCAATTCTACGTTTTTCTTCATTTCGAGGTCGCAAATCCTCAGCCGTCAACTCGGCAAAATAGCGACGAAGATAATTTTTAATCTCACTTTGGCGCTGGGTAATCTCGGTGGATGCAGCCTTATCAGCCTGCTTATAACCAAGAACAACCTCTACGATAACGCTGGCAGGAATTGCATCACATGTCTTGGTGCTTACCTGCCCCAAGGAGGTGTACCAGTCCAGAACTTCCCGCTTGCTTCCGTATTCCTGGGAAACAGGAATTACTGCCTGCTGGGCGGTGTTACCACCAGAAATACAACTACACAACACACTGATAAAAATCACAGTTATCACGAAAATTTTCCATTGAACCTTCATTCCTAGTCTCCTTGTCTGAATATTTTCCATAATTATAAAATAATATGATAATACGCTTTCCGTTAACGTTCAATCCAAACTCAATTTTTCCACATGATTTCTATCCCGATATATGAAGCAAAAAATAAACTCCCCGCTGCCCGTCATACTCCTTTCCCAACGGAGTCCCCTGAGAGGATGAACTGGAACTACCGAACAAGTCCTCCAGCAGGAGCTGCACCGACTGGCAGCTGGACAAAATCATGGAAAGTGCCAAGGGGAGTAGCACCAGCCGCACCATGCAAAACCTCTTAGAAAAATTCTTCATGTAAATTCTCCCATGAGTTGAAATTATATTTGCGAAAATCACCGAGATACTGGATGTTTTTCTGGCTATCACCAATACAATACAGCCTTTCGTAAAAGCTTGCAATCTATATAAGACTTAATAAGTAATAAATATTACTTTTGAATAAGTAAATATGATGACAAAAACTTAAAACTATGTTAAGATAAAATCCGTAGGCATAGTTTTTCAAGATAATTTGTTTAAACTGACTTCATTTGTTAGGGACTTATGCAAGTAAGCCTTTCCAAATATGATGTTTAATATAATCTACCTTGAAAATCCAAGCAAAGTATTTACAATTCAAATTCTTAGGCTTGGTATGCCTCTAGCATTGTTTTACGTCAATTATGGAGGTATTTATGACAATTCAACAACTACAGCAAAATCTCAACTTTATCAAGAAAACAATTGGTTTTGAGAATTTCCCCGACAACAAAGAAAACCTGCTCATCCAAGCCTTTGTTCGGCGTTCGTACTCACAAGAACATCCAGAGTGGAACCATAACCAAGTTCTCGAATTTATTGGTGATTCTGTACTAGACGCATATTTTGTTCGGAAGATGTGTCTTCCACAGAACAATGTATTTGGTTCATTTACAAAGAAATATCAGTTTGTCTCTACAAAAACCGAAGGTGAGTTGACAAAAATAAAGGCGGATTATGTAAACGGTACGAAACTCGCACGGCACATCGACAACTTGCACCTTGCACAATTCTTGATTCTTGGCAAGGCTGACGAGAACAATAATGTCCGCAACAAACAAGCCGTAAAAGAAGATTTGTTTGAGTCGATTATTGGAGCTGTTGCGCTGGCCAGCAATTTCCAGAATGAAATAATCGACAAGGTTTGCGAGAGGATGCTGGAACTGAAACCACAGGAACAAAGTACGGGCAAAAAACAGAAGGTCGAGGAAATGAGGAGATTGATAGGTTCTCCAGATGTCATCAGCCTTGATAATGCCATCAACAAGTTGCTGTTGCTGGCACAAAAGAAATATATATCAGTCCCAGTGTACTCCAACCCACAAAAGCCTATTGAATTTGATGATAATGGTTACCCGGTTTGGGAAATATCCTGTAAAGTTCAGGAATATCAAAAATCTTGGCCTTCTAAAGGGTCTTCAAAAAAAGAAGCAAAACAAGCTGCTGCATATCGCTTATTGTGTTACACAATCCTCGAATATAAACAGGAATAAAACTCATGACAACCAGAAAAGACAAAACAATTATCGCCGTTTCTGCTGGTCAAGAAACGCCTAAAAAGGCTGACAACATCATAAATCGCCATGTCCGGTATTTAAACTATGGATTGCTTGGTCTTGTAACACTACTCAAAGAGCAGCTTGGTATAAATATCATTATGATTCAGGGTAATTATGATTCACCTGAAATGGTTCTGAATAAATTATGTTTATCTGGATTAGATATAGAAAGAGACTGCGAGTGCTTTTTGTTGTCAATTCCGAGCGTATATTCTATACCTTGGTGCCAGAAATTTTGCAAGCTCATAAAATCCTGTTATGGGAAAAAGATTATTGCTGGGGGACGATGGGTTGTTGACAGCAATCCAACTTGGATACGATCCAAGTTGAGATTTGTGGATTTAATCATCGAAGGGTTTGGAGAAAGAAGACTTGCCGAACTATTTCAACCTGTTGACAAGCACATTGAAGTACCAAGTGGAGAGTCCAAAGTCTTTGATACACTAAATTATGAACTCTTGATTGATTTCCTGAAGTACCAACCAAGCATAGAGGTTTCTCGTGGATGTGGTTCTGGATGTTCATTTTGCGCAGACAAGAATACAAAACGTCTGTCTAACAAGCCTACAAATATGATAGTCAAAGAGCTGGATTATCTAGAGACATTATTTGATAATTTCTCTGTTTATTTTGAGGCTCCGCACTTCAATTTTCAAAGAGACTGGGTGGAAGAGTTTTACATGAGAATGCTTCTGCGGAAAGTTCAACCAGCATGGAGATGCACAACGAGAGTGGAAGCTATACCAATAAATCAATTGGAAAAACTAAGCAAAACTGGACTCAAAGTGTTGGATATCGGATTAGAAAGTGCCAGCAAGAAACAGCTAATCGCAATGAAAAAAACGAGGGAACCAGAAAAGTATTTAAATATAGCAGAAGAAATATTATATGAGTGTCAAAGAAATAATATTTGGGTTAAATTAAATATCCTCCTGTACGCAGGAGAAACGCCCCAAACTGTCAAGGAAACAGAACTGTGGTTGCTCAAGCATAAAAACCTGATAAAAAGCGTCTCCGTTGGCGGGCTTGTTTATTACAAAAATATGGGCAATGCATCAGAACTGTCTGCACTAGGGGCAAGTATCCCAGAAACAGAAAATATAGAGGAGACTGGTTATGCAAAGTTAAATCTTAGCCCTAAAATCAATTACAAAGATGCAGAAAACATAGCTACAGAAATATCTCGTCGCATAATAACCAAACAAAATTATTTTGATGTAAAATCTATTTCCTATTTTGAGCGAGGGTATACCTTTGAACAATTCGAGAAAGATATAGAACAATGTGATAAGAATAGTTTGCCCTTTGCCATTGACTAAAAGCCTGCTTCTATTGTTGTCAGAAAAGGGCAAAAACTAACTAGTTTATCTTTCTTGTGAAATTCCGATGAGACCAGGCATTGCGATAATCACTAAATTTCTCTGCATTTTTGGTAGGATTGGCTACATCAAGTGCCCCACCGAAGATTTCTCCCTCGGAATTGCAGAAGAACCAATTATCTGTAGCCTCAAATGTAATAAGCGAGAGGTTTGAACAGAGATTGAAAGCAGCTAATTCTATCGATACAACGCTCGATGGAATAGTAACGGACTTGAGACTATCACAACCTTGAAAGGCAGCAAAGCCAATTGATGTGACACTATCTGGAATCTGGACAGTTTCAAGGGAATCGCATCCCTCAAAAGTATTCCTTGCGATTGCAGTAATAGTATTTGGAATGGATATAGCTCCAAGGGAAATACAGTGGTGAAATGCCATCTCTCCTATGTGGTTGACACTGCTAGGAATTGAGATTGAAATTAATGAGCGGCATCCAGAAAAAGCATTAGCTCCGATTTCACTGACACTTTCTGGGATGTTGATACTGGAGAGTGATGTACATTCAGAGAAGGCTGAGTCTCCAATTTTGATAACACCATTAGGGATAGAGATTGAATTCAATGCAGTACATGATTTGAAAGCACCTTCTTCAATTACAGCAATACTAGATGGTATGCTTATGTCTCCTGTTGCAGAGAGATAAACAAACAAAACTGTACCATCTTTGGAGAGAAGCATCTTCCCTGTAGAATCAGTAGAAAAACATTGGTTTTTGTCATTTACAATGAATTTGCTTAACGAAGTACACCTTTCAAAAGCAGAAGGCTCAATTTTCATAACACTATTTGGAATTGCAAACGAAACTAGGGATGTACACGAGCTGAATGCGCCTTCCTGTATTTCAATTACGCTATCAGGAAGTGTGACTGATGTAAGATTGGGACAATCTGTAAAAGCATATTCCCCAATTGTAGTCACTCCATCTGGGATAGTGACCGAAATCAAAGAATCACAGCAACTCAAAGAGGCAAAACCTATTTCTCTGATACCTTCAGGAATGGAAACAGACCCCGAAGCAGAAGGGTAGCTAATCAATTTCTTTCCATCTTTGGAGAGAAGCATCTTCCCTGTTGAATCAGTAGAAAAATGTTGGCTCATATCATCCACTATGAATTGAGTCACTGGGGTATAGTAAGCAAAAGCATCACCAGCAATTTCGGTGACACTAGATGAGATGAACACCGAAGTCAGTGAACTACAGAAAGCAAAGACTGCATTTCCGATGACACTGGAAGAGATGGCGATTTTTTTTAACGAAGTACAGAAACTGAAAGCTTGCCCTTTAATTTCTGTGACGCTTTCAGGAATGGAGACAGAAACTAACGAACTGCAGTCACTGAAAGCTCCACCCCAAATTGTTTTTACCCCAGGTAGAATAGTGACAGAAACCAACGAGGTACAGAAACTAAAAGCATTACCCCAGATGTCCGTAACGCTTCCGGGGATTGTAATGGACGTGAGGTTGGTACAACTATAAAAGGCGAAGTTCCCAATTTCTGTAATACTTGCAGGAATGATAACATTTCCTGTGGCGGAAGGATAGGCAAGTAGTTTTTTCCCATCCTTGGACAGAAGCATTCTGCCTGTAGGATCAGAACTGAAATAATGGTTCCTTTCATCTACCGTGAATTTGGTCAATGAGGTACAGCCCTCGAAAGCAGTCTGAGCGATTTGAGTGACACTGGACGGGATGAAAATTCCTGTCAGTGAAGTACAGTTGCGAAAAGCATCAAAACCGATTTCTGTAATACCAACAGATCGTGACAAGTCTAGTTCTACCATAACCCCATTAGGGATATTATGAAGAGATTTGCCAAAATCAACCATGGATTCGACGTAACTGCGTATTACTAACTGATACTTTTCTGGCTTGCTCTGCCTTAGTTTTTTCAAGGCTTGTGATAAATCATCCGAATCATCTATAACCAAAACATGTGGTAGCTTTTTTGCATCATAGGCTTGATGAATTTCTGTGGGAGCATTTTCTTCTTCAGATGCTCCTCGTGCAAACAATAACATTCCCATGGAAACAAGTATAGATAACATGCACACTCCCAATTTTACCTCTTTTATAGCTCTCATAATATACCCTCCCTCATCTTACTGACTTTCTGCTTGAAATTGTTCGGATCCAATCCTCCATTTCCCTCAAAGCACAGTACATTTTTGGCAAACCCCTCGCCCATAGCCTGCAAAAAGATGTCCAACAAGGCGATGTTATACGGTGTACGCTCCATGTCTTCCTCCAAAGATTGATTTAGACACATTGTAACTAGCTTTCACAGGATAAGACAATCCTCTCCACGGTTATTATTTTGCTCTGTAAAAATTTGCAAAAATAACTGTGGAGGGTGATTCAGTTTGTGTTCCCTGTCGCCAGCTGGATGAAGCTGCTACCGTTCCGTGTGAAAATCCCGCTTGCCTCATCGTACCTGCCGATTCCGCTGGTGTCCACGGTCTTGAAGAAACTGGCGAGGCTGGAGCTGGAAAGGAGAGAGCTCACAGTTTGGTAGCGATACTGACTGGTACTGTAGCTGCGGCTGCGGCTCTTGTTCCACTCCTCCAGGCTGGGGATGTCGCTGTAGTACAGGTCTAGGGCCTTGGTTAGGGTGGCGTCCTGCTCCCCCTGCATTTCCTCAAGGGTCTTTGTCAGCACCTCAAAGGACTGCTGTCCCTTGGGAATCTGGCACAGGTAAAAGTAGATGATGGCT
>JAGBXW010000017.1 GCA_017629095.1 Treponema sp. | reverse complement strand
CGTTTGGTTGCTGAATAATTCTAAATTGGGGAGCAGGTTTTGAATCTCCTATTGTAAATGCATGAATTTCTATTAAGAAAAAAGCAAGGTCATCACCAGTATGTTTATTTAACCATTCTATAGCACTTGCATGTTCTTCTCTTGCTTCTTGGACTATCCATACAACAACAGCGGCATCAAGGCCTGATGCATAAGTTATTATTTTACCTAAATGGTCATGATTTGAAGGTTCAAGTTGATTTTCAATCAAAACATTTTTACCTGTAATTTCATCTTTACAAATAATATCACATCTATAACCACCAACAAATTTCTCTGTTTCAACATCAGTTAGTGAAAGCCCAATCGTATCGCCAAGTTCCTGAATATTGTCTGGTAATGAAAGCCATTTTGAAAAATCATATTGTTCATGCTGCCAAACATCTCTAATATTTACTTCTTTTAGTTTTCCTAGTGATATACTCATAATTTATTCCTCCTAATTTTTTCCACGCGGATTGGATTTGGGAACACGCGGATTTGCTCAAACCTAATGGTTCCCACTACTTCCCCTCCGTCAATTTTTCGTAGAGCTTGAACAACTCTACCACACACTCGGATTCTGTCATTTTAACGCTAAAGCCGTATGCTGCCATTACTGCACGGTCGTTGGCTTGGTGGGCTTTAACAATAAAAATCAACTATATTAAAATACAACTCCCATTTATTTATAATTTCAAAAGAACGAGCTTCTATTACACGCATTAATTTATTTAAAACAACGCTAGGGATTTTTGAATTATTATTTGCAAGAGAACATTTTCCATCTTTTGTAATCCAAATTTTAGTAGCATTTGGTACAGGTTTACCTTCTGCAATATGAACATGAATAGGTTCTATAGGTTTATTTTCATTTGTCCAAAAATAAACCCAATAAGAACCAAGCTTAAAGACTTGAGGCATTCAAAAGTCCTCCAGTTTGGGAAAATTCAAGAATTAAATGCGCTTCTGAATATACAACATCTTTCAAGTATTCAAATTCTTCATCTGTATAACCATAAACATCTTCCCATTTTTTCTCTGGCAAATAACAAGTTGCATGTTTAAAACAAAGTTTTTCATCAGGAGTTTCTATATATACTTTTACAGTTCCGTTTATCATTTCAGAATGAACAATTTCTGTCTCATCATTAAGCGTCATAAATGAATACATCATATCAA
This sequence comes from Treponema sp., assembly GCA_017629095.1. GTDB lineage: Bacteria > Spirochaetota > Spirochaetia > Treponematales > Treponemataceae > Treponema_F. The sequence continues at coordinate 10,391 of JAGBXW010000017.1, read as the reverse complement.
CACCTCCAAAATAAATATACACTGACTTATTCATTTTTACTAGAATAAAAAAACAAGCGGATTTGCTCAAACCTAACGGTTTTCGCTACTTCCCCTCTGTCAATTTTTCATACATCTTAAACAATTCTGCGACAATTTCCCTTTCAATCATGTTTTTTGCAAAACCGTAGGCTTCCATTACTGCACGGTCATTTGCGTGATGAGCTTTTACAAGTTAGAGGAAAAGTTAAGAAGACAAAAAAATAGGGTGCCGTCGTAACGCCACCCGTACAAAAACCATTGGTTTTTTGATTCTACAATGACTATAAGGTTATTTACAAAAAATGTCAATTTAAATTTTATTCTTCTCATAAAAGAATGATAAAATTTTTACGGCAAAATTATATGTTGATTTTATTAAATCATTATCCTTGAAATATTCTTTGTTATGCAACATTCTGCTTGTAAACAGTTTATATAATTTTTCAAATCCTTTTTGCTTTACTTTTTCTGAAACAAGTTTGTCATAAACAAATAAAAGAGTAGCAAATTCAAGAACTGGTCTGCAAGTTAATTTTTTTTGCATTTGTGATTTTGAAATTCCTTCTATATCAGATACTACACGAGATATTTCTTGAGGAGCTTTGGATGTGCTAGAAGAAAGGTTTGCCAAAATGCAATTGTTATGAGCACATCCATTTCGTAAATTTTTGACTAAGTGAAGTAAAGAATTTGAAATAACAGGTTTTATTTCGTTTTGTTCACAAAAAAATTTATAGAAATATATTAAATCTCCAAAAGTAATTAATTCTAAAAATACCCATATAGGACAATCATCATATTTTGATATATTATTTACCTTTTTATTTGTAATTGAGTCTATTTGTTCTTCAATGGTAAAATATTTTCTTATCAAATCACATGTAAAAGGTGAAGAACAATTTGCAGCTATCTTCTTTAAGTTTTTTTTGTTACTTGCTAAAAAATCATTTATTACTGAATATCCATCTATTTTAGAATTCGTTTCTACTTCTTGAAGAATTTTAACCTTTAAATCATGTTCTATATCTATGCATAAATGAATTATTTCCATTCGAAAATGCATATCAATGGTGGATAATTCTTTTAAATATGCAAAGTCTAAATTTATATATTTCCCTTCGTTAGAACCTTTTTGATACTTCTGATAATTTTTCCGATATGAAGCGGTTCTTAAAAAATTATTAACATTAAAAAGATATTTTTCTGCTTGTTTTTCAGATACAATGCAGAATGTAATTCCTTTTTCCTCTTTCATTTTTTGAATAAGTTGTGAAGAGGTTAAAACAGGCTTAGTTTCAATATTTGACAAAGCAAACTCCTTGTCTCTATTATCTTTTGATAAGAGAATAAGAACAAGTCATTTTCTATGACAAATGATATTGCCACGCGGCTTTACTCAAGTCTAAAGGTTCCCACTACTTCCCCTCCGTCAGTTTTTCATACACCTTAAACAATTCTGCCACGATTTCCCTTTCGGTCATGTCCTTTGCAAAACCATAGGCTTCCATTACTGCACGGTCATTGGCTTGGTGGGCTTTAACAAGATCTGGAAACAAAAAGTCATTCTCTCCATAAAGTTGTGCTAAGGAACAGTCAGGATATTTTGCACGTGCGTCAAGTATTGCTTGTGCTGTCTTTTCGATTTTTGCTTTTTGTGCATCTAATGGATTACACCAAGGGAAGTTGTTGTAAACAATATCTTTTGAGTAACGATATCGAGTTTCTAATCTGCCACATACAACACGCATCCAGGCCATGTGGACAGAAGATGTAAGAATTCCAAAATGGTACAATGTAGCATTAGGAGCAAGTCTTATTGCATTACTGCATAAAATTTCTGGACTCATAAATCCCAATGGAATATATTGCCTTTTTTCAGATGATGTTTCAGGTAAAACGATATAATTATCAATCGGAAAATTTTCAACATGAAAGCGAGTTGGTTTTTCTGCTATTTTTCTAGTTCCTTCACTTTTACTTGCAAGTCTAAGCTCTCTTACAGCTTTTACACGTTTTAGACATTCTGGCATTTTCAGAAGCTCACTTTGGGAACAATCTCCAAGCCAAAGACAATATCTATAGTAACCATTGATGAATTCATCTGCTCCAATCCACTTCTTAAAGTATTTTTCAGACAAGGGTTCTTTTTTAATAAAATCCTTCATTTCATCTTCGGTAAAAAGATAATTTCCTCCGTCAATGGGTTTATTGCCAATTCCAATTTCTGGAACATTGCACAAAGGTTTGGTTCTACTTTCAATAAAAATATCATCTGCATTTACCAAATAGCCATTTATATTTTTTGCAATATCTACTGTCCCGTCAGAATTAAAAATCCTTTTTTCTTTAGAATTGCATAGCAATTCTGAATCCATGTAACAACTAAAACCAACAATTACACAATGCACATGAGCTTTTTGTATAGACTCTCTATCCCATCTAAACGTTCTGTAGGCAAAATCAATTTTAACCCCCATTTCCATCAAAGGTTTCCACATAATTGCAACTTGTTCGCCTTGTGTAATGGAATTTGTAGAAACTAATGCCGTTTTTATATTTGAATTTTTCATCAAGTCGGTAGCTTTTTTATACCAACAAGAAACATAATCAACATTACCGATATTTTTTATATTACCCCAAACAGAAATTACATCATTTTTTTGGTCACTAGACATCAACCTTGCTCCCACAAAGGGTGGATTTCCCATGATATAATCATACTGAATCTCGTTTCCGTCTACTTCTGTGGCAAAGCCTGCAAAAAGTCCGTCGTTTAAATGCACATCTTCGTCAATTGGTTTTAAAGTTTCCCAATCCATCCGCAGGGCGTTGCCTTCCACAATAAAAGCGTTGGTGGTCAGGGGGAAAAAGTCGATTGTCTGGCTCAGGATTTTTTCAGTTTCTTGAATCATTTGACTTTCGGCAATCCACAGGGCAGTTTTGGCTACGGTTACGGCAAAGTCGTTTATTTCGATACCATAAAACTGATTAATTTTTACTTTGATAAACTCGTCAAAGCCCAGAACTCGCTCACCTTTGTTCAAGATGCTCATGACCTTGTTTTCCAAGCGACGCAGAGAAAGATAAGTTTCTGTCAAAAAGTTGCCACTTCCGCAAGCTGGATCTAAGAACTTGAGGTTGCCCAGTTTTTCTTGGAAAGTCTGGAGTTTATCTGTCTTTGACTTTGCGTTGGTTGTGGCACAAATTTTTTCAAACTCCACCGTCAATTCGTCCATAAAAAGGGGGTCGATTACTTTGTGAATGTTCTCGATGGAAGTGTAATGCATTCCACCTGTACGGCGAGTGTCTGGATTCAAGGTGGACTCAAATACAGCTCCAAAAATGGTGGGGCTGATTTCGTGCCAGTCAAAAGGTGCACAATCATTTACCAAAACATCAACGATCTCCTGGGTAAAGTTGGGAATCTCAATGTCTTCCGCAGCAAAAAGTCCGCCGTTTACGTAGGGAAAAGGTTTAAGGCTCCTGTCGTATTTATCACGATTTTCCAGCTTGGTGTCCAAGCCCTTGAATAAGTCTATGATAGCTTTTCGCAGATTCGGCACGTTGAAGGACTTGATGTAATCCTCAAAGCTGGTACGAGTTTCAAAAAATCCTGCATCTTCGGCATAGAGACAAAAAACGAGACGAACGCAGAGAATGTTCAAGCTCCGAAAACTATGTTCATCTGGTTCAAGGTATTCCTTGATGAGGGCGTCATACAGCTTACCCACCAAAATTCCTGCTTGCAAGGAAACTTCTTCTTCTCGGCGGATTTTTTCGTTTCTCTCGTCCACCAAAAATTGTAGCCGATAAAACTCTTTTTCAAGATTTTCCAGCAGAATAATTTCTGGCTCAGTGTGGGGCTGGTTCATGTCATGAACATGGATTTCGGTAAAGTTTGAAACCACGATCCAGCGGGGACGCAAGTCGTAAGGCAACTCGTCAGCATATCGCTTTGCCTGCTGAAAAGCCGTGAGATTGGCACCATCTGACTGAAGATAAGCCTTGGCAAGGTCAATCTTGCTGCCCTTTTGCTCAATCAAAACCTTAGTACTAGAAATATATCCATCAATGAAACTGGTGTGTTTGAGTTTTACTGGCTTTTCAAATTCGATGTAATTGGAAGCATTTTTTATTCCCAAGACGCTATCCAAAAGCCCAATCCAAAATCGAGAAGTTTCTTGCTTCTCATCGCCTCTGTCTTTCCAAAATGCTACAAATTCTTTTGCTGCCCGCTGCTGCTCTGTCTGTGTCATGGGGGCAGTATAACATGGGCTCAAGTGAATGTAAAAGTAGTGGGGGGCTTCAGTGGGTAGTTAGAGTGAATAGTTCATTCTAGCTAGAATGAAAGAGACATAGTAGCTAGAATGAAAGGCAGTACGCTAGTTTCTAAAGCTATGTATTGGAGCAGGAATGCGACCACCACGAGCAATAAATTCCTGACAAGAGAACTTGCTTACTGGCAGAATGGGAGCTCCACCTAAAAGCCCACCGAACTCAGCCCATTCTCCAGCACCCTTTCCTGGCACTGGAATAATTCTCACGGCAGTGGTCTTGTTGTTCACCATACCAATGGCCATTTCGTCTGCAATGATACCGCTGATGGTGGAAGCACTAGTGTCACCAGGAATAGCAATCATATCCAAGCCCACAGAACAAACGCAGGTCATGGCCTCAAGCTTTTCTAGATTGATGGATCCAGCCTTTACTGCAGCAATCATTCCTTCATCCTCAGACACAGGAATAAAGGCTCCAGACAAGCCACCAACATTGGTGCTGGCCATAACACCGCCTTTTTTCACCATGTCCGTAAGCATGGCCAAGGCGGCAGTAGTTCCTGGAGCACCAGCTGCTTCTAGTCCCAGCTCCTCCAAAATGCGAGCCACAGAATCTCCCACGTAGGGGGTAGGAGCCAAGGACAGGTCAAGAATACCGAAATCTACACCTAAGCGGCGGGCAGCCTCTGTTCCCACCAGCTGACCCATGCGAGTAATCTTAAAGGCCATCTTTTTAATGCCATCTGCCACTTCATCAAGGGGCCGTCCTTTGTAAGCCTCGCAGGCTGCCTTAATAACACCTGGACCAGAAACCCCAACAGAAAGCACTGCATCCCCTTCTCCTGGTCCGTGAAAGGCTCCCGCCATAAAGGGATTGTCCTCTGGAGCATTGCAAAATACCACCAGCTTGGCACAGCCTAAGCCGTCCTTTTCCTTGGTAAGCTCTGCTGCTTCTTTGATGATATGCCCCATGTCACGAACGGCATCCATGTTGATGCCGCTTTTTGTAGTTCCCAAGTTGATAGAAGAACAAACTCTGTCAGTAATGGTGAGAGCCTGAGGAATAGACTGAATCAAGGTGCGGTCTCCGGGAGTAATTCCCTTTTGCACCAAGGCAGAAAATCCACCAATAAAGTCCACCTCCAGCTCCTTGGCTAGCTTGTCTAGTTCCACCGCCCATTCCACGTAGTTATCCTCACCGCTGGGTTCAGCCACCAAGGAAATGGGAGTTACTGCAATGCGCTTGTTGATGATGGGCACACCGAATTCGGCCTCAATCTGCCGTCCTGTTTCCACCAATTTTCCTGCATACCGCAAGATTTTCTCCCGCATTCGTCTGCGACTTTCTTTGCCGCTTTCGCAAGCACAATCCCGCAGAGAAATCCCCATGGTAATGGCCCGCACGTCCAGCTTGTACTGCATGAACATATTTACTGTCTCTTGAATCTCGATGGGAGAAAAAATCACTGGAAACCTCCGTATATGGCATCAAAAGGATGCATGTTGATACTAAGTTATTGAAAAAGATTCTCCCATTGTACTGGATTTTGTGAACTTGGGAAATAGGAGGGGAATACAGGTACAAGTTTCAGGAAAAAAGTTATTCCTAGTCCACCACCTTCTGGTGAAGATAATGCTCCACACCGCGATTTTTCCATTGCCAGAAAATAATGCCTAAGCCAGATAAAACAAGGAGGCCACCACAAATGCGTATGAGTACCAGTCCCACCTGGGCAGGAATGACAAAAAGCACCACTGCAAGAATGATGGAGCCTACAATTTCTCCGTAATAGGGCTTTGTATCCACCCCAGAAGCTCGAAGCCGAATGGAAGCATAAAGCTCCAGTAGAGAGGACACCAGCAAATAAGCTGCCAGCATATACACCATGGCAGTCCACACTGTTGCGGCCAAAACTAAGGGTAAAATCACTGCCACTAAACCTACAGCCAGACTCAATATTCCTCGAATAATGATACTTCTGCGGAAGTAATCATCATCAAAAATCCGCCGTACATAGAACAGGTTAAAACACCCGTTTACAATGGCAGCCAAGCCCAGCAGAATCACCACCACCTTGGTCCATGCCTCTGGGGAAAACAGCATTAAAAGCCCCGCAATCAAGGACAAAAATCCCATTCCTACATATGATTTTCGCATACTACCTCCTGAACTACGACTGAAATTTTCATCAGCCTACACTACTAGTATACGAGGAAAGCTTTTAGAAAGCCAGAAGGAAGTTACAGAAAGCCACATTGACTTCCACCTCTTTTCCAAAGAAATTCATATGGGAAGAAGCAAAGAAGCAGTATCCTTCTGGCTTTTCTCTTTCCTTAGTTAATGAACTAATTTATTCTGTTTCCAAGTTTTATCGTAGCTATTGTAGCTCCACAATCCATTATCACAACCGACCAAGATAACTTCAAAGCCTTCCCCATCTATTACCAGCTCTTGCACAAAAACATTTTGTATCTTACCAGCTCCTGCTCCAACGGTAACGTCAGTGTAATGTCCTGACAAAGAGCCATATATATCCAAACCAATTTTTTTCAAGCCAGAATCAGTTGCGACATAAAGACTTCCCCGAGGAGAACAAGCCAAAGAAAGCACCTGGCTTTTCAAATCTATTTCTTTCCTATTGCTAGAACTTCCATAAAATGCAACCTTTTGCTCCCCACCATTCTTTGGAGCATAGTAGTACCAACCAGGGCCTTGCTCTGTTATGACGGAAGACAACCATTGTTCATAATTGATGCCACGAGGACAATCAGTTCCAATCAAGTCAAAATAATTGTCTTTGTTATCCAGAACATAAGCCTTTGAGGAATCCTTTCCTGTTTGATGATGGTATCCAAGATCAAAAATAGCTTTTGGTCCGTTGAAAATGGCCGAACCATTTACCGGTTCTCCTTGAGAATCTGTTGTGGCAATTTCTCGCCACTCACCAGTAGTTACATCAAGCATCCACAAAGTATTATCTGTGTCAAGTGCATACAAAGTTGACCTGCTGGAATCAATACCATCTACTCCCACTGCAAGCTGTTTGATTGTTTTGCCTTGTGGATTTCTATCAGCTTTTTCCCACAAGTCGTCAAACTTCCATCGAACGTAAATGGTTTCTGGAACAGAAGCATCACAGGCATATAAATACCCTTCCAAAGTTACAATGGAAGTTATAGAACCTTCAATAAAATCCCTTTGTGGAGTTATTTCATCCTGTGGATTTTTCTCTCCTTCAGAACTACCAGTCCCCTGCACTGGAACTTGGTCACTCGTGTCAGTGTTTTCCGTTTGCGGATTTTCCCCACCAGAATGTGATTCAGTTTCTTGATAATCAATGATAGGACTTTTTTCTGGATCCTTCGGTGCAACTAAGGGATCAGAAGAAGAAGGACAGGCAAAAAAAATAAATGAAACAAGCATCAAAACTAGGCACACAACTTGATTTTCTTTTCGTCGAGACAACATAACACACTTCTAAGAAATACATCTATCAATGCAGATTACAACTCAAATATTTCTTGCATTTCTCCGCAGTATATACAATTGCCATCCACTAAACAAGTGAATCTGCATACAAGTTTTTAGATAAATTCTTTCATGTTCCACCAACTAAGCAATTATGACATAATTGACAAAAATGTCATAATACCATAGTATGTTGCCAACACCTGTTTGTTTGCATCAAAAAAAATCCATTTTACCTGTACATAGATGCAACTTTTCTTTTTATGTGGTGTCTAAATTCCGCTAGGGTGTTTGGAAACAAATCAATCCACGGTAATTTTTTATAAGAGGTCTTTTTTAGAATGATGTTCAAAAAATATGTAAAAGGAAATCACGACTACACAAGCTACGAAGCATTAAAAGACAATTTTTCCATCGAAATTCCAGAAAATTTTAACTTTGCCTATGATGTGGTAGATGAATATGCTAAAACTGAGCCAAATCGCACTGCCTTGGTTTGGTGCGATGACAACAACGAAGAAAAAATCTTTTCTTTTTTAGATTTAAAGATTGCTTCAGACAAGACTGCAAACTTCCTCCTTTCTCAAGGAATCAAAAAAGGCGATGCAGTGATGTTGATTCTTCGCCGTCGCTACGAGTTCTGGTTCTTTTTGTTGGCCCTCCACAAGATTGGAGCCATCGCAGTACCTGCTACAAATCTCCTACTAAAAAGCGACATCGAATACCGCACTAATGCAGCGGAAATCAAGATGATTGTTGCCTTGGAAGACAAGGATTTACAGAACCAGATTGACTTGGCAATGCCTCATTCACCTTCAGTAAAAACCTTAGTTACCACAGGCCACCGAGAAGGTTGGGTTTCTTTTGCAGATGCTTATGCTGAGCTTTCTCAGGATTTCCAGCGTCCCCAAGGTGCAGAAGCCACCTTTAATGAAGACATTATGCTACTGTACTTTACCTCTGGAACCTCAGGTTATCCAAAGATGGTGCAGCACAACTTTACCTATCCTCTCGGTCACATTGTTACTGCCAAGTACTGGCAAAAGGTGGTAGATGGTGGTCTCCATCTTACTCTAGCAGAGACTGGCTGGGCCAAGGCTGTGTGGGGCAAGATTTACGGACAGTGGCTTGCAGGAAGTGCAGTTTTTGCCTACGACATGATTACCTTTGTCCCTGGTCGCCTCTTGGAAAAGATGGAAAAATACAAGGTTACTACCTTCTGTGCTCCACCAACAGTATACCGCTATCTGGTGCGTCAGGATTTTACAAAATACGACCTTTCCAGTCTCGTTCACTGTACCACTGCAGGAGAAGCCTTGAACGGTGAAATCTACAATAAGTTTCTGGAAAAAACAGGTCTTAAGATGAAAGAAGGCTATGGTCAAACGGAGCTCACTCTCACCATCGGCAACTTTGATGGTATGGAACCTAAGCCCGGCTCCATGGGTAAGCCAGCTCCTGGCTACAACATCGATATTATGGATTCTGAGGGCAAGTCCTGTGCCCCAGGAGAAGTGGGAGAAATCGTTATCCGTTTGGATAAGGGCCGCCCCTTTGGTATGTTTGCGGGTTATTACAAGGATGAACAGCGAACACAGGAAGCCTTTATGGACGGTTTGTACCACACAGGAGACATGGCCTATACCGACGAGGATGGCTACTTCTGGTTTGTAGGCCGAATTGATGACATGATTAAGAGTGCAGGCTTCCGTATCAGCCCCTTTGAGGTGGAAAGCACCTTGATGCAGCATCCTGCCGTTTTGGAATGTGCCGTAACTGGTGTAGCTGACGACACTCGTAATCAAGTAGTAAAGGCTACCATCGTTGTTGCCCCTGGATATGAGGCAAACCAACATTTGTCCCTGGAATTACAGGAATTTGCCAAGACAGAATCAGCCCTGTACAAGGCCCCTCGACTCATTGAGTTTGTAAAGGAGCTTCCTAAAACCATCAGTGGAAAGATTCGTCACGTGGCCATCAGAAACAAAGACAACCAAAAGTAGAGTCTTGCAAGACAATCAGAAATAAAAACACGGGAGAAAAAAACTTCTCCCAAACCAACAATAGAAGGAGACATTAATGTCACAAAGAAGAGTTGTAATTACTGGAATGGGAGCCGTAACCCCCATTGGACATTCTGTGGAAGAAACTTGGAAGTCCGTAATGGCTGGTGAATGCGGAATCGACAAAATTACCCTGTTCGACACAACAGATTATGCAGTAAAGATTGCCGCTGAGGTAAAGAATTTTGATATGACCAACTGGGGAGTAGACAAGAAGGAGGCTCGTAAAATGAGCCGCTTTACCCAGTTTGCTGTAGCTGCTGCCACAGAAGCTATCAAGGATGCTGGCTACACCAAGGAGACCATTTCCGCAGAGAAGTCTGGAATCATGTTGGGTAACGGTATTGGTGGATTTGAGACTATGGAAGCTGGTTACAAGCGTTATTTTGAAGCTGGCAACACTCGCATTCCACCACTGTCTGTTCCCCTGTTCATTACAAATGAAGGTGCTGCTAACATCAGCATGAGATTTGGTATTGAAGGTCTTTCTTGGACCTTGGCTACCGCTTGTGCCTCTGGAACTGATGCCCTGGGAGCAGCCTTGGATTTAGTTCGTTCTGG
>JAGBXW010000016.1 GCA_017629095.1 Treponema sp. | reverse complement strand
CGAGTTTCAAGCCTTTGAAGCCGAACAGCTATGCTGTGAGGCCGGCCCAAGGCCTGAAAGGTCTTGGGAAATCCCGCCTACCCGAATTGCTGTACAGAGGACGCAATGCGTCCGACGGGTTCTGGCAACGAGACGAAGTCGAGTTTCAAGCCTTTGAAGCCGAACAGCTATGCTGTGAGGCCGGCCCAAGGCCTGAAAGGTCTTGGGAAATCCCGCCCGCTAGAAGCTCACTGGTTCGCTGCGAAGACCCGAAGCTTGTACAGAGGACGCATCGCGTCCGACGGGTTCTGGGTAAAAATAGATATAATTTTAGGAAGTCGCTCATCATGTTTTCAGATACACATTTTCATTTGCATCATATTTGGGAGCGGGGCCTTGATGTGCCTGCTGCATTAAAGTCCATGGCTGCCCACAAGCCCTTGTTTGGGCTGGATATCGGTACTCGCTGTGACGACTTGTTTCCCAGAGGGCAAAAGGCTCAGGAGTTGGTGGCAGCCATTGATGATGATGGAGCTCGGGAAATAATCAAAAAGATGATGTATTTTTCTGCGGGGATTTGGCCTGCAGAAGAGGCTATTTTAGACCGTTTCAATCAGATAAAGGTGTTAGAATCTACCATAACTCAGGCTATGAGTCAGGATGACTTCTGTGGCTTTGGAAAGGGCCGTTTGGTGGCTTTGGGGGAATGTGGGCTTGACCATCATTGGAACCCTGCAGGGGTAGACCAGCGGAACGAAGAGAGTTTTACGGCGGAATTGTTCCATGGAGAGGCTGAGTTCTTTGAGATGCAGCTGGAGTTGGCTCGTAAGCTGCATCTACCAGTGATTGTCCATTCTAGAGATGCCTTTGAGGGGACCTTGGATTGCATAAAAAACGTGGCTTATGACCGGGGAATCATTCATTGCTATTCCTATGGTAAGCATGAAGCTCGTAGCTTTTTGGATAGGGGTTGGTATATTTCCTTGTCTGGTGCTATCACCTACACAAAGAAGGCTCGTATGCCAGAGATGGAGGAGTTGATTCGCTATATCCCTCAGGATAGGCTTTTGCTGGAAACAGATGCTCCTTATTTGGCTCCCGTTCCCCACCGTGGAAAAATAAACGCACCAAATTTAGTGGTACATACCTATAATTATGTGGCAGAAATCTTAAAAACAAGCCCAGAAGCACTATCAATGGTGGTGGATGCTAATATCAAGGAATTATTTGTAATATAAATAAAATTGCTCTGAGAGGCACTACAGGCGGTTTTTCTTGTATTTTATTGCTTCCCTCCCTCTCTTTCTTTCATCAATTTCTCGTATTAAATCTGTTTCCGTTGCTATTTTTTTTGTTTCTCTATACAATATCATCATGGAAGAAAAGCTAGTGCAAGAAGGTTTGGACGAAATCTGCAAACTTTTGGCATCCACCGATGATGCTGAGCTTATAAAAAAATTTTTTGGTTGTCTCTTTACTCCCTCTGAATTGCAGGATATGACAAAACGCTGGCTTTTAGTCAAGGAAATTGACAAGGGGACTACTCAGCGGGAAATCGCTCGTATGTTCAGCATGAGTCTGTGTAAAATTACTCGTGGTTCCAAGGAATTAAAAAAGGAGGGCAGCGCTTTCCGCATTATGCTGGATAAGGCAACCCTCCTTTAATCTATCTTTTCAAATTCATTACAATTTTATGACACTGATGCTAATGAAGCAGTGCTGCAATATCTGGTCTTTGCCATCGTATGGCAATGTCATAGGGCCGTTCTCCTGCAAGACTTTTCTGGTTTTTGCTCAATCCCATGGACAATAATCGTCTTACGGTCTCTGCATCGCTGAGACGGGCTGCATAGTGTAGGATTCCTTCCCCAGAAATATCTGTTTTTGTTTTAGCCTGTTTTACGAGCTGGTCGAGAATCTCTTGGTTGCCCTTTAATGCTAGGGAAACGGCACAGTCTCCAGTATTGTCGGCAATAAAGGGATCTGCGCCGTACTGCAACAAAATGGCGGCTAAAGGAAGGTTTCCCTGGGCTACAGCAAGGGTAATGGGAGTGCTACCAGAGCTGTTTCTTCGATTAACTGGATATTTTTTTGCCAACAACATATCCATGGTGGCAGGTTGTACTCCAGAAGTAACTGCAACGTGAATAGGAGAGTTGCCGTAGGAATCGCTCAGGTTCAAATTGGTACCTAACACTTCGTTTATAGCTGTCCCTCCCTTGTTGAATACCAATGACAGGGGGGTGTTACCGTCCTTGTCTCTGGATAAGGGGTCTCCTCCAGCCATACGAATGAGACGTAAGATTTGTGTATCTCCTAAAATAGCTGCCTCGTGGAAGGCATTGCGGCCGTTCATTTCCTGGATAAGGGGAGAGGCCCCCTTGTTAAGCAGGAGGGATACAAGTTCCCTGTTGCCGCTTTGGATAGCATCCATCAGTATTGTCTTTCCTGTTTCATCGGATGCATTGATATTCGCTCCATGTTCTATTAAAAGGATAGCCATTTGGGTCTTTCCTGTTCTGGAGGCTTCTGCTAAGGGGCTTTTTCCTGCAATGTTTTGTGCGTTTAGATTGGCTCCTAACATAAAGAGCTTTTTCAGGGCGTTGATGCTGTCCCATCGGATGCAGGCATGGATGGGGGTATTTCCCAAGTTATCTCGAATGTTAAACTGGGCTCCCTTGGCCACCAAAGCTTCTATAACGGCGGGACTATCCATTCTCACGCCGTAGTAAATAGGTGTTTCACCATTGGCATTTCTTGCATTGGTATCTGCGCCCTTTTCTGATAGCAGGTTAATAGAAGAAATAAGCTCCCATTCAGCGGCATAGTGGATGGGAGTATTACCACTTCCATCGGTGGCCTGAATCACCTTGGAGTTTAAGAGCCAGTTGCTACTACTGTTGTTTGACTCTAGCACAAATCGCAGGGGGGAATAGTCATTGTTGTTGGTGGCAAAAATGTCTGCACCACAGTTCAAAAGGAACTCTCCAGCCCGCTGGATGTTTCTTTGTACTGCCAGAGAAAGGGGGGTATCTCCATTTCTGTTTTGGCTGTTGACTTCCTTATTGAGGGTGTAGATGTGTTCCAGTGTCATGGTGAGGGCGTCGGCAATGGGTTTGTCAGACTTGGTTTCCTCTTCCAGAATGAGACTGGGTTCTGCAGTGAGAATGGCCAAGTGATAGGCGGTGTTTCCGTAGGAGTCTCGGCTATGGATATTACTGGAAATCAATACCTTCTTTGACATTTCTGGCCCTGCTTTCAGGGAACGGGTAAGGGGGGTCTCTCCCATGTTGTCCTCTGCGTGGATGTCGGCTCCTGCATCGATGTAAAACTGGATAATGGCAGTCCGGCGGTGGTCCACAGCTAAGGCGAGGGGGGTGATTCCTTCTTTGTTACGCTCGTTGATGTCGGCACCAGCAAGAATCAGCTGGTTCAAGGTGGTGTCGTCAGCACCATTCATGGTGGCTACGTGGAGTACGGAGTCGCCGTAAAGGTCTTTCAGGTAGATATTGGCCTTGTACTCTAGCAAGAGACTGTAGATTTCTGCCTGATTCTTTTTAGGCATAATCAAAAGGATGGGGCTTTTCCCCAAGTTATCCTGGGCATTTACCTTGGCTCCTGCATCTAGCAAGAGACGGGCATTTTCAACATTGCCGTAGCGGATGGCTTCGTGCAGGGGGGTGGCACCAGCAATATCCTGGGCAGAAATATTTGCTTTTTGATTCAGCAAATAGGTGGTGATTCCCACATGGTTTTGAATGCTAGAAAGGTGGAGGGGAGTCTGCCCATCTTCCAAGCGGAGGGTGGGATTTCTTAACAAGGTGGCATTTTCAAAGTAGGCGTAACGGCCACCTTCTGGTTTTGCTCCATTTAGCAAAAGGCTGGCTGCAATACGAATGCTCTGGGCATCTTGATTGTTGTCTAAGGCTAGGGCTAAGGGTGTTTTTCCGTTGTTATCAGGAACAGAAAGCGGAATTTTTTTTCGTGCGGCGTATTCAATGGCAGCAATATTTTTATCCATTACAAAATAATGGATAATACTTCTTCCCCTGGTGTCTTTTAATTCACCAGTTCTTGTGGTAATCATAGCGTCGAAAAATTTATTGTCTTTTGCCATGCCAAGTTCTAGGGCTGTTTTTCCGTAAGCATCCATGGCAAAGATATCACTATTTACTGCGGAAAGAATCTGTGCTGCTGCAATGCTGTCGTTTTTTACGGCCACGTGGAGGGGGGTGTCACTTTCATTGTTTTTGAGTTCTGTAGAGGCTCCCATGGAAATGAAAAGTCGAACTAGTTCCTCGCTATTTACCTTTGCGGCGGCGTGGAGCACGGTGTTTCCGTTTGCATCTACGGCATCAATATCCCGCTGAAATTGCAGGGATTCCTTAACTTCATCATATCTTCTTGCTAAGATTAAATCTTGTATTGTTTTTGGATTTGCTGGTACTTCTGGTTCTACTGGAGGTTGAGATTCCACTGGTTCTGTACTTTGACAGGATATAAAGGTTACCAGTGAAAAAAGAATTAAGCTTACTATTAACGAAATTTTACGCATATAAACTCCTACATTATTGTATCGTGCAAAAATGTATTGGAGTTAAGATTTTTGTAAGAAGGGAGGGAATCTTTGTAGGGCCTCTAGGATGGGATATAAAAAAGCCATCTTGGTGTTTCCAAGATGGCTACAACAAAACAGTGGTATTTTAGGCTTCTTTTGCACTACAGCTAGAACATGTTCCCCAAATACAAGTTTGAATCTTTGACAAAGAAAAGCCTGTAGGTAGGTTTTGTGCAAAGGACTTGTATACAATTTCTGTTTTCTCGTAAGGGATATCACTGACTGTTCCACAACAGTTACACTTAAAATGCAAGTGGTCATTTACATCGGCATCGTAACGAAGTTCTTCGTTTTCTATGGTGATGGTTTCCACTAATCCATGCTTGTGAAAAAGCTTCAGTGTATTGTACACAGTGGTTCGAGATAAGGTAGGAATTTCTGAAACAAGGGCAGAATACACGGTTTCTACGGTAGGATGTTCGGTGGAATTACAAAGATAACGATAAATATGAATCCGTTGCAATGAAGGACGAATACCGCAGGCCACGATTCTGTTTGTCATTTCCCGTTCTGTCAACATTAGTCTCATTGTATTGCTCCCTCTTTCTCCTTAGTATAAATTTGTATCAATTACAAATATGATATAGAGCTAGAAATCCATTGTCAAGGGGTAACCTTTCCCTGTAACAAAAAACTAACAAAAGAATACGTATATAATGGAAGAAATTGAGATTATAGATAGCTTTTCCACAACAACTTATGGTTCAAAAATAGAGTTTTTCCGTTGTCGCTTTTTCTTGTACATGTCTTGGTCAGCATCACTAATGAGCTGAAGATAATCGATGGGAAGCTCTGTTGCAGTGGCAGAACCAAGGGAAATGCTGGTGTTGTATTCCTTCTTTATTTCCTGCATCTTTGCTTCGATGGTGAGAACTCGTTCTTGAACAACTCGTTGTTCTGTATTTGACATAATCACCAAAAATTCGTCACCTCCCAGGCGGAAAATAAAGTCATCTGCATGGACGGAAGAACGAATGATGTCGTGACAGAGGGTGATATATTCGTTACCCTTGTCATGGCCGTGGGTGTCGTTTACCACTTTTAGGCCGTCAATGTCGCACATGATGAAGCTAATGGGTAGAAGCTTACGTAATGAATCATTGGGAACGGAGAATTCAGCCTGTTTTATTTCAAGGAAATGGCGATTGTAGCAGTCACAGAGGGGGTCTCTAAAGGCCTTGTCCTCCAAGGTGGCGAAAAAGTTCTGCATGGAAGAAATGGGCACAAACATCAGCATGGAGCCCTTTTCATCCTGACGCTTTTTTCCTTTTAAGGAAATCTCCTGTTTGTAGAGATAGAAGATATTTCCGTCATCCTTGCTTTGAAGGATGATGTTTGTTTCACTTGAAAATAATTCGTTTTGGGAAATCTTTGTGTCGATGTAGTAGGGTGAAAAATGTGCCATTATATCCTGCAAAGAGTCTGTGAATTGTAAATCCTTGTAGATGTTGGGACAAATTCTAAAGGCTTCTTCATTGGCGTAGACTATGTTTTCATCCTTGTTGAGGAAGAAAATAGGAAAGAGCATGGCCTTCATAAGCTTTTCCTGTCCCTTGCTGACGATAACTTCTCCTTCATCTGCGTAGACAACTAGGAAAAAGAGGGTAGTGATAGCAATGGAGAATATAGGCATAAACCAAATTGCAGCATCCGACTTGGTGAAGGTAAGGTATACGTTTCGCAGGATGAATAATGTTGTGGCAATAATGGCATATATGCATAGTTTTCTATTCTGAGTAGAAGGGTATTTTACCTTTATTATCAGAAAAATTGTTCCTACTAAAACTAAGGCATAACTGTAGGCAGAATGGACATAAAACCATGGTTGATAAATTTCCTCAATGTGTCGGTAGGGGATGTAGGAAAGATTGGTGGTGAACACCACAAAATATTTATTGTAATCTGGTACTATAGTGAGGGTTGCTGTTATGAGAGGAATGATCATGAGCCACAGTAAATACTTCATCCAGTGAATTTTTTGTGGAAAGGTGTAGGTAAAGCAGAAATAAAAAAATGTAAGACTGGTAAAGGGTACGGCAACATACACCAAAGAATAGATTCGTGGTAATAAAACGATACCAGGATACAGATAATACAGGGCCAGTATCAATGACCAGAGACCAAAGAAGAAAAGAAAGGTACGTTGATATCCTTGGAAAGGTAAATAAATGGATCTTTGCCTTTTAATTCCCACCAGAAAAAAAGAATACAATGTCTCTAGCAATTGTGTAATGCCTAAGAGGAAGGTAATGTAATTTAATGTAGAAGTAGAAGAAGTTATTTGATTTATTATTTCGTCCATGTTTATACCCCCTCGTTTTTGCGTTGTCGTTTTTTCACGTACATCTCTTGGTCGGCATCACCAATGAGCTGAAGATAGTCGATGGGAAGCTCTGTTGCAGTGGCAGACCCAAGGGAAATGCTAGTGTTATATTCCTTCTTTATTTCCTGCATCTTTGCTTCGATGGCGAGAACTCGTTCCTGAGCAACCTGCTGTTCCGTATTGGACATAATCACCAAAAATTCGTCGCCCCCCAGCCGGAAAATAAAGTCCTCAGCATGGACGGAGGAGCGAATGATGTGGTGACAGAGGGTGATATATTCGTTTCCCTTGTCGTGGCCGTGGGTATCGTTTACTACTTTAAGGCCGTCAATGTCGCACATGATAAAGCTAATGGGCAAGAGCTTTCGTACTGACTCATTTTCCACGGAGAATTCAGCCTGTTTTATTTCTAGGTAATGGCGATTGTAGCAGCCACAGAGGGGATCCCTAAAGGCCTTGTCCTCCAAGGTGGAGAAAAAGTTCTGCATGGAAGAAATAGGCACAAACATCAGCATGGAGCCCTTTTCATCCTGACGCTTTTTTCCTTTTAAGGAAATCTCCTGTTTGTGGAGATAGAAGATATTTCCGTTAGCTTTGCTTTGAAGGATGATGTTTGTATCACTTGAAAATAATTCGTTTTGAGCAATCTTTGTGTCGATGTAGTAGGGTGAAAAATGTGCCATTATATCCTGCAAAGAGTCTGTGAATTCTAAATCCTTGTAGATGTTGGGACAAATTCTAAAGGCTTCTTCATTGGCGTAGACTATGTTTTCATCCTTGTTGAGGAAGAAAATAGGAAAGAGCATGGCCTTCAAGAGCTTTTCTTGTCCCTTGTTGACGATGATTTCTCCTTCGTCTGCATAGACAATCAGGAAGAAAAAGGTGATAACTGCAGTCGCCATTATGGGAATAAACCAGATTGCTCCATCTGCCTTGATAAAGGTAAGGTATATATTTTGCATGATGAATAATACTGTGGCAATAATGGCATAAATGCAAAATTTTCTATTCTGATTGGAAGGATATTTTATCTTGATGATGAGACAAAAGATTCCAATTAAAACCAGAAGATAACTATAAATAGAATGAACATAAAACCAGGGTTGATAAATCATGATTATATCACGATATGGTAAGTAGATGAGTTCAGATGTAAAAATAATGAAATATTTATTGTAATATGGAACGAGAGTAAAGGTGGCAGTGATTAAAGGAATCACCATGAGCCACAACAAGTATTTCATCAAATGCTTTTTTTGTGGAAAGGTGTAGCTAAAACAAAAGTAAAAATAGGTGAGGCTTGTAAAAGGAACTGCTACGTATCCCCAAGCGTAAAACCGTGGCAACCATTCTGTTCCAGGATACAAAAACTGAATGGCTTTTGACAGTTCCCATAGACCTAAAAAGAAGATAAAGGCCCGTTGATATCCTTGAAAGGGTAAATGAACAGCTCTTTGTCTTTTGATTCCTACTAGAATAAAGGCATAAAATGCCACCAACAGTCGTGTCATGCCAAAGAGGAGGGTAATGTAACTTAACGAAGATTCAGAGGCATTCATTAGAGATGTTCCTTGTGTTTTGCCTTTATTTTATACATCTCTTCGTCAGCCAGTGTGAGACAATCAGCAAAGGGGGTGCTGGGAGAGGGGGCTGTACTAACGCCAATGGAAATACCTGCTGTGTATGGATCAAAATTCTGGTGTTGTGCTACCTTTGCCTCAATATTTTGGGCAATGGTCTGGGCTGCTTCAAGAGTGGTTTTATGAAGAATTACTAAGAATTCATCACCCCCCAGACGGAAAACGAGGCTCTCTTTTTTGATGTGTCTACAAATCTCATTGTAACAAGTGAGAATGTACTCATCTCCTTTTGTATGTCCCAAACAATCATTGATTTTTTTTAGATTATCCAAGTCACACATCATCAGGGAAATTGGGAAAATTTCTGGGGAAATTTGCTGGTTCAGCTTTAATTCCAAGAAATGGCGGTTGTAGCACTGGCACAGGGAATCCCGGAATGCCTTGTTTTCCAAGGTGGTAAAGAAGGCCTGTATTGATGTGAGGGGGAACATCATCATGATATCTCCCTGATTTTTATGATTTTCTTCATGGGTAATTTCATGTTCTTGCAGGAAGAACAAGGTTTTATCATCTTTACGTTGGAGGATTTTATTAGAATCATGATTCTGAGATTCTTGTTGTGAGGGATCTGTTTCAAAAATAGTAAATTGATGAAGCAAATCCTTTTTCTTGAAAAAATAACTTTCTTTATTCTTGATGGATGCGATAAATTCTTTTCCTGTTTTATTAAAGTGGATGATAATATTGTTCTTGTTCAAAATGAAGACAGGAAAGGGGATGGTTTCCAGTAATGCAGATTGACCTTGTACAATAATTTGTTCTGAGGTGTCGTAGTAGAGGGTAAAGAATAAAAGCACCATACAGATGGTAACGATAATAGGTGGTATCCAGAAAAAGAAGTTATTGTGCTCGTAAAAAGATACAAGCATATTCTGCCCAATGAAAAGTAAGGATGCCACAATTGCTAATTTGCTTCCCATGGTGGCTTCGCGAGGGTATTTAATTACCTTGTACAGAAGGACTGCACTTCCGATTAATGCAGTACCGTAACTATAAACAATGTAGGCATAAAAGAGAAAACCGTATTGTTCAAGGATATCTCTGTAGGGAATATAGATGATTTCATTAGTAAAGATGATGGAATATTTCTGCAAGGGTGGCAGTAAAACAAAAAGCGAAAAAATACAGGGAAAGATAAAAATCCATTGTAAGGATTTTATTACAGTTTTTTTGTGAGGAAAAACGTATGAAAAACAGAATCGCATAAAGGCTGGACCACTAAAAGACATAGCGGCATATATAAAGGGGCTAATATAAGGAAGAATAGTATCTTCTGGGTAGATGAAAAAAATGCTTCCAAAGAAGCCCCATAGTCCCATGGCAATGACAAAGTACAAAAAATATTTAAATGCAGGAATATGGGATTGTTTATTAACACATAAAATAATAAGAAGTAGGGCACAAAGAAATACGATTGCCCGTAGAGCCCCTTGCAGGGCTGTGAGATATTGTAATAATGTAATTCTCTCCATAAACGAATATTATAACCCATTAGCTTAAAAAAAACTATCTTTTATCCCAACAAAATCAAGAAAAAGTATGGAAGGTGAAAATAGTTTGTTACAATGGTGAGGTTGTTTTGTGTTGTCTTAACAGTTTTCCAAATACCACCTTCAGAAAACTTTAGTTATGGAAGTGTACCTTTCCGACCTCCGTACATTACAAAATCAACATGGCATCCCCGTAGGAAAAGAATCGGTACTGTTGTTCCACCGCCTCTTTATATGCTGCCATAATGCTGTCCTTGCCGGCAAAGGCACTTACTAGCATCAGCAAGGTGGATTCAGGTGTGTGGAAGTTGGTAAAAAGCTTGTCCACCACTTTAAACTGGTAGCCAGGATAAATGAAGATATTGGTGGATTTTGTGCCAGATTCCAGCTGCTGGGTTTCGGTGTTCCAGGCTGACTCCAAGGTGCGCACAGAGGTGGTGCCTACAGCTAGAATAGGTCGCCCTTCGGCCTTTGCCTCATTGACAGCTTGGGCAGTTTGGGGACTTACAGAATAGGTTTCGTAGTGCATGGCATGGTCTTCTAGTCGCTCTGCTCGCACAGGCAAAAAGGTTCCCAATCCCACGTGAAGGGTCACCCAGGCCTTCTGTATACCCAGCCCATCCAGGTTTTCTAGCATTTCCGTGGTAAAGTGAAGTCCAGCGGTGGGACAGGCGGCAGAGCCCGTTTCTGTGGCATAGACGTTTTGGTAGCGTTGACTGTCTTCTGCTGTGTCTTCCCGCCGAATGTAGGGTGGCAAGGGAATGTGACCGTTAGCCTCGAACCAGTCCTCGGTAATGGGAAAGGAAAAGGCAAGGGTGCGGAATTCTGTGCCTGCATCAGAAGGATTTGCTACAATGGTGGCTATCGTTCCGTCTGCAAACTGATACTGATGACCGCTTTTTTGCTTCTTGGCGTTTTTGACCATGGTTTTCCAAAAGCAGCAGGCTCCCGCTGGTAGGGGAACCTCTGGGGACAGTTGTAATGGCTGGAGAAAAAGGAATTCCGTGGGACGTCCAGTGGTGTCCTTGATGCCGTAAACGCGGGAGCGACGTACCTTGGAGTTGTTAAACACCATTAAGGCATTGGAGGGTATGAGACTGGGGAGATCTGCCATCTGATGATGGGCCACCTGTCCTGTGGCTCTATCAAGGAGCATGAGCCTGTCTTGGCCCCGTACCTGAGGTGGATGTTGGGCCACAAGTTCTGGTGGCAAATCAAAATAAAAGTCTTTCGTCAGCATGGTATCGTCCCTGTACTCCAAGATGTTGGTATGTTTTTTCTGTAACAATGCGGCCACGGGGAGTCCGTTGCAAAAGGCCACATTGAATCAAATATGGTTCGTAGTAATCTTCCAGTGTATCCATGGATTCCCCAATGGAAATGGCCAAGGTTTCAGCTCCCACAGGCCCCCCGCCAAAGTTCTGGACAATGGAAAGGAGAATTTCCCTGTCGTAACGCTCCAGCCCAAGGGAATCAATTTCCAGACGCTGAAGCCCCAACTCTGCAATTTCCTTGGTAATGGTGCAGCTGTAAGGGCCGTCAGCAGGATTCGTGGTTTTGCCTCCCAGTACCTGGGCAAAGTCTCTGATTCGCCTGAGTACTCGGTTTGCCACACGAGGCGTTCCTCGAGAGCAACCTGCCATCAGTAAGGCTGCATCCTGATGGATATTTACCTCTAGGATATTGGCAGATCGCTTTATAATTGCAGCAAGCTCTTCTGGGGAGTAAAAGCTAAATCGCTGTACAATGCCAAAGCGGCTAATAAGGGGGCTAGAAACCATGCCTGCCTTGGTGGTGGCTCCCACCAGAGTAAAGCGAGGAATGGGAATGCGGACGGTACGGGCTGCAGCTCCCTGGCCAATAATCCAGTCGAGCTCGTAGTCTTCCATGGCAATGTAGAGCATTTCTTCAATGGCGGGCTTTAGGCGGTGAATCTCATCGATGAAGAAAACTGTGCCTTCGGTAATGGTAGAAAGAATGCCCGCCAAGTCCTTGGGTTTTTCCAGAGCTGGGGCACTGGTTACCTTGAACTCGGCTCCCAATTCCTGTGCGGTAATCTGGGCTAGAGTAGTTTTTCCTAGGCCTGGAGGTCCAATGAGAAAGAGGTGATCCATGGCTTCTCCACGGCTTTTG
This sequence comes from Treponema sp., assembly GCA_017629095.1. Taxonomy (GTDB): domain Bacteria; phylum Spirochaetota; class Spirochaetia; order Treponematales; family Treponemataceae; genus Treponema_F. Next base: position 4,052 of record JAGBXW010000016.1, on the reverse strand, counting down.
GCAGCTTCAATACAGACGGCAAGATTTTCCTTTACCATCTTCTGTCCTAAAAACTCATTGAGAAACTGAGGCCGTAGGTTTATATTCTGGGAATCCTCTTCCAAGGGGATGTTTGCTCGTACAATCTCGTTCATGGCTTCCTTACTTTAATCTGGATTATGCCAGCTCCACAATGGCTTTGCGGAACAAAAGCTCTTCCTGCTGGCTGGGAATCTTACCCTGTAATTCCTGGGCAAGCTCCTGTTCCAGACGAGTCAGCACTGCCTCACAGTCCCGCTTGTCATAGCCCATGTCTGATAAAGCCTGCACTACATCCTGCCAGCGAGAGGTGGCTGCTGTCTGCCGAGAAGAAGCAGGCTCTCCAAAACTCAGTTTTCCCTTCAAAGCCAGCATCATCTTTTGGGCAGTTTTTTTCCCTACGCCAGGAAGTCGCTCCAGCTGGGCAAGATCCTCGCTATCTAGTGCTTGGGAAAGCTGCTGGGGAGAAATGCCTGACATGATTTTCAATGCTCCCTTAGCTCCAACCCCGTCAACCTTTAGCAAGTCAAGAAAGAGACTTCGCTCCTGGGCAGAGGCAAAGCCAAAAAGCTTCATGGAGTCTTCTCGATGTAAAAGCCAGGTAAAAACCTTGCCCTGACTTCCCACTGGAGGAAATGAGTCCAAGCTGGAATCAGGAACGGCAATGTCCCATTCAATCCCCCCTGTTTCCACGTACAGGCATTGGGGGAACTTTGCGGTGATGGTTCCGGTAAGGCTATTGAACATGACTTGATTATAGCGGAAAAAAAGGGAAAGTCCAAGGGTGAATGGGCAAAGAAAAAATTTATGAAAACAGAGAAACTTGAGGTAAATGGTGTACTCTACTTGAGCATTTTGTTTTTTAATCATATAGTAAGATATTAAATCAAAGCAATTGAATAAGATTGCAGTAATCAATATTGAGGATAGATGTATGAAAATGAGCATCAGAACAAGGATAACCATCACTGTAGGTGGAGGGCTTTTGGCTCTTTTATTGATTAATGTTATTGGTGTTGTCCGCATGAGAGAAGTTAATCAGCAGCTAAGAGAGATGACTGAAGTAAATTCTGTAAAGCAGCGGTATGCCATTAATTTCCGTGGTAGTGTTCATGATAGATCTATCCGTGTCCGTGACTATGTTTTGCTAGGGAATGTCAGCGACCGAAAAGTCGTTCTTTCAGAAATAGAGGAATTAGAACAATTTTATCTTGAGTCAGAGCGATTATTAAATCAGATGGTGGCTCGTGATAAGGCCATTGGGCAAGGTGAAAAGGATATGATTTCTGAAATCAACCAGTCTAAGGTATTTCTCACCCCCTTCATTGAAGATATTATTTCCTTGGTAAATCAAGGTAAGCGTGATGAAGCCTATCGTATTCTGATGGCCACAGCTCGTCCTGAATTCCAAAAGTGGCTAGATAAAATCAATGTGTATATTGACTATCAAGAAGATAATAACCAAGCAATTACCAGTTATTTGATTCAACGTTCCAATAGCTTCCAGCAGCTTATGACCTTGATTACGATTTTATCAGGAATTTTAGGTGTGCTGGCCTTTGTCTGGATGATTCGTTCTGTTCGTCCCTTGGGTACTGTGGCCAAGGCCCTTGATGAGATTGCCGCTGGTGAGGGAGATTTGCGGGTTAAGCTAGAGGTGGCCTCCAAGGATGAAATTGGTATGGTGGCGGAACATTTTAACGTGTTTATTGCTTCCTTGCATAAAATTATCTCCACCGTGAAAAAGTCAGTTGTAAGTTTGTCTGTAACGAGCCGTGGACTTACCTCCAGTATGGATAGAGCCCAGGGGGCCTTGGATAAGATTAATGGTGCCATTACCATTGTGCAGGATCAGATGCACACCCAGTCTTCTGCTGTATCCGATGTTTCAAATACTATTCAAGATATTGGAAGCAAGGTTTCTAGCTTGAATCACATTATCGAAGAGCAAACATCTAGCGTAAACGACAGTGTTGCTTCTGTGGAACAGATGTTGTCAAACATTCAGTCTGTTACCGATGCTCTGTCTCGCAGTACTGCTGAGTTTGAAAACCTTGCTCGTGTGTCCGAGATTGGGTTCCAGAAGATTGCCGATGTTCAAGCTAAGGTTATGGATATTTCTGGCAAGTCTCGTAGCATGTCCGAGGCAAACGATGTCATTGACAATATTGCCGCTCAAACAAACCTCTTAGCCATGAATGCCGCCATTGAGGCAGCCCACGCAGGAGAAGCTGGACGGGGATTTGCCGTTGTTGCTGGTGAAATTAGAAAGCTGGCGGTAAACTCTTCTGCCCAGTCTAAATCAATTTCTACTGCCTTGAAGGAGCTTGTCACTTCTATTACCGATGTAGTAGACACTTCCCAGACCTTGAGCCAGGCCTTTGGAGATGTGCGAAATGCTATCTCCGTGCTTGATAATGAACTACGTATTGTACGGGATGTAATGGATCACCAAAGCGAAGGAAATCGCCGTGTCCACAACTCCTTTGCAACCATCCATCGTCTGAATGATGAGGTTCGTTCCAGTGCTGCTCAGATGGCCTTAGGTAGTCAAAGTATTTTGGCCAAGACTGCTGACTTGGTGGCAATTACCGATGAGATCAACGATTCCATGTACAAGATGACTTCCAGTGCGGAAGAAATTGGAGATGCAGTAGGTAATGTTGTGTCCCTCAGTAAGACTACGGAACAGGGTGTTCAGACCGTTAAGTCTCAAATCGGCCGATTTGTACTGTAGTAAGAAGATAACTTAAAAATTCCTTTCTGCCCTGACAATGCTTGTGCAGTGTCAGGGAGCCATCCTTATCACGCTCTCGGCGGCATCCACCACGACAAAGTCCTAGAACGGGGCAGGTGGTACATTCTTCTTCCCGTTTTTGGGAGGAAATAAGAAATTCCTGCATAACAGGATGATAAAAAAGCTCCTTTAAGCCCATTTCCTTGATATTTCCAATGTACCACCTGTCGCTACAATAAAAGTCACAGGGGTAGAGGCTACCGTCTGCTTCCACCGTAATGGTTGCGGGGCAGTAGCCCAGCATACCGCATTGCTCTGGCATTCTTCCTTGGAGCATGGCAAGAAGGTTGTCGTAAAACCGAATAGAAATTTCATTTCCTTGGCAAAGATCCTGCCAATACAGCCGAAAGAAGATCTTGTTCAGCTGGCTGTATTCTTGGTTGGTAAGGCAAAAGGTAGTGTCCAAAGCATCTGGCGGAATACAATAGATGAATTGTAGCTGATTCAAGTGGTAACTCTGGAACCAGCGATAAATCTCCTCTTCCTTGCCAGCCCAGGCTCTGGTAACAACGGAAAGCACCGAAAAGGGAATCTCGTATGATCTCAGTAGCCGGAGAGCTTCCATCACCTGACTGTGACTGTCTTGTGTGGAGGTAGAAGATGGATACCGGCGATGAAGATTGTGGATTTCTGGAGGGCCGTCTAGGGAAACTCCTAGGATAAATTCATGTTCTATAAAGAATTGACAGAAGTCATGGCTAATGAGGGTTCCGTTGGTCTGCACCATGTAGCAGGCCTTGCTGGCAGGAAATGTATTCTGTTGTTCTTGCCTTTGCTGCTGTTGTTGAACCAACTCTACAAATTCTTTAAAGAAATCGAGGCCTGCCAGCAGTGGCTCTCCTCCTTGAAACAGGTAGGTAACGGTACCGCCTGTAGCAAAGTCCATGGTGGTGGCAATTAGAGCTTCCATCACTTCTTGCCCCATAATGCCACGGTTTCCCTGCTGGCGGTTACAGGCTGTTTCAAGATAAAAGCAATAGCTGCAATGAAGGTTGCAGGCTGCAGAGGCTGGTTTTACCAGTACTGTAATGTTTCGAGGTTGTGTTGTAGCTTGGCTCATGGGTCTAAATCACTAGTCTTGTATAGTAGCTGTTATACCCTCTACATCCTTAATCCAGTCCAAAAGGCTCTTTCTCAGCTGAGCCTTTGCCTGGCTATGGGCAGGATCTGCCACCACGTTCACCAGCTGATGGGGATCGCTGGGCATGTGGTACAGGTAATCGTCGCTGTAGCTGGT